>JAGCPY010000008.1 GCA_017965425.1 Bacteroidaceae bacterium | reverse complement strand
TGAGGGATGGTGAGGGTTTTCTCGCAGGGAGGTCAGAAATTGCAGAAAATTAGAATCCCTCACCATCCCTCACCTATTCCTCACCAATCCCTCACCTGCAACCTACTCTCTTCCAGCTTATTATCTCAAGAGGTGAGGGATTGAGGGATTTATATGGAAAAACACAGGGAAGCGGAAAGCTAATCTAACGTTAATGATGGTGAAAATGAGGCTTTTACGCTCCACAAAAGGCGCATCCACCATAGGGCGGTGGATGCTCAATTCAGCGGATGAACAGCATTTCGCGGTACTTGGGAAGCGGCCAAATCTCGTCATCGACGATGAGTTCCAGTTTATCAACATGGTAGCGGATGGCCTCTATGAGAGGAGCCACCGTGTCGTGATAGGCGATGGCCTTTTCGCGCTCGCTCTCGATGCGGTTGGCCACTTTGCGCGCCTCAATCAGTTTGGCCACGTTCTCAGTGATGAATGTGGTGTGACCTGCAATCTGCTGGATGAGGTTGATGTTCTTGTTCGAGAGGCTGTCGGCCACGTCTTTAGGGAAGATCTGGCTCGTCTTGTGTACGTTGTCGATGAGTGCACTTTGGTAGCGCGTGGCCACGGGGATGATGTGGTTCAGGCAAAGGTCGCCGAAGATGCGGGCTTCAATCTGGATTTTTTTCGTGTAGGTCTCCCACTTGATTTCGTTGCGTGCTTCCAACTCGGCACGCTCGAAGACGTGCGTCTTGCGGAACATCTGGATGCTTGTTTCGTCCAGGTAGCGGTCGATGACCAGAGGACAGGAGCCTTCCGTGTCCAAACCGCGACGAGCTGCTTCCTGTTTCCATTCCTCGGAATAGCCGTTGCCGTCGAAGTGGATGGGTTTGCAGGTGCGGATGTCTTCGCGAACGACTTTCAGGATAGCCTTTGTCTTCTCCATTCCTGCCGCCATGAGCGCATCCACACGTACTTTGAAGTCCATCAAGGCTTCGGCCACGGCGGCATTCAGTGCAATCATGGCGCTGGCACAGTTGGCTTCGCTGCCAACGGCTCGGAACTCGAAGCGGTTGCCCGTGAAGGCGAAGGGCGATGTGCGGTTGCGGTCGGTGTTGTCGATGAGCAGTTCTGGAATTTGCGGGATGTCGAGGTGCATCTCATGCTTGCCGGCAAGGGCTATTTCGTCGTCAGTGGTTTGTTCGAGGTGCTCCAGGACATCGCTCAACTGCTTTCCGAGGAACGACGAGATGATGGCTGGCGGTGCCTCGTTGGCTCCGAGCCGGTGGGCGTTGGTGGCACTGACGATGCTGGCTTTCAGCAATCCGTTATGCTTCCAGACTGCCATCAGCGTCTCCACGATAAAGGTGATGAAGCGAAGGTTGTCGAGCTGTGTCTTGCCAGGGCCGTGGAGGAGGATGCCCGTGTCGGTGGAGAGGCTCCAGTTGTTGTGCTTGCCGCTGCCGTTGACACCGGCGAAAGGCTTCTCGTGGAGCAGGCAGCGGAAGCCGTGTTTGCGAGCCACCTTGCGCATGAGCATCATCATGAGCATGTTGTGATCCACGGCGAGGTTCGTCTCTTCGAAGATAGGTGCAAGCTCGAACTGGTTGGGTGCCACCTCGTTGTGCCGCGTCTTACAAGGGATGCCCAGCTCCAGGGCCTGGATTTCCAAGTCGCGCATGAAGGCGGCAACACGTTCGGGTATGCTGCCAAAGTAGTGGTCGTCCATCTGCTGGTTCTTGGCCGAATCGTGCCCCATGAGCGTGCGTCCTGTCATGAGCAGATCGGGGCGTGCGACATAGAGACTCTCATCGACGAGGAAGTATTCTTGTTCCCAACCCAGGTTGGAGATGACTTTTCGAACATCCGGGTAGAAGAGTTGTGCCACCTCGGTGGCTGCTTTGTCCACGGCGTGCAAGGCTTTCTTGAGCGGAGCCTTGTAGTCAAGAGCTTCGCCCGTGTAGGCAATGAAGACGGTCGGAATCATCAGCGTGTCGCCGATGACGAAGACGGGCGAGGCAGGATCCCATGCCGAATAGCCGCGAGCTTCAAAGGTTGAACGGATGCCGCCGCTGGGGAAGGAGCTGGCATCGGGTTCCTGCTGCACAAGCTGTTTGCCGGTAAACTCTTCGACCATGCCGCCCTTGCCATCGTGCTCCACGAAGCCGTCGTGTTTCTCAGCCGTTCCTTCGGTGAGAGGCTGGAACCAATGGGTGATGTGGGTGACGCCCAGGCTCATGGCCCATCGTTTCATACTCTCTGCCACGGTGTCGGCAGTGGCAAGGTCCAACGTGGCGTTGCCGTCCATGACGTCCATCATCTTGTGAAAGACATCTGCGGGAAGATACTTGTGCATCTTCTCCCTGTTGAAGACGTACTTGGCAAAGAACTCAGACGGGCGTTCGGCGGGTGCAGGTACCTCTATGGGCCGTTTTTTGAACGCTTCGCTGACGACGGTAAATCTAAGTGTTGCAGACATTGTATTGGATATTATTTGATTCCTCTTGTGTTTAGCGCCCGTTGATAGCGTCGGGCATTCTGTTTGTGTTCGGCAAAGTTGCGGGCGAAGTTGTGGCTGCCGCTAAAGTCCTCCTTGGCACAGAAATAGAGAAAGTCGTGCCGTTCTGCGCGCAGGACGGCATCGATGCCAGCCACCGAGGGTATGCGGATGGGGCCCGGAGGCAGACCTTTATTTATATAGGTGTTATAAGGACTTTGAAGGCGCAGATGATGCCCCAAGATGCGGCGCAAGGTGTCGTTGCCGGTAGCGAACTTCACCGTGGGATCTGCCTGGAGGGGCATCTGCTGTTTCAGCCGGTTCAGATAGACGCCGGCGATGCGTGGCTTCTCGGGTGTGTAGGCCGTTTCTTCGTCCACGATGCTGGCCAGCGTGATAACCTCTTCACGGCTCAAGCCCAATGCTTTGGCGGCTGCGTCCCGACCTTCAGATTCCCAAAACCGTTTGTTCTCGCGCTGCATCCGTTGCATGAAGGTTTCCAATGGTGTGTTCCAGTAAATCTCGTATGTGTTGGGGATAAACAGGGCGGGTAGGGTAGAGCAGGTGTAGCCCCATTGAGCCGCAAAGCAACTGTCGGAAAAGGCATCGGCCACTGTGGCAGAATCCAGCATCAGTTTCTGTGAGAGCAAACCAGCCAGACGGTGCAACCGCCTGATTGACGGCAGAGTGAGCTGAACAGGTTCCTGCTGTCCGTTGCGTAGTCGGCGAAGTACAGTCAAGGTGGCGTCATCGGGCTCTATGGCATAACGTCCAGTGCGAGGCGTGCAACCTACGATCATCCGCAACAGTTTCCATCCCACCAAAGAACGGGCTCTTCCGTTGGTGCGGAGTTGGTCAAGGATCGCAGCTTCGTTGGTCTCCGGTCGGATATATATATAGGCTTTCTGGTCGGGGTGGAAGTTAGGGCTCAGTATCTCATGAACCGCCCAAAGAGTGGTGAGGATGCCGAGTCCGAGGAATACCGCGATGGCAATCAGGACATGTTTCGTTGTCTTAGTCATAACAAAAACGCAGACACTCATGGTAAGCATCTGCGGTCTTTCTTCTTTTCTGAGGAGCCGACACGGGGACTCGAACCCCGGACCCACGCATTACGAATGCGTTGCTCTACCAACTGAGCCATGTCGGCGGGCGTATTTTTAAAACCGAGCGCAAAGGTAGAGCTTTTTGCTGAAACCACCAACTTTCTGTCTGTTTTTTTATGTGGGAAGATGCTTTTTCGTCTCTTTTTAACCTGTGACTCGGTAAAAAGTTGTACTTTTGACCCACATTTCATCCACGAATCTCATTTGTTACACATTTGTTATGATCAAGAACATAGCTTTTGACTTTGGCGGCGTCATTTTCGACCTTTCTTGGGAAGGGGCCGTGGCTTCGTTTCGTCGCATAGGACTTTCCGATGCCGAACAACGACTCGACCGTTTCCATCAGCGAGGATTCTTTGAAGACCTGGAGGCGGGACGTATCTCGTCCGCAGAATTCATCACACAACTTCAGCAACTCTGTCACCGTACGCTCACTCAGGAAGAAGTGCTCGGCGCATGGCTCGGTTATGTCGGCGCACCTGTTGATGAGCGAAAGCTTGACTATATCGATGCTTTGCGTTCGCGAGGTTATCGTACATTTTTGCTTTCCAACACCAATCCTTTTGTGCAATCGTGGGCAGAGAGTCCGCAGTTCTGCCAAAGCGGTCGGCCCTTGAGTTCCTACTTGGAAAAGTGCTATACTTCCTATGAAGTGGGAATCATGAAACCCGATCAGGGTATCTTCCAACACATGCTCGCCGATGCAGGTATTCTTCCTGATGAGACTCTTTTCCTGGATGACAGTCCGACCAACATCGCTGTTGCCGAAGAGTTAGGCATTCAGACGATGTTGGTCGAGAAAAACGGAGATTGGCGTGAAGAGGTTGAACGTCGCCTTTCTTTATAGGATGCTGTTTAGGAATTCATCGAGATAAGGAATTCCTCGTTTGTCTTGGTGTCTTCGAGACGCTTCTTGAGTTCGGTCATGGCTTCGAGCGGAGTCATGTCTGAAAGGTACTTGCGCAGAATCCACATGCGGTCGAGTGTGGTCTTGTCGTGCAGGAGGTCGTCGCGTCGAGTGCTGCTGGCGATGATGTTCACAGCAGGGAAGATGCGCTTGTTCGACAATACGCGGTCAAGCTGCAGTTCCATGTTTCCAGTTCCTTTGAACTCCTCGAAGATGACTTCGTCCATCTTGGAACCTGTGTCAATGAGGGCGGTGGCAATAATCGTGAGTGAACCACCGCCTTCGATATTGCGTGCAGCGCCGAAGAAGCGTTTGGGCTTGTGCAAGGCTTGAGCGTCAACGCCGCCGGAGAGAATCTTGCCACTGGCAGGGGCGACGGTGTTGTAGGCGCGCGCCAGACGTGTAATGCTATCGAGGAAGATGACCACGTCGTGTCCGCACTCGACCATGCGTTTGGCTTTTTCAAGCACGATGCCGGCAATCTTCACGTGGCGCTCTGCTGGTTCATCGAAGGTAGAGGCGATGACTTCGGCATTGACGGTTCGAGCCATATCGGTGACCTCCTCCGGTCGTTCGTCGATGAGCAGCATCATCAGGTAAGCTTCTGGATGGTTGGCTGCAATGGCGTTGGCTATATCTTTCATGAGAATTGTCTTACCCGTCTTCGGCTGTGCCACGATGAGCGCACGCTGTCCCTTGCCAATGGGCGAGAATAGATCGACAACGCGGACACTTGTGGGGTCGTTGTAGCCACGGCAGAGTTTGAACTTCTCGTCGGGGAAGAGGGGGGTCAGGTGCTCGAACGATTGACGGTCACGGATGCGTGCAGGATCCACACCGTTGACTTGCTTGATATTGGTCAGTGGGAAATACTTTTCGCCTTCACGCGGTGGACGCACGTATCCTTCGACCACGTCGCCCGTCTTCAAACCATATTGCTTAATCTGTTGCTGGCTGACATAAACGTCGTCGGGGCTGGGCAGATAGTTGTAGTCGGACGAACGTAAGAATCCCCATCCGTCTGGTGTAGTCTCGAGCACGCCTTCTGTCATCACCAGATCCCCGAAGTCATAGGGTTGAAGAGCTGCTTCTGGCTGTGTCTTGAGAGCTTGTGCGTTATTGTAAGGCGTGGCAGAGATGCTTGTAAGGTTCTGAAGGTAAGGAGGCACAGGCTCATTGCCAGTTTCCTGTTGGAATCGGGCATTGGGCATGATGTCTATGTTCTCTTCATCTTCTGGTATTGATTGGATGATGATAAAGTCTGGCTCGTTAGCTTCGAAGAATCGATCGATTTCCTCGGATGTTGGTTCTGTTGAAGACGGCTGTGCCTGTGTCTCTTCAGCATCTTCTGGAGTGTCAAGGGGAGTTTCAGTTTTCGTTTCCGTCTTTTCTGCTGCGGGAACCTCGTCAGCCACAGTCACGGTCTCAGCTTGAGGTTCATCGGTGGGAGAAGTCTTAGCTTCCTCTTGTCCGAAAAGCTGCAACTCGGCAGCCTTTGCAGCAGCTTCCAATGCCGCTTTTTCAGCCTTTGACTTGCGGCCACGCTTCTTCGGAGCAGGAGTTTCAGGAACTGGTGCAGTAGGAGGAACGGTCTCGGCAACAGGTTCTTCCTCTTTCTTTTTGGTAGCTTCTTCCTCAGCTTTTTGAGTTGCTTCCGTAGCAGCTTTCTCGGCCTTTGATTTTCGACCGCGCTTCTTGGGAGCTGAGGTTGCAGATGAACTTGAAGTGACGGCCTGTTCGCTCTCGGCACCAATAATACTATAGATGAGGTCGAGTTTCTCGGTACTGGATTTAACAGGAATATTCAGCGATTTGGCAATGTCGGTCAAAGCCTGTATATCCAGGCTTTCCAATTCACTTTTTGTGTGCATAGTCGTTAGGAATAAACATCAAGATTTAAAAAAGGTAGCTTTCTACCTTAAGAGAAATCATATCAATCAGTAAAAAAAGTTTGGAAACTAAGAACGGTTTACATCCTTCTTGGAAGTGAACCTTTCATAAATTCGGTGCAAAGGTACGCTTTTCTTGTCAATCTGCAAACCTTTTTCCAGTTTTTTCTTTACTTTTGCACCAAATTTTGATGATATGGCAGCAGTCAACCCCTATCTACAAGTCGATCACCTCACTTTCGCTGTCGGCGACAAAACTCTCTTCCACGACATCAGTTTCGGTATTGCCGAGGGGCAGCATGTTGGCCTCATTGCCAAGAATGGAACGGGCAAGTCAACACTCCTGAATCTCTTGGCGGGTAAGGAGCAGCCGCAGGATGGTTCCATCATTTACCGTCGCGACCTCAAGGTTGCTTATCTTGAACAAAATCCATCGTACCCAACTGATATGACGGTAATGGAAGCCTGCCTTTGGCAATGTCGCGAAGAGCCGCGACGTATTCAGGAGTACCTGACCAAGCTTCGCATCACCGACCATGATCAGCCGATCAGTCACCTCTCTGGCGGGCAATTGAAGCGTGTCGCACTGGCAAACGTTCTGTGCATGGAACCCGATATGCTCATTCTCGACGAACCTACCAACCACCTCGATCTTCAGATGATAGAATGGTTGGAAAACTATCTCTCTCGTTCCAGCCTGACCTTGCTCATGGTGACCCACGACCGATATTTCCTTGACCGTGTCTGTTCACTCATTCTCGAACTCGACAACCAGAGCCTCTACACCTATCGTGGCAACTATGCGTATTATCTTGAGAAGCGGCAGGAACGTATAGACGTACAAAATGCCGAAGTCGCGCGCGCGAATAATATTTATAGGACAGAGCTTGAATGGATGAGGCGGATGCCACAGGCACGTGGCCACAAGGCTCGTTATCGTGAAGAAGCTTTCTATGACCTGGAGCGAAAAGCCAAACAACGTATCACGGAAGATACCGTCTCGCTTCAGGTCAACAGCACTTACATTGGCAGCAAGATATTCGAGGCTCAATACGTCAGCAAGTCTTTCCCCGCAAACCCCGACAATCCAGCCAGCATGGAGAAGGTCATCTTGCGCGACTTCTACTACAATTTCTCGCGCTATGAGAAAATGGGCATTGTCGGAGCCAACGGTACGGGCAAGTCCACGTTCATCAAGTTGCTGCTCGGCTTGGAGAAGCCTGATAGCGGACGTTTCGTCATCGGCGAGACCGTCCGTTTCGGCTATTACTCTCAAGAAGGAATGTCGTTTGACTACGACATGCGTGTCATAGATGCCGTGCGCCGCGTGGCCGAATACGTTGACCTTGGCGGAGGTCGTCATCTCACTGCCATGCAGTTCCTCCAACACTTCCTCTTTTCGCCCCTTCAGCAGCAGAACTATATCCGCAAGCTCTCTGGTGGTGAACGCCGACGGCTTCACCTCTGCACTGTCCTCATGCAGAACCCCAACTTCCTCATCCTCGACGAACCAACCAATGACCTTGACATCGTCACCCTGAACATCCTCGAGGACTACCTCCGTCAGTTCCGCGGTTGCGTCATCGTTGTCAGTCATGACCGCTATTTCATGGACAAGGTCGTTGATCATCTTCTCGTCTTTAGTGGCGATGGCAACGTCAAAGACTTCCCTGGAAACTATACACAGTTCAGGGAATGGGAGAAGAATCAGCTTCAGTCTTCCGTTACAGAGAAAGAGCAGAACCTTTCAAGGAAAAAGAATAACAGCTCTGGTCAAGACACAGTTTCCTCTCAACAAGGGAAGACAGGGGGAAGAGCTGTTAAAAGTGAATCGGGTCGCCGTTTGACTTTCAAGGAGCGACGTGAACTGGAAAGCCTCGAAGCAGACATTGCTGCGCTCGAAGCCGAGAAACAAGCTCTCGAAACAGCTCTTTGCAGCGGCACGCTCTCCGTGACGGAACTCACTGAGAAGAGCAAACGTCTTCCCCTTTTGCAAGAGGAACTTGACGAAAAGGAAATGCGTTGGCTCGAATTGTCTGAATACGCATAACAACTTCCCATCTCCCCTCATCACCCTTGTCGGTTGACGTTGCCGATGCAGGAAATAAGTAAAAAAGAATATCGTAAACGGCTTGAAATTTGCAGGTGTCGTAATGTTGTAGTACTTTTGCGGTCGCAAACGATGAAAGCAGTCAAACGCAGTCCGAACCGATAATGGGTAAGAAAGACGAATTACTCTTGCGTATCCGTCAACATGGGAAGCTGTCAACCGCCGAGCAGTTGCAGCTGACGGTCTTGTTGGCTTTGCCTGCCATTCTGGCTCAAGTGTCCAGCGTCCTCATGTATTATATAGACGATGCGATGGTGGGCAGCTTGGGTGCTCGTGCCACAGCCAGCATTGGCTTGGTGGCTACGTCCTTGTGGCTGTTCTGGAGCATCATCTCTTGCATTGCTACGGGTTTCTCTGTCCAGGTTGCCCACTTGGTCGGTGCGAATGACTTGCGTGGTGCTCGCGATGTCTTCCGACAGTCGATGGCCGCTTCGATGGTACTGGCTCTGTTGACGATGGCCGTAGGCGTAGCTGTGTCTGGCCGATTGCCTTTTTGGTTGGGCGGCGGCACAGACATAGCTTCCGATGCCTCTCTCTATTTCCTCATATTCGTGTTGGGTGCTCCGTTGGCGATGACGAATTTCCTGACGGCTGCCATGTTGAGGTGTGCAGGCAACATCAAAGTGCCTTCACTGGCCAATGTGGTCATGTGTGTGTTGGATGTCGGTTTCAATTTCCTGATGATCTTCCCGACGCGAACGGTGGCCGTGGGCGGTTTCATGCTGACCATTCCCGGAGTGGGGTGGGGTGTGCCAGGAGCTGCCGTCGGAACCTTGCTGGCAGAGGGCGTTGTGGCAGCTTATCTGTTGTGGTATGCTGTGTGCCGTTCTCCGGAATTGAAGTTGATGGACGAGTCGGGCTCTTTCCGTCCTCAGAAAGCCACTTTGAAGAAAGCGACAGACATCGCAGGGCCAATTTTCTTGCAGCGTGTGCTGATGAACATCGCACAAATCGTGACAACCGTCATCGTGGCACCGCTGGGCGCCGTGGCCATCGCGGCCAATACGCTGGGCATCACAGCAGAAAGCCTTTGCTATATGCCCGGCTATGGCATCGGAGAGGCCGCCACGACGCTGGTGGGGCAGAGCAAAGGAGCGGGGCGTCAACGGCTGACGGCTCGTTTTGCATGGATGACCACGCTCTTGGGCATGGCCGTGATGACTCTCATGGGTATTGTCATGTTTGTGGCCGCACCGCTGATGATGGCTTCGCTGACACCCGACGAAGCTGTCCGGCAGCTGGGAACGGAATGCTTGCGTATCGAAGCGTGGGCAGAACCTGGCTTTGCGGCCAGCATCGTGGCCATGAGCTGTTTTATCGGTGTTGGCGATACAAAGAAGCCCGCTTTGATGAACCTCTTCTCGATGTGGGCTGTCCGTGTGACGCTGGCCGCGTTGTTGGCTCCTCGCTATGGGCTGCACGGTGTATGGCTGGGCATGGCCATTGAACTGACCTTCCGTGGAGCCATCTTTCTCGCACGTTTATTCTACAAAACTCATAAACCTCTATCACCTGTTATTTCCCAATCCCAAACAAACACATGAACCTCATTAAAGACAAATCATTCGGCGGCGAACGACCGTTGTTTGCCATCCACGACACGCGACTGGAGAACGTCACCATCACCGAAGGCGAGAGCGGCATTAAGTGTTGTCAGCGCATCGAGGCCGACCATTGCCGCTTCATCGGCAAGTATCCACTTTGGCACGTAGATGGTTCCCTCATCACCAACTGTTTCTTCGAGGTCGGTTCCCGCTCGGCCATCTGGTATAGCAACGACATGACCATGTGTGACTGCATCATCGACGCTCCCAAGTTCTTTCGCGAGATGAAAGGCTTGACCTTGGAAAACGTGCAACTGAACGATGCCGACGAGACATTTTGGCGCGTGAACGGCTTGCGTGTCCGCAATGTCCGCCTTCATGAAGGCACCTATCCTTTCATGTTCTGCGAAAACGTGGATGTTGACGGCTTGGAGAGCGATTCCAAATATGTCTTCCAATATGTGAAGAACGTTGTTGTCCGCAATGCCCACATCGTGACCAAGGATGCTTTTTGGGAAACCGAGAACGTGACCATCTACGATTCGTTCCTTGATGGCGAATATCTGGGTTGGCATAGCAAGAACCTTCGCCTTGTCCGCTGTCATATTGGTGGCGAACAGCCGCTTTGCTATGTCGATGGTCTCGTGCTCGAAGATTGTACGTTCGACCCGGCTTCTGACCGTGCGTTCGAGGATAGCAAGGACATTGACGCAACGATTCAAGGGAGCATTACAGAGGTGAAGAACCCAATCAGCGGACGCATCGTGGCCGATGCTATCGGGCACATCACCATCGACGAGCATATCAAACAGCCAGCCAATTGTCAAATACTGGAAAGATAACCAAGCACTCTCATCTCCATGAAAATCTCCAGCCAATTACGTCCTGCTCCTTCACCCCAAGAGGGGGTGATGGTAGATTCCTTATCTTCTCTTTTTGACAAGCCCGTCCACCGTCGTGGCACCAACTGCGCCAAGTGGGACGAGGCTGAGGAAGACGTACTGCCCTTGTGGGTCGCTGACATGGATTTCGAGACCGCTCCCTGCATCGTTGAGGCTTTGCGACGTCGTGTGGAACATGGCGTCTTTGGCTATACACTTGTCCCTGAGACGTTTTATGAGCGCATTATCTGGTGGAACCGCCATCGCCACGGCTGGGACATCCGCCGCGAGTGGATCCAGTACACCAGTGGCGTGGTGCCAGCCATTTCTGCCATCATCAAGGCGCTTTGCCAACCTGACGACGGCGTGCTCACCTTCACCCCTGCCTACAACTGTTTCTTTTCCAGCATTCGCAATAACCGCTGCCGCTTGGTCAACTTCCCTCTCACCTGGTCGCCGACCGATGAACGTTGCACGATTGACTTTGAAGCTTTGGAACGCATCATCATCCTCGAACGGCCACATTTGTTCTTGCTCTGTAATCCTCACAACCCGTCTGGCCGTGTGTGGACAGCCGACGAACTCAGCCGCATTGCCCACCTTTGCCGTCAGCACAATGTCATTGTGCTCGTAGACGAAATCCATTGCGAGTTCGTCCACCCAGGCCTTGGGCGTCCTTTCCTGCCCTTTGCACCCATCGCCCAAGAAGTTGGATGTCAGTGGGTTGTTGCCAATGCACCAAACAAAGCCTTCAATACTGCTGGATTGCAAATCTCCTATATCGTCTGCCCAGACGAAGATTTCCGCCGCCGCATCGACCGTGCCATCAATGACAACGAGGTTTGCGATGTCAATGTCTTCAGTTTCCTCGCTCTCCAAGCTGCTTACACGACGGAGGGAGAGGAATGGCTGCGCCAGCTCATTGCCTACATCTACGATGGCTACCACCGTTTCCGCCAGGCCATGAAGACGGCCTTTCCCCAGATGCCCATCGCTCACCTCGAAGGCACCTACCTCGCATGGCTCGATGTCAGTTCCTTTTCCGCAGACACTCAATCACTTGCCCAGAACCTTCTTCAAGAGCAACGTCTTTGGGTCAACCCTGGCGACCTCTACGGAACCACTGGATTCCTCCGCGTGAACCTTGCAACTCAGCATGCCCGACTCGACGAGGCAGCAAACAGACTTATTGAAGGTCTGCTTTGACAAAGACCTCTTTCCATGTCTTTTTCGGCGAAAATCCCTCAATCCCTCACCTTTTGGCTTATTCTATTGAAAACAAGCGACTTGCGGGTGAGGGATTGGTGAGGGATTGGTGAGGGAAGGTGAGGAATTATAGAAAAATCAGCATTGGCCTTTGTTTAGAGGTCAATGCTTTTCTTTATTTCATTGGTGTCCAGTAAACTTATAGTCGGAACCTCATCATGCCCGTCTCCATAGGTTTTTTCGTTGATTCCGCCTTAAGGGGGTTTGGAAGAATGGCCGTTTTTACCAGACATCAATAACTTTTGTTTTGAGATTCAATGAGTTATGCTCAATCCCTCACCATCCCTCACCTATTCCTCACCAAACCCTCACCTCTAACAGGCAAATATACAATCACTTAACGCCAGAGGTGAGGGATTGAGACTTTTTTGAGGAAAACCCATAGTAGGAGGAGGAAAGTGGTGATTCATGGAGGTGGAAGGTGTGTACCTTCGACGATGAAGGTGTACATCTTCAATGCGGAATATGTACACCTTCCATTTGCATCTGCCACTCCAACCTTACCTTCTGACAGTCAAAGAAACTGCTGTGGGCAGTCGCATTCTTGCAGGAATGGTCAGCTGTCTCGTTGCTGGCTGAAGAGTCCGTAGAGTCGGGCGTCAATCATGTCGGTGATGGTGCGGAAGTCTTCGGGGTTGCTCTCGAACTTGCAGGTGTCGCCATCGACGATGATGAGGTTCCCGGTGTAGTTCTTGATCCATGCCTCATATCGTTCGCCAAGGCCCTGGAGGTAGTCGATGCGGATGGTCTGTTCATACTCGCGTCCACGTTTTTGGATTTGGCTGATGAGGGTGGGGATGGTGCTCCGGATGTAGATCATAAGATCCGGTAACTTCACGAGCGACATCATCAGGTCGAAAAGGTCGCTGTAGTTGTCGAAGTCGCGGTCGCTCATGTAGCCTTGGTCGTGGAGGTTGGGCGCAAAGATGCGTGCGTCCTCGAAGATGGTTCGGTCCTGGATGATGGTTTCGTTTGACTTCGAGATCTCCACGACATCCTTGAAACGCTTGTTGAGGAAATAGACCTGAAGGTTGAACGACCAGCGGCTCATGTCGTGGTAGAAGTCGTCCAGATAAGGATTGAACTCGACGGACTCGAAGTTGGGCTTCCAGCCGTAGTGGTGGGCAAGCATCTTGGTGAGGGTGGTCTTGCCTGAGCCGATGTTTCCTGCGATGGCGATATGCATGGGGTAAAGGATTAAAATTCAAAATTAAAGAGGGCTGAAGAGTCCGAAAAGGTTGGCATCGATCTTGTCGATGATGCCCGCGAAGTCTTCGGGGCGGTGCTGGAAGTCGAGCTGATCGACGTCAATGGTGAGCACGCGTCCACGATATTTCTGATAGATGAATTCTTCGTAGAGGAGGTTGAGGTTGCGGAGATAGTCGATGGGCATACTCTGTTCATAGTCGCGCCCCCGCTTCTGGATGTTCTGGACGAGGTGAGGCACGCTGGCACGAAGGTAGATCATCAGGTCGGGATAGCGCACGATTTCGGTCATCTGTTCGAAGAGTTCCATGTAGGTCTGGAAGTCGCGGTCGGAGAGGTTGCCGGAGGCATGGTTGTTGGCCGTGAAAACGTAAACTCCTTCGTAGATGCTGCGGTCTTGAATGATGGTCTCGGTGGCATGTTCCAGCTCCAACAAGTCTTTGAACCGTTGCTTGAGGAAGTAGATTTCGAGGTTGAACGACCAACGCGGTATGTCCTTGTAGTAGTCTTCGAGATAGGGGTTGACGTCAACGGGTTCAAAGCGCGGTGTCCAGCCATAGTGCTGGGCAAGCATGTTGGTAAGTGTCGTCTTCCCCGAGCCGATATTTCCGGCGATGGCAATGTGCATAGGGGTAGGGTAAAGTGATTTTCTGCCGCAAAGTTACACAAAAAACATTATAAACAACGGAAAAGGCGGAAAAAACACAGCCAACAGGGAAACTTTTTTAGATGAGAAGAGATTTACACCTTTGTCGCCACGCGGCAGAAGACTTCGAAATCGGTGTCCAGACGAGCCATTTCGTAGGGTTGGATGCTGAGCGAGAAGGTGCCACGTACTTCCTGCAAGTCAAAATAGGTCCTGAAGATGCTGGCGAGGTTGAAGGACTGGCTGTCGCTTCGCTTCATGAGTTGCCGGCAGACGGAAGCCAGCCACACGCGGTCGTGTTCCTCGAAAAGCATCGTGCGCAGAAGTACGAAGCCGGCCACTAACCCGTCTGTGCGCAGGAGAAATTCGGCCTTTTGGCGGGGATTGTCGATGCAGAAGAGATCGAAAAGACGTTCCATCGTGGCTGGCTGACGGATGGCCGGCAACCACAGCATCAGGATTTTCTGCTGATCGATCGTGCGCTGGTTCTCCTTGAGAAAAGTGGCCAGGCGCAGGAAGCCTTCTTCGTCAATCGACAACGAACCTTGTTGAAGGCGGGGAGTAGCTGCTTTGGCCAAAGTCACCGTGAATGCCTTGGGTTGCCATTGGATGAGCAATAAGGCAACCGTCCAGAAATCGTCAGACACAGCTGTCGGCAGCAGTCGTTCTCCTATCAGATAGCCTGCCGTGCGGAAATGGGCGTTGGAGAGGCTGTTTAAATAAGGTATTAGCGAAGTCCAGTCCTTCGCCTCGAAAATTTGTCGCAGGCGTTGAAAGATGATTGGGTGATAATGTTGGTCCATGTCTGCCTCGATTTTCAGCCGTAATTTGTAAGTTTCTGAAGCAATCGGGTGCAAAGATACGGAAAAAAGCATACCTTTGTGCCCGAAAACAGGAAAAAACTTATCTACACACCGATATGAGCGACGGAAATTTCAACAAGGCTCTCTTGCCCCATACCCCTTACGCCAGCGGGTTGAAAGCTGGAAAGGCCATTGCCAGAATGAAAGCCCTCGAAGCTTTCGACCAATGGATGAACCTTCATCTGCCTGCACTGTCTGCCGACGAACACGGCCGTATGAAAGAGGTATTTGCCAGCTTGCTCTCGTCGAAACTGTAGGCAGCTGCTCTCTCTGGGGTAAAGATACAAAGGAAGCCGCACTGATGATGTGATGAGAACTCCGAGCATATATGATTTGAGTGCCCACACCCTTTGTAATCTGCCGGCCTCTGTGAAGAGGTTACCCTTTGAAAAGGGCGCAGCCCGCCATTGGTATGTGAAACGTTCTCGGTTTTCTGTTATTATTGATGAGTCTCCCGATCTAATCAGTGCGGCTTATATCGCTTCTTTGGCGTGTCAAAGATCACTTTTGATGTCGCAAAGGTAAGACCATCGGCGTTCCCGTCCAAATTTTCTGGCAAATAAAATGCAATCTTTACCTTTGCATACAACTTTCTGCCACAAAATTTGCACACTTCATCTTTTTTTGTTTACTTTGAACCGCATTTTGTGTATTCTTGGTTGAATGATGATGGACGCAACTGTCACACTCCTTCTTGCCGCTGCCTTATTACCCGTTGTGGTGATGATGCTTTTTGTGCTCTGGCGCGACAAGAAAAACCCAGAACCCGCCTCGCAACTTATTAAAGGTTTTGTCTTCGGAATCTTTTCTGCCGTTGGCTCACTGGCATTCTCGATGCCGATACTCTTGCTGGGCATTGCTTCCGGCAATTACGAAAACGCCATTGAGGCCACGTGGCATTCCTTCTTTGTTGCTGCCATACCCGAGGAACTCTCCAAGCTTTTGTTCCTTTGGTTATTGCTGCGTCATAATCCATTTTTTGACGAACACCTCGATGGTGTCGTTTACGCCGTCTGTATCGGGTTGGGTTTCGCCGCTTTCGAGAACGTTCAGTATCTCTTTGCTGCTGGTGACTCTTGGCTCACGACCGCTGTCGCTCGTGGTTTGCTTTCTGTTCCAGGTCATTTCTTCTTTGCTGTTCTCATGGGTTACTATTACAGCCTTGTCCACTTCGGTCATGACAGCAAACGTAACCGACTGCTCGTTATTGCAGCTCCTGTTATCGCCCATGGAATCTATGATTCCATCGCCATGACCACCGAGGTTACGCCTGGGATGCAACTCTTGTTCACGGTCGCCCTGTTGGCTTTCTGTAATGAGTTGCGTAAGCTCTGTACACGCCATATAGGCGAACTCATCGAGGCCGACAAGTACAGAAATTTTGGATGAATGGGTCACTTTTTCCTTTTTCTTTTCATATAAAGGCGTCAACACGTTAGCAACCCCATGAATAATTGGACAGACAGAGAGATGGTCGAAGCCGTGGCTGCCCACGACACCAAACGTCTCGAACGGTTCTACCATGACTGCAGATCTTACTTCATGCAGCATGCAGGAGCCTTGTTCGTGTCAGAAGCTCTCGCGGGCGACATCTTTCAGGAAGCCTTGATTCATCTTTGGCGTGAAATCGAGACGCATCGCATCGAAGTCGTTGACGAAGTCGTTTGTCGGTGGACTGAAGGTGAGCCACGCCCCATGACCAGTTCGCTCTTCACCTTCCTCATGGCCATAGCCAAGCGCAAGCACTGGGAACAGTTGCGTCGCGGACAAGACCTCTTGCTGACTGACGAAATCGAAGTCTTCGACCGTGGCCGCTATGACACACAACCTGTCGGGACGGAGAATGAGGCAGAAATGCGCGAGCGGATTGTATCGGATGCCGTGCTTGCCATGAGCGATCGTTGCCGCCAAATCCTCACGATGTTCTACTACGAACAACGTTCTCTCGACGAGATTCTCCAGCTTCGTCCAGAAAACTCCAGCAAAGTCGGGCTCAAGACAAGCAAGTACAAATGTATGCAACGCTTGCGCGAAACGGTCAAGAGTAAGTTCATTCAAATGGGATTGCACATATAAAAAGGAAAAAGACATGAAACAGGAATTTACCAACTCGCATCCTGATGCCCTTGATGAACTGATTGCCAATGAACTGACCAAGCAGGCTCAGCTACGTAGCCTCATGCAATCCTGGGAACAGCGTCGCCGCCAGCAACGTCGTCTCCGCCTTGCTCCCGTCATCTCCAACATCCTTTCAGTTGCTGCCCTCATGGTTCTCGGTTTCTTCCTTCAGGCCATGCTGCCGCAAGCCAGGCTTGCCGACAGTTCACCTGCCACAAAGCTTGTGCCTGTCATTGAACAATGGGTGGAACCGGACACTGCACAGACAATGTCCTCGTCTGACCTCGGTCATTGACCTCGGAATTGCTTATTCGAAGAAGATTGGTTGGCTACAACTGACGCTGGCGGACAAAACATCCTGCAAAGGTTTCGTCAGGATGTTCTAATGGTGTGCGGAATAGGCCATAGACGGCAGAGCCACTGCCTGACATGGCCGCATAAACAGCTCCTTGGTCGAGTAATAAGTCCTTGATGGCGGCAATTTCAGGATAACGAGGGAAGACGCTGACTTCAAAATCATTGACCATCAACTCCTTCCATTCTTCTATCGGACGACGGACAATCTCTTTCAGTGAGAGAGCTGGTTTCGACGGTTGAACGGAAGCGTATGCATCGCGTGTCGAAACATGAATGTCTGGCTTCACCAAAAGCAACGTCCATCCACTGAGATCCAGTTCGATGGGGCTGAATTCGTTGCCGATACCAGTGGCGAAGACAGGGCGATTGCGAACGAAGAACGGGCAATCAGCTCCAAGTGTAGAAAGCCGTTCTTCCATCTGTTCGTCTGTTAGGCCTAACTTGAATTTATCGTTGAGCAAACGCATCATAAAAGCCGCGTCGCTGCTGCCCCCACCAAGACCAGCACCTGAGGGGATGTGTTTGTACAGGAAAATATCCAACTCGGGAATCGTGAAGTCGGCTTCCAACATTTGTAATACACGAATCACCAGATTGTCACCGGCAGAACAATCAAGCTGTGTGCCAGCCAGGCGAAAGCTCAGGCGAGGAGCCTCTTCCACTTCCAATGCATCTTGCAATGGGATCGGGTAGAAGATGGTTTCGATATCGTGGTAACCATCAGGGCGACGTGCGATGATGTTAAGACCTAAATTGATTTTAGCGTTCGGATAGACAATCATGGCTCTTAAGCGTTCGTTATATGTTCAAATTCGGCCCAAAACTATCTATTTTAGCGTAAACCTGCAAACTTTTCTAAAGAAAAGGGGTGGCAAGAATGGCGAATCGTGTTTTTTTATATGATTTCTTTGTTATGTAGGCAGAAATTCTCTAAATTTGCACGCTTTTAGGTATTATATTTGAAGATACACATTGAAAATCATGTTTATGAAGCGATTGTCATTTCTTTTTCTGAGTGCCGTTTTTTGCACAGCCATCCTCGCCGTTCCTTCTCAGCGTCTTCGTCAACAAGTGCTTCTGACTGACGGATCGCAGATTACCGTAACCCTTGTGGGTGACGAGTATTTCAGTTGTTTCCTAAGCGACGATGGCTTCGTGGTCATTCCTTCTTTGTCAGATTCTAAGCGTTTCATCAAGACCAGCCGCAGATTTGTGGACGAACGTGCTCGTGCGGAGGAAGAAGAGGATGGTTCCGCCAGACTCGCTCCCCGTCGCATCGGTTCTCAAACTTCGGCTCCTCTGCCCTCCATCGGTTCTCCAAAAGTTCCTGTTGTACTGGTGAATTTTGCGGATTCGGTTTTCTCCGTTGCTGATACGGATGAGGGACTGAGGAATTATTATGATCTTTATTGCAATGGAACACGTGACGGTCAGCTTTATAAGGGGCATGGTAGTTACGGCTCAATACGTGATTATTTTGCTCAACAGAGTGACAGTCTCTTTCTTCCGGAATTTGTCATCTTAGGTCCTGTTACGCTCGATCAGCCTGAAGAGTATTATGGCACTAACAGTGGCGACAACAAGGACACTCGCTACGGCCAGTTCCGCAATGATGCCATCAAAAAAGTCACGGCTCAATATGATATTGATTGGAGACGATTTGATAATCGTGGGAAGAGCACTGAGACCAAACCGCAGGTGGATATGATTTTCTTCATCTTTGCGGGGCGTGGAGAGGCAAACGGAGGTGACGCTTCCACCATTTGGCCGAAAGAAAGTCAAGGCAGTGTCACCATCAATAATATTCAGTTCTCTACCAGCGCCTGCTGTAACGAGATGCGTAAAGCTCGCCGTTATGAACGCGATACGCTCGACATTCCTGCTGCTAACGGTCAGGACTCCATTCGCATAGATACCATCGATTATTCAACCCCTGATGGCATTGGCATCATGTGCCACGAATTAGGACATGCGCTCGGATTGCCCGATTTCTATGATACCAAGGGAACGGGCTTCGGCATGGATGTATGGTCGTTGATGGATTACGGCTGTTATGCCAACAATGGCTACACCCCTGTTTCCTATACAACTTATGAACGCGATTTTATGGGCTGGCGTAAGTTGGAAGTCTTGGATCAAAAGGGGACGTTGACTTTGCTGCCCACAGAACTTGGCGGCAAAGGCTACAAAATTATCAATGAGGAAAATGCCGACGAATACTATATCATCGAGAATAGACAGCCCGAAGGATGGGATTCTGTCCTTGGTCGTTTGGGCCGAGGAATGCAAGTGACTCATGTCGATTTCTCTCAAAGCATTTGGAATGGCAATTCAGTCAATACGAATAAAAATCATCAACGAATGACCATCATCGCGGCCAACAACATGTACTTCGGAACTTCAAATCCCGATACGCGGGACGGTGCACATCTTCGTGAGACTTGGAGCGGAAATCTCTATCCTTTCGTCAAGGTAGATGCAGCCTCAGGCGACACTCTTGTCTGCAACGATTCGCTGACTGTTCATTCCGTGCCAGCCGCTACTGTTTACTCGGCTTCCGGCTTTATGCATAAAGACATCTTCAATATCCGTCAACAGGAGGATGGAACGGTCACTCTCAGCTATCTGGAAAATCCTGTCACCGTTGGCCTTGCGCAGCTTCAGGATCAGCAATCCGCTGTTTTACGTGAAGATGAAAATGTCTATGACCTTAGTGGCAGACGCGTTGCCCGTCAGGATAGAACGAAGAAGGCTTCCCGTGAGATGCTAAAGCCAGGCCTTTATATCTATGGCGGTCGTAAGCTGTTGATTCCTTGATAATTTGAACTAAACAATACTACTACTACTACTTAAACGCTTTATTAGCATGAAAAAGCTTTTTACATTTCTCTTTTGTATAGGTCTTGCAACCCAGATGATGGCTGTGCCTGCCCGACGTGTTACAACAACGGTTCGCATGAGCGATGGTACTGAAAAGGTTATCCAGCTTCGTGGCGACGAGACTTTCCACTTCCATACAACCTTGGATGGCGTGCCTGTCTGCAAGAACGAAGATGGCACATGGAGCGTAGATACGCGCGATGTCCATGCTCTATGGGCAGAGGCTCTGACCAAACGCAACAAGCACCGTCAGAAGCTGGCCGAACGCACACGCCGTCATCTGGCACCGCGCCGTGCTGGAGAAGTTACGAATACAAAGAAGGGACTTCTTATCCTCGTCAACTTCACTGATAAGAAGATGGTGAACGGCGATAATTCGCAATCTGTTTTCGACCAGATGCTCAACGGGTTGAACAATCCTTACGGAAAGAACTATGGAAGTGTCCGCGAGTACTTCCGGGCACAGAGCTATGGGCATTTCGATATCAATTTTGATATTGTGGGGCCAGTTACCGTATCACAGAAGATGAGCTATTACGGTGGCAATGACAAGAACGGCAACGATAAAGCTCCTGAACAGATGGTCGTAGAGGCCTGCAAGCTGGTAGATAGTCAGGTGAACTTTGCCGACTATGACTGGGATGGTGACGGCGAGGTGGAGAACATCTATATCACCTACGCAGGTTATGGCGAGGCATCCTTCCCAGAAGGGGACAAGGCAGGCGAAAACACTGTCTGGCCCCATCAATGGAATCTCACCGAGAGTACTGGAGCACCGCTCACCCTTGATGGCGTAAGAATTGACACATACGCCTGCGGCTCTGAACTCTATGGCACAAGCGGCACAACTCTTGACGGCATCGGCACGATGTGTCATGAATATAGTCATTGTCTTGGCCTGCCCGACTTCTATGACACCAATGAGCAGGAGAATTTCGGTATGTGTTTCTGGAGCGTTATGGATTCAGGATGCTATGGTGGTGATGGCTTTGTTCCGGCTGGATATACCGCTTATGAACGTTGGTTCTGCGGTTGGCTTGAACCTGTAGAACTTAACGAAGCCTGTCACGTCTGCGCCTTGAAGAATATCGAAGACAATCCCGAAGCGTATATAATTTATAACAATGCCAACAGGAACGAGTACTATCTCTTGGCCAACCACCAGCTGACGGGTTGGGACAAAGAGGCTTTTGGCCACGGGATGATGATTACACATGTTGACTACGACGCAAATGCCTGGAATAACAATACCATCAATAATACTTCCAACCGTCAGCGTATGACCATTATTCCCGCTGATAATAAGCTTTCCTACGATTCTGCGGCCGATTTGGAAGGAGACCTCTGGCCTGGCCGAAAGAAGAATACCGCGCTCACCGATGACTCCAAACCAGCCGCCACGCTCTATCGCGCCAATACCGACGGACAGAAGTTGATGCACAAGCCCATTACCAATATTGTTGAAGCAGATGGTGTCATCAGCTTCGACTTCTCGACAGATGTCCTCACGCCTCTGGCTGTTCCTGAATTGGATGCACCAACCGACATCACCGCCGATGGTTTCACCATCAGCTGGGGTGCTGTGGAAGGAGCTGAAAGCTATAACGTGATGCTGACAGAAGGTGAAGGAGGTGCAGACCCGTCTGAGATAATGGAGTCAATCATTATATATGAAGACTTTGAGAGTTTCTTTGTTGACCAAGACGAAACAGCTGATGGTTCAAAAGATATTTCCGACAATCTGGACGATTATACCTATGATGAAGGTTGGACTGGTTCCAAAGTTTATGAAGGTTTGTGCGGTGCCAAGTTAGGTTCTTCCAAGGCTGCTGGTCAGTTGACAACCCCCTTGTTGCAAGGCGAGTCGGGTGAGCTTACTTTATGTTTGGGCCTTCTCGACTGGTTCAATTACAAAACGCTGTTGGATCAGGACGTTTATAAGTACGATAACAGCAGCGTGGATGTCGTTCTTTTGGATGAAGCGGGTAATGAGCTGCAGAAGCAGACGATTACCGCAGGACAAATCACCGACGATGGCTACTACTTCATCTATCCAGATTTAGACGTGTTGCATTTCTCCAATGTTCCTTCGACCTATGCCATCAGCATCCGTCCCACTAAACGTATCTGGATTGACACCTTCTTAGGTTTCGACGGAAACTTCTCGGAAGAAGATATCGCGTCACTTTTAGATGATGAAGATGAGAACGGATGGGATGATGAAGATGATGACGACTACTGGTGGTCGCCTCGTCGTGTCAGCCGTGCAAAGCAAGTGGCACCGCTCAAAAAGGCAATGGTTATGCGTCGTGCAGAAGCAGAAGGAACGTTCCTTTCAGGTATCACAGCCACCACTTATACTTTCACGGAGCTCATGCCGGGTATGACCTATCTCTGCCAGGTGCAGGCCGTCGATGCCAATGGCAATACATCTGAATGGAGCAAGGCTGTCAAGGTCACTTTGCCAGACGATGGCACGGGAATCTTTGAGTTTGCGAATGCCTCGAAGCAGTCTCCCGTCGTCTATGACCTCAGTGGACGCCGGTTGTCTGACCTGCCGACTCGCCGTTCAAGCCTGAAGTCCGGCATCTACATTGTCGGCGGCAAGAAGACGCTGATTCAGTAAGTGATACTTTAACGCCCTAAATCTTTCAACAATGAGTACGCATTTAGTCATCATGGCAGGTGGCATCGGCAGCCGTTTCTGGCCAATGAGCACCGTCGAGCGTCCCAAGCAGTTCATTGACGTTTTGGGTTGTGGACGGACGTTGCTTCAATTGACGCTTGACCGCTTCGGCGACATTTGCCCGCCCGAGAATGTCTGGGTTGTCACCAATGCCAATTACGCCCAACAGGTATGCGAACAGTTGCCCGATGTTCCTGTCTCACACGTCTTGCTGGAACCTTGCAGGCGCAACACGGCCCCGTGCATCGCTTATGTCAGTTGGCGCATCAAGGCAGAGGATCCGAAGGCAAACATCGTCGTGACCCCGTCCGACCATATCGTCCTCAAGCCGGAGGAGTTCCGTCGGGTCGTCAGTTCTGCCCTGCGCTTTACGGCAGAGACCGACAGCATTGTCACCCTTGGCATGAAGCCCACTCGTCCCGAGACCGGCTACGGATATATTCAGGCCGACTTGAGTGTGGCCAGTGCCCGCAACCGCGAGATCTTCCGCGTTGATTCCTTCAAGGAAAAGCCCGACCGCGAGACGGCAGAACGCTACATCCGTCGAAACAATTTCTTCTGGAACAGCGGCCTTTTCATCTTCCGCGTGTCAACCATTGTCAACGCCCTGCGCATCTATGCTCCGCAGATTTCGCGTATCTTCGAGGACCTGCTTCCCGTATATGGCACAGCACAGGAACAGGCGGCCATCGATGAACAGTTCCCCAAATGTGAAAGCATCAGCATCGACTATGCTGTCATGGAAAAGGCAGAGGAAATCTTTGTCTTCCCTGCAGATTTCGGATGGAGCGATCTCGGCACATGGGGTTCGCTTCACGACAATACGCCAAAAGATGCTCACGGTAATGCCTGCATCGGTTCGCAGATTAGCCTTTATGACTGCCGCGATTGCATGGTTCATACAACCGAGGAGCGTCGTGTCATCATTCAGGGGCTTGAAGGTTATATTGTTGTAGAGAAAGATAATATGCTGCTTATCTGCCGCCAGAGCGACGAACAGCGCATTCAGCAGTTCTCAAAAGAATAATCTTCTGCTCTTCTCTTGCAAGTTTTGATTGCTTCCGTCCGGAAGGTCGTTCACATCTTCTTGAAACAGGTGTACACCTTCCGGACGGAAGGTCTTTACCTTCTGGTCGGAACGTCTTTACCTTCCGTGCAGTTCATTGAGTCGCGACTTTCTGCACACGTTATACATGTCTTTTTGGTCATCAATCCCTCAATCCCTCACCTTTTGCTACACTGGTTTGTTATTCAGCCGTTTACGGGTGAGACTTTGGTGAGGGATAGGTGAGGGATGGTGAGGAATTGAGTTAGAAAGGCCGAAAATGGCGTGCATTCCTAATCCCTCACCATCCCTCACCTATTCCTCACCAATCCCTCACCAGCAAGGTTTTCTCTTTCAGCCTATTATCTAAAAAGGTGAGGGATTGAGGGATTTCTTGGCAAATCAAGAGTGTGGGTTGTCGCCCACGCCGAAAAGCCCTGTCGCACAAAGAGATAACAAAGCCTATCAGCGAAGCCTCAAGCGCTTGTTGCAGTTACAATAGTAAAGAAGAGGGGAAGTTCTTGGGCGAAAGCTGTTTTCACGCGAGAGCCGGGATGTCAATGTCGAGAATGCCGCCGTATGACGGCTGCTGTCGGAAGGCTTCTGCCTCTGGATAGAGACGGGCATAGAGGGCTGCAGCAACGAGAACGCCGCCGTGGGTGAAGACCGCGAAAGAACTCGTTTCAGGTGCCGCCCGCAGCTCATCCAGGAAAGCGGCCACTCGCGCACGGAGTTGTGGAAAAGACTCACCGCCGGTGGCTGGCAGATGGAGGTAGTCTTCATACCAAGCTTGCAGGGCTGGGTCGCGGATGTCGTCATAGCGTTGCATCTCCCATTCTCCCATGTTCATCTCCATCAGACGGTCATCGGGCTGGGCGTCTGGATAGCCGCAGAAGGTGGCCAGTTTCCGAGCTCGTGTGAGCGGGGAGGTATAGACCTGGGTGAAGGGGGAGAAAGGACGTAGCTTCCGACTCACTTCTGCGGCTTCTTGTTCAAAGCTTTCGGCCAGAGCCACATCGCTTTGTCCGTAGCAGGTGCCCGGAGGAACATCAACGCGGGTGTGTCTGATGAAAACCACTTTCATGTTCAGGCAAGGTAATAGGATGCGACAAGATAAGCCGTGAGTTCGGTGAGCAGGAAAATGGCACCACAGCAGTCGCCTGTGTAGCCACGTAACTTCCGCCAGACATAGAAATAAAGGACGCCCATCGTCAGGCAGGGGAGGATGATGAACAGACTCCATTCAATACGTCCCTGCATCTTCCAGACATAAAACGCCAAAGGTAACAGTCCTTGCATGAGAAGACCCATGCCGGCAGGTATAGAGAACTTGCGATAGACGGTCTTGTTCTTTGCCGTTTCGGCAGTGCGGGCATAGGGCATCGTCTGTATGACAACAGCACTCAGCATCTTGGCAAATGGGTCGGCGGCAAGGATGGTGAGGGCGGCATCTGCCGGCTGCATGGAGCAGAGGGCAGTCCACAGCATCAGCAGGTAGAGCACCAAGGCCAGGACGCCAAAAGTGCCAATGCGCGAGTCCTTCATGATGTCGAGGATGCGCTGACGGTCTCTGCCTCCTCCGAAACCATCGAAGAAGTCGGCCAGCCCGTCTTCGTGCAGGGCGCCCGTGAGCATCAGGCGGCTCGTGATGGCAAGGACGACGGCTATCTCATAACCGAATACAAGTGACGAGCCATAGAGTACGCCTGCCATCACGCCTGCACTCACCCAGCCGGCCAAAGGCCAGAACTCCACAACGGCCCGATATGCCTCTTGGGGTGGTTCGTGCAACCGCCAGAAAGGCAGGCGGGTGAAGAAGATGAGGGCAGCCCAGAAGCGGTCAAAAGTATTTCGTAATATGTGCATTGTCGAAGTTGTTCATTTCGTTTACCATTCGGACGGCTGTGTCGAGGATGGGGAACGCACAGAGGGCACCCGTGCCCTCGCCCAGACGCATCCCGAGGTACAGAAGCGGTTCGGCATGAAGGCTGTCGAGCATACGGCGATGTCCGCTCTCGTCGCCACAATGTCCGAAGACCATATAGTCTTTTGCCGAAGGGAAGAGGCGGCAGGCTGCCAGGGCACAGGCCGTCATGATGAACCCGTCTATCAGGACGACGAGGTGCTGTTCGGCTGCACGCAGCATGGCACCAATGGCTGTCGTCATTTCGAAACCGCCGAAATAGCGGATGGCAAGAAGGTCTTTCTCTGCTTCTTCCCGACACGGGGAGCAGAAGTGGTTGAAGCGTTGGACGGATTGTGAAAGAATATCACGTTTGTGCCGGATGCCAGGGAGGTTGAGGCCGGCACCGGCACCGATGCACTCATCCAAAGGAATGTCACAGAACAAGCTCATCCAGATGCTTGACGGCGAGGTGTTGGCGATGCCCATTTCTCCGATGCAGAGCACCTGACAGCCTTCGGCGATACATTCGTCCACCAAGGCGGCACCCACCTCAATGCTTTGGTCGAACTGCGCTTCCGTCATCGCCGGTTCATGGAGGAAGTTGCATGTGCCACGCGCAATCTTGCGGTCGATGACACCTGGCACTTCAGAGAGGTTGTAATCCACGCCGACATCGACGATGCGCAGCTTGAAGCCGTGTTGACGACACAGCATGTTCACGCCGCCGCCACCGCGTGTGAAGTTGATCATCTGTTGCCACGTGACTTCGCGGGGCGACACGCTGACCCCCTCACGTTCAATGCCGTGGTCACCGCCGAGCAACAAGTGGCAGGGATGAGCCAGCGAGGGCGTCAGCGTGTGCTGTATCAGACAGACCTGCATGGCCAGCGATTCCAATCGTCCCAGAGCTCCCTTGGGTTTGTTCAAGTTGTCGATCTTGTCCTGTATGGCGGGACGCATCGTCTCGTCCAGTTGTTCAATATGAAAAGTTCTCATACTCAGTTTCCTTTAATCTTTACGGCGATGCCGCTTACCATCAGCACCACCTCGTCAGCCTTGTCGGCCACATATTGGTTCATCCAGCCTTGCAAATCTGTGAACTGCCGCTGCACGGCATTCTCGCTAACTCCTCCCATACCGATTTCGTTGGTCACGAAAATGAATGTGGCATCCTGAGCCGTCAGGCGGTCAAACTCTGCCTTCAACAAATCCAAGGCAGGCCCAACCTCTTGGTGTTCAAAGAAAAAGTTGGTACACCAGAGGGTGATGCAGTCAACGAGGACCACACGTCCCGTGAGGTCGTGGCGGCTCAGGAATTTCTCTTCTTCGATGTTTGTCCATTCCGGCCCGCGTCGTCTTTGGTGCATCTGCACCCGTTCGCGGAACTCGTCGTCCCAGACATGGGCGGTGGCCACGTAAACTGGGTTTTGACTCAATGACAGTGCCAGACGTTCGGCATATTGGCTTTTGCCTGAGCGTGCGCCGCCAGTGATAAGAATGACTTTCTTCATAGGCAATAGATGAGGATCAATATCATGATGGCCATAGTCTCGGTCGAGCGGTTGACTCGGATAGCCTTCTGCATATCTGCGAGGTTCAATGTGCGTTCGTTCTCGCCAATGAACGGCTTGTCGATCACTTCCCCGAAATAGGTGTGTGGTCCTCCGAACCGACAATCGAGGATGCCAGCCAATGCCGCTTCGGGATAACCGCTGTTCGGGCTGGCATGACGACGTGCATTCTTCCACACGAAGGTGAAGAGCGAGAAACGCCCAGCACAAAGCGAGGGCAGGATCATCAACAGAGCCGTCAGGCGTGCGGGCAGGTAGTTGGCCACGTCATCGATGCGGGCAGCCCAGCAGCCGAATTCGCGATAACGTTCTGTCCGATAGCCGATCATGGAGTCGAGTGTGTTCACCATCTTATAAGCCATCATGGCTGGTACCCCCCCCACGGCTAACCAGAAGAGAGGAGCGACCACCCCGTCGCTGAGGTTCTCGGACAGCGTCTCAAGGGCTGCCGTACGGATTTCCTGAGCAGAGAGTGCAGACGTGTCTCGTCCCACGATGCGAGCCACCTGTTTTCGTCCTTCTTCGACGGAACGATCCACGGCACGGAATACTTCACGGACTTCACGGACGAGGGTCGTGCCGGCCAGACAATAGAAGATAAGGATGGCATCGAGGGGAATGATGAAATAGACGCTGGAGCGACAGAGTTGGCGCAGGAACCATGTAGCGGCAAAGACGAGGGCGATGAGGAATATGGCCAGAAACGCTCCTTTCAACTGGCGATGTGCACCACGGTTGAGCCTGTGCTCGCCCAAGGCAATCATCTTTCCGAACCACACGACGGGGTGGGGCAGCCATTGAGGGTCGCCGAGAAGCAGGTCGAGCGTCCAACCAATCAATAGAGGTATCAACAATTCGAGCGTCATCATTTATCGTTTTTCATTCATACGTTGTCAGGAACTGACGGATGGCATTGATGAGGACATCGTTTTCCGCTGGCGTCTGGACGGCGATACGAAAATGTTGGGCTGTCAGGCCTTGGAAGTTAGAGGCATTTCGGATGAGGATGCCATGTTCGCGAGCCAGATATTCCTTGAGTTCGGAACTTGTGCCTTGCTGAAGACGGCAAAGGAGGATGTGGGTGTGGGACGGATGTACGTCGATGAGCCCTTTGTCTGTGAGCGCAGCAGCGACACGTTTTCGTTCGGCTATCAGTTCATCCAAAGGCAGAACATAGTCGGCTTCGTGTTCCAAAAGATAGCAGGCGGCCTCTTGTGCCAAGCTATTAACGCTCCAAGGCATCTGTAGTTTGCGCAGTTGACGAATGACCTCTGCGTGGGCGGTGATAAAACCGATGCGCAAGCCAGGCACGCCAAAGCGCTTTGTCATGGAATGGAGCATGACGACATTGGCCCATGATGCAGCCTCGGTCGTACTGACAAGCGGCTCACGGGTGAAAGGGGCATAGCTGGCATCTATGACAAAGAGCGTGGACGGATGAGTCTGAATGTTGGCAACGAGTGGGTCGTGGTCATAGACAGTGCCGGTGGGATTGTTTGGATTGCAAAGCCAAATCATGGATGCCTCTCCTTCCGTTCCCACTGAAAGCCCTGCACGTCTGCAAGCATCGGCATACTCGCTGAACGTCGGGGGTGGGATGACGGCTCTGGACAGATGCCGACCCCATTCAGCAATGATATAGATGGCTTCCGTGGCTCCGTTGGTGACCATGACCTGCGAAGCGTCGATGTGAAGCTTCTCGGCCAGTGCAAATTCGAGGCGGGTGGAAGTGGGTTCGGGGTAGTGTGTTACCAGAGGCAGATGCTTTGCCAGATGCGCATAGAGGTTGCGATGGTCAAAGTGGTTATAGACATTCGAACTGAAGTTGATTCGGATGTCTGGATAAGCATGAATATCGTCGCCGTGGCCGTGGAGCATGGATTGAGCACTTTCAGGATTTCAGAATATCATATAACTGCTTCATGTTGATGTGACTGCGTACATGGTCGGCGAGGAGGTCATATTGTTCTTCTTTGAAGGCGATGTAGTCGAAAGGCTTGGCGTCGGCCTCGAAACGATCTGCGAACGGAGCCAGCAGGTGTTCGATGACAGGCGTATTGTCGAGGAAGCCGTGGATGTAGGTGCCGATGCAATGGTCTGACTGTAGAATGGCTTCGTTGGTATTGCTGACACCTTGATGAATCTCATAGCCTTGGCATTCGCGTCCATTGAACAGGAAGGTGACTTGTTGCGTGGTCTTCGTGGCAGTCATGGTCGTGTGGATGGGCAGGAGCCCAAGTCCTGGCAAGCAGGTGATGCCCCCTTCGATGCCGTCGGGGTCTTCGACACGCTGTCCCAACATCTGATAGCCGCCGCAGATGCCTACGATAGTACGCCCTTCTTTATGTGCACGGACAATGGCCTGTGCACAACCGTTGCGGCGCAAGTCCAAGAGATCGTCGAGAGTGGCTTTCGTGCCAGGCAGGATGATGATGTCTGCCCGCTGAAGGTCGTTGGTGTTATTGGTGTAAAAGAGGTTGACGCGCGGGTCGCGCTCAAGCGTATCGAAGTCGGTGAAGTTGCTGATATGGCGTAGAAGCAGGACGGCCACGTTCACTTTGCCTTCAGCCAGCTGTTGCCGCTTCTGTTCGAGGCTGACGCTGTCTTCTTCCTCGATGTGGATGTCGTTATAATAAGGCACGACTCCGAGGACCGGCACGCCACAGATTTCTTCAAGCATCCGTCGTCCGTCGTCAAAGAGCCGCAGGTCGCCACGGAATTTGTTGATGATGATTCCTTTGATGCGTGCACGGTCTTCCGGTGTCTGCAAAGCGATGCTGCCATATACGGAAGCAAAGACACCGCCACGGTCGATGTCGCCCACGAGAATGACGTCGGCTCCAGCATGTTTGGCCATCGGAAGATTCACGAGGTCTATGTCACGGAGGTTGAGTTCAGAGATGCTGCCAGCTCCTTCCATCACGACAGGATTGTATTTTGCTGCCAGACGGTCAAACGCCGCACACACCTCGGCACGAAAGTCCAGCTCCTTCCCAGCCTTTCCAGAAGTGGAGGAGTTTCTCTTCCAGAAATCGTATGCATCGCGGTTGCCAATCGGCTTGCCGTTCAGCACTACTTGAGAGGTATGGTCAGAGTTGGGCTTCAGCAGCAGTGGATTCATGTCCGTATGGCACGGGATGCCGGCAGCCTCTGCCTGTACCGCTTGTGCACGTCCAATCTCCAGCCCTTCGGTTGTGGCATAGCTGTTCAGGGCCATGTTCTGTGCCTTGAAAGGCGCAGGATGAAAGCCGTCTTGCCGGAAGATGCGGCAAAAAGCGGTTGCAATGATGCTCTTTCCGACATCGCTGCCAGTGCCGGCAAGCATGATGGGATGAAGTAATGTGCGATTTGACAATAGACGAGATGCGTTTTAGATGTTGTACAGATGGGTGTAGGATGCCAAGACATTCTTATAGCTCAGCACGGGCGTATCAACAGGTTCGCCCTTGGCATTGTAAACTTGTGCAGCCGATTCTGGTCGCTGTCCTTGGAACTGGGTGTAATGGAACTCGTGTCCACGGTATTCTTTTCCGTCGAGCACGAAACGGCGATAGCCGAGTGAGAGGCGACGGTCGGCCTTGCGGGCTGTGATGGAGTAGGGGAGGACGCCGCACATCGGGTACTCGCCATCGTCGGTGAGGATGCTTCGGCACAGATACATCATCCCTCCGCATTCAGCAACGATGCGCCCTCCGTCCTCTGCAAATGCCTTGATGGCACGCCGTGTTGATTCGGCACGCACCAAGGCTTCAAGATGCTTTTCAGGATAGCCGCCGGGAAGATAAATCAGAGAAGCCTTGTCGAAGACGTTCTCGGTGTCCTCTGGGTCAAAGAACATGATGTCTGCCCAAGTGCGAAGGCGGTCGAGTGTCTCTTGATAAAGGAAAGAAAACGATTCTGCATTGCGAGCCACGAAAACACGTCTATCCGTGTCAGTGTTTTTGTATATACGAGTTTGCATGTTCGTATATACGTGTCGGCGTTCACGTATATTCGTCTTCTCCAGCAGTGTCTGCCAGTGGATGCGCTCTGCCAGCAGTCTTACCAAGTGGTCGCTGCCGGTCTTCTCCGAGAAGTCAAGCCCCAGATAGCGCGAGCCTGTTTCCAACGCTGTCTGCTTGGGGATGCAACCGAAGCAAGGTATGCCCACGTCGGCGGCCACCTCTTGCAGCATCGCCGCATGGCGTTCACTTCCCACCTTATTATATATAACGCTTGCGAAGCGCAGGTCTGTCCGAAAGTCGATGAAGCCTTTCAGCAATGCAGCCATAGAGTAAGCTGCCGAGCGTGCATCCACCACAAGAACCACGGGCAGATTCAATATGCGTGCAATCTCTGCACAGGAGCCACGGTCGTGGTCGTAGCCGTCAAACAGGCCCATCATGCCCTCAACCACAGCCACATCGGCATCGGATGTGTAACGCTCAAATAGCTCAAGGACATGAGCCTCGGAAGCCATGAACGTGTCGAGGTTGACGCTGGGTCGTCCACAAACGGCCTCATGGAACTTTGTGTCGATATAGTCTGGCCCGCATTTGAAGGGCTGCACACGAAGACCTTCTTTCACGAACAGGGCCATCAAACCGCGTGCAACGGTTGTCTTGCCCGAACCACTCATGGGAGCCGCTATGAGGAATGCTGATTTCATCGGGCGCAAAGGTACGGATTTTAAGAGAAAAGAGAAAAGAGAAGTTGAGAAAAACAAGCGAAAAAGTGTTTTTTGGAGGAAAAAGAACTTTTTTTGACTATTCTTGCATTTTTTCCTTTCTTCTCTTTTCTCTATTCTTTATTTTTTACTTACCTTTGCAGCCGAAACAAGGCAATCGTTCGATGGAATGTCGATCGATGCAAGGGAATCCGGTGAGAATCCGGGGCTGTACCTGCAGCTGTAATCCCCTTCAAAGTCTGTTCGTATAACGCCACTGGCTGTAGTTGACGCGTTGACAAGAAAACATGTTGACAAGGCTGGGAAGGTAGAGCAGATGGGGAAAGCCAGAAGACCTGCCGAGTGGTCGTTTAACGTTGACCGTTTTACGTTTAAAGAAGGCGTCCAGGAACAGACGCGTGGACTTCAACATGAAATTAACCCTTAACGTGGCCCATTGCACAGGGGTGGCAGCTGTGGTGTTCTTATGCCCGGCTTCCCCGATTACGGCACAAGACTCCTTACGGACAAACCGCCTGGAGGAGGTTGTCGTCACCGGAACTGGCACCCAGCATCTGCTGAAGGATGCGCCCGTGCAGACAGAAGTCATCACGCGACGCGAGCTGGAGCAATACGGAGGGCGAAGCCTGGAGGACATTCTTTCTGGATTGACGGCCTCGTTTGACTTCAATGAAGGCGACATGGGGGCACAGATGCAGCTGAATGGGCTTGGTAATTCCTACATCCTCGTGTTGGTGGATGGCAAGCGTCTTCATGGCGACGTAGGCGGAGAGAATGAACTCAGCCTGATTGACCCGCACAACATCGAGCGTATCGAGATTGTCAAGGGAGCGTCGAGCGCACTCTACGGCAGCGACGCCATTGCAGGGGTCATCAATATCATCACTCGGAAACACAACGAGGCTTTGATGGTGGAGAACACCACGCGCTATGGTTGCTATAATGACCTTCGCCAGCACAACGGGGTTAGCTTTGCCCTCGGGAAGGTGAAGAGCTATACGAACTTCCAGCTTCAGCACTCCGACGGATGGCAGAATACGGCCACGGAAGATCCAAGGCAGACAGAATATCTGATCACAGATTCCAGGAACAAGACCGTGAATGCACACACGAACTGGCAGCTCTCAGAACGTCTGACCTACGAACCTGTAAAGGGATTGGAACTCTATGCCGACGGTAGTATTTATCGCAAACGCATCTACCGTCCGTCGGGCGAACACAAGGGTGTGGATAAGAAGTTCTATGACCTGCGCTACAATAATGCCTCGGCGGCTGTGGGCGGACGATGGAGAGTGAACACCGACGACTATGTCACACTTGACATCGATTGGAACCGCCATGCCTATTATTATGATTATACGGCTTTCACATTGACCGAAGGCGTAGTAGATGGATACCCGTCGCATTACGTCCCTTACTATCCTGGACAAGCGCAGTTGCAGAGCGACCAACGTCGTGTGATGGCTCACTTGAAAGGTGTGTTCGCCTTGCCTTTCGAGAACAGACTGAGCGCAGGCTTCGAGTATCGCTATGACTGGCTTCGTGCCCCCCATCGTGTGGAAGGTGGACAGGCGACAGACAACACCGAAGCACTCTATGTGCAGGACGAATGGAGCTTAATTCCTTGGCTGAACCTGACAGGCGGTTTGCGTCTGAACCGCAATGAGCAGTTTGGCTTCTACCTGACGCCCAAGTTCTCTGCCATGATTAAGGTGAGCGACTTGCGCTTGCGGGCTACATGGAGTCAGGGATTCAAGAGTCCGACTCCGAAGGAACTGTATTACCGCTACGTCCGTGACATGAATGGAACATACCTCTATTTAGGCAACACCGAACTGCATCCGCAAGTGAGCAACTACTTCTCTTTTGGACCCGAATACACGTGGGGAGGATTGACAGCTTCTGTGACGGGCTATTATAATAAGGTTGACAAGATGATTGCACTCGTGACCATTCCTGTCAGCGCCGTTCCAGGCGATCTCTATGCACAATATCAGCCATTGAAAACACGTCAGTATCATAACTTGGAATCGGCTAAGACATGGGGCGTGGACGTAGCCTTGCGCTACCGCATCAATAAAGAATTTGCCGTCAACGCAGCTTACAGCTATCTTGATACTGATGCCAAGCTTTACGACTCAGAGAAAGACGAGTTGCAACAAGTGACCATCGATGGTATGGCTCACCACAAAGCCACATGGTCTGCCACATGGAATCATGCGATAAGCAGTAAAAGGTTGGAAGAGAACGGGAAAAAAGAAGACTCGTCTGTGGGCGTCGGGCTCTTTGGGCGTTTGTCATCTAAGCGATATTATCAGCTGAACGGCGACGGGAAAGGTTATCAACTGTGGCGACTGACTGGCAATTACTCTTTTCCGCTTCGCTCATTCCTTTTCAAGCTTGAAGCTGGCATCGACAACATCTTCGACTACGTCGATCGCACGCCACACGGATTGCATTTGGGCACCACGTCGCCGGGACGTACCGTCTATGCCTCACTCACGGTGAGGTTCAATCAAGGCAAGAAACTTACTAATAACTACAAGTCTAACTTTAAACAACAAAACAATGAAGAAGATTAAGTATCTGATGATGGCCGCTGTGGCTATCGCAATGAGTCTGAACATGTCTTCATGTAAGGACGATGAGGAAACGACCACATCCTACAACGAGACCAAGTTCCAGCAGGAAGTGACCGAGTATGTGAAGAAAAACAAGACGAAGGACGGAGCCATCCTCATCGTGGCTTTCGGCTCTACTTGGGAGCAGGCTTTCGATACCTTCGAGAAGGTAAAGGCTGACTACAAAGCCAAGTTCGGCAACAAGTGGGACATCTACTTGGGCTTCTCTTCGGCCATCTGCATCAATAATGCTTACGGAGATGGCAAGGATGGTGAGAACGGCGCATCCGTAACTTACTACGATCCTGAACATTGGCTCAATGCCATTGGTCTGGCTGGCTACAAGCAGATTGTCGTACAATCCCTGCAAGTCATCCCTGGTGAGGAGTACCGCAATGTACGCGATTTGTTCGTCAAGAACTTCATGAACAACCGTGGCCAGCGTTTCACCAAGGAATATATGAAGAGCCTCGACCGAAACGTTGTTATCGGAACTCCTCTCATGGCTGAAGAAGAGGATGCTCAGGAATTGGCTGACGTGCTGCATGAGGAAAGCGACGTGAAGTCTGCGCTTGCCGAAGGTATCGTGGCATTCATGGGTCATGGCAACCCAGAAGGATACGACTACTATGGCGGTAACATCCGTTATGTGCAGCTGGAGCAGGCGTTGCGCGACAAGAGCAAGAACTACTATGTCGGCACTGTTGACATGGATCAGACTCTGGTTGATGATGTCCTCGAGAACATCAAGGGTCGTTCGTTTACTTATGAGGTCGGTACAGTGGAAGTGCCTGTCAATTACGAGGCAAATCCTGCTGCGAAGGCACAACTCTTCGTGCTCATGTCCATCTCAGGTGATCATGCTCACAACGACATGGCCGACGACGAGGACGAAGAGAGCTGGTTCTCTATGTTCAATGCTGCAGGCATTAAGACGGCAGCCTACGAGAAGAACTTCAAGGAACCCTGCTGGAAGAACACCGCTGAGATTCAAGAGAAAGGCTACATTCCAGGCCTGGCAGAGCGTAGCGCTGTCCGCAAGCTCTGGATGAAGCACACCGAAGAGGCCATCCAGAAGCTGGGCACTGAGGAGGCGCTTTCAACTCCGACCACAGAGCCTGAAGAAGAATAAAAAGAATCCATGAAATACACCATAAATACTATCTGCCTCATGGCGGTGCTCCTGTTTGTCGGGAGCACCGCTTTTGCGCAATTCAATACGCAAAAGCAAGACACAACATTCAGGGATAAAGTCCATGAAATGAATCCTGTTGTCATTACTGGAACAGGTACTTACCATCGTGCCGATGACTCACCTGTTGCTGTGAAGGTCATAACAGGTAAAGAGCTGAAAGACATACAAGCAACTTCTTTGCAGGAAGCTTTGTCACGACTGACGACTCATATCACCACCCATACCAACGGCATGGGAACGTTTGTTAATTTCAATGGCGTCAGCGACGACTATATCGTCATCCTTGAGAATGGCAAACGCGTGAGTGGCGATGACCGTTGGAACCGTTTGAGCATGGACAACGTCAAGCGTATTGAGATTTTCAGCGGTGCCGCTTCAGCCCTTTATGGCAGCGATGCACTTGCAGGTGTCATCAATATCATCACCGATGACAGCCGCGAACCCGTGACAGCTTCCTCCAATACACGCCTCCTCAATCATGGCCGCTTGGACGAAGACATCAATGTGGATGTCAATGCAGGCAAATTTTCCAGCCGGACATCCTTCACCCATCATCAGGCAGACAACTGGCAGGTGAACCACTATCAGGAGTTTGAAGAGGGAGATGATAAGGTGTTGAAGCTCACAGGTCGCCCCATGTCCGCAGGTTTCCACAGCAACAATATTAGTGAGAAACTGGAATGGCGCTTCAATGACCAATGGTCGGTTTACGTGAAAGGATCGTATTACGATTATCTTACAGATCGTCCGCAGAGTGCAACTTATTTCACTAATCCAAAGAAAACGCAGGACAAAGAAACCGGCAAAACCACCTATACCTACACGTCGAAGCAGGCTTATACATACGATCTCCACCACACTTCCTACACCTATGGCGGCGGAGCACGTTGGTCGCCAAACGCTCGCACTCACGTCTATTTAGATGTATATAGCGACAACAACTCTTCGGATTATTCCTATTGGCAAACAGATGAAAAGGAAGCTTACGACGAGACACGCAAACGTACCCACTACGTGAATGAGACCTTGCGTGGCATTTTCCGCCTTGCCGACTGGAATAAGCTTTCAGCTGGTGCAGAGTTCGTACAGGAAAGTCTTAACAGCGAAAGCGACAATATTGATTTCGAAACCACGAATACCTATAACCTTTTCGCTCAGGATGAGTTGAAGATTGTCAAGGGCTTGGAAGCCGTTGTAGGTGCACGCTATACACAGAATGACCACTTTGGCGCTGCTTTCACGCCCAATGCTGGCCTCTTCTACCATATCGGAGGATTCCGCCTGCGTGCCAGCTATGCTGGAGGCTACCGTACGCCTTCTCTTTCGCAACTCTATGCCACCGACCAAGCCAAGACGACTGCGCGTTACACGCTCTATAACACCGACTTGAAACCAGAGAAGAACCATTTCTTCAATGTCAATGCCGAATACAGCAACACATGGATCAGTCTCAGCGTCACGGGTTTCATGAACAAGATTCGCGATATGATCAATTATCGGACAATGACGCAAGAAGAAATCGATGCCGATGCCAATCTCACTGCTTTACAAGCGGATGGATGGAAGACAATTCGCCAGCGCGACAACATTGACCGTGCCACTTTGCGAGGCATCAGCACGTCTGTCAAATTGCTGTTGCCGTTCGGATTCACCCTTGGGGGTGGTTACACCTTTACCGATTCGGAAGCCGAGACACAGACATTGGATAGCAAAACACAACAATATGTGGTCACCACTTCACCTGTGGATAAAAGTGTGCGCCATGTGGGTACTGTCCTTGCTGCATGGGACAAAACATGGAAGAACTATCACCTGAATGTAACGCTGAACGGCCATATTCAGGGAGAACGTTACAGCAGCACATACGGTTATGCCGATGCCATCAGTCAATGGGATGTCACAACTCGTCATACGGTAAAACTCAGACAGTTCACCCTTGAACCGGGTTTAGGTATCGAGAACATCTTCAATCAACGTGACACCTCGCCTTGGAACTCCAACTATTCTACCATCAACCCTGGACGCTCTTTCATCGCGAGTCTGAGAATGTCCTATTGATGAGGCAGACATCCACGTGAAATCAACCTTTAGTTGATCTCTTTATGAAGAAAATCATCATAGCAGGACTTGGGCCTGGAAACCCAGAAGACATGACACCGGCAGTAGCGAACGCCTTGCGTGAAGCTGATGTCGTTGTTGGCTATAAATATTACTTTCAGTTTGTCGAGCCATACCTGCACCCAGGCTGTGTGTGTGTTGACACTGGAATGAAACGCGAGCGCGAACGTGCAGAACAGGCATTCCTGTTGGCTAAAGAGGACAAGACGGTCGTCGTGATTTCTTCGGGCGATGCTGGAATCTATGGAATGGCACCGCTCATCTATGAAATGAAACATGAACAGGGCTGTGACCTTGAAATCGTCACCCTCCCAGGCATTAGTGCTTTCCAGAAAGCGGCCTCGTTGCTTGGTGCTCCCATCGGTCACGATCTCTGCTTGATCTCGCTTTCTGACCTGATGACACCCTGGGCACTCATTGAGAAGCGCATCCGTGCTGCAGCGCAAGGCGATTTCGTGACAGCAATCTACAATCCTCGTTCACACGGGCGTTATTGGCAGCTCTATCGTCTTCGTGAGTTGTTCTTGCAAGAGGGGCGACGTGCAGATACGCCTGTGGGCATTGTCCGTCAGGCAGGTCGCCCAGAACAGGAAGTTACGCTTACCACCCTTTCTGCGCTAGACCCCGAACAGGTGGATATGTTCTGCGTGCTCCTAATTGGCAACTCCCAAAGCTACATCGCCGACGGCCACTTCATCACCCCTCGGGGCTATTACCGCGAAGAATCTGAAAGCGAAGCCAAGCCTGGTCAGCAAATCATGATGCAGAGTTTCCGCACCATCTTAGGCGAACTTGGCCAGGGGCAGGACGTCACGATGTCTGCGTCCTATCCCCTCGGCCACCTTTGGGTACTCCTTCATGCCATCCATACCACCGCCGACTTCGAGATGGCACGCCTTCTTTATACCGATTCCAATGCTGTAGAAACATTATACAGTAAAGTGGAGGATGGCACGCTGAAGACTATTGTCACAGACGTGACGATGGTAACGAGCGGCATTCGGAAAGGTGCCCTCGAACGCCTTGGCATCGAGGCAAAATGTTATCTTGCCGACCCGCGTGTGGCCGAGATGGCTATGTCTCTCGGGATAACCCGCACTCAGGCTGGCATCCGTTTGGCAGTTGAAGAACACCCGGATGCTCTCTTTGCCTTTGGCAATGCGCCCACAGCCCTCATGGAACTTTGCGACCTCATACGTAAAGGGAAGGCTCATCCCGCCGGCATCATTGCTGCCCCCGTTGGTTTTGTGCATGTCTGCGAATCCAAGCACATGGTCAAGCCTTTCCGTGAGATTCCCAAAATCATTGTCGAAGGACGCAAGGGAGGTTCCAACCTTGCTGCCACACTTTGCAACGCTATCCTCACCTTTGATGATGCCGAACAACTGAAACCTGGTCGTGACCTATGAAATTCATTGTCATTGGCATCACAGACAGCCCACAGCCCTTCTTCCCTCCCGACGTGCTGAAGGTCATCAAGCAGGGAAAGGTCTTCTCTGGCGGCAAGCGCCACCACGAGATCGTCGCTTCCCTGTTGCCAGATGGAGCTGAGTGGATAGACATTACCGTGCCTTTGAAAGCTGTCTTCGAGCGGTATCAAAGTGTCAATCCCGAATCTATTATTGTCTTTGCTTCAGGCGACCCTCTCTTCTTCGGTTTCGCCAATACCATCCGGCGCATGATACCAGGTGCTGAAGTCGTCCTATTTCCGGCATTTAACTCCTTGCAGCTTTTGGCCCACCGCCTTGTGATGCCTTATCACGACATGCGCGTGGTTTCGCTCACAGGTCGTCCTTGGCCAGAGTTTGACAGAGCCCTCATTGAGCAGGCAGAGAAAATGGGCATCCTCACGGACAGAGAACATACGCCGGCGACTATCGCCCGACGAATGCTCGACTACGGCTACTACGATTATGATATGTACGTTGGTGAGCATCTAGGCAATCCCGACCTCGAACGTGTCACCACACTCTCCCTTGAAGAGGCTTCCAAACGCGAGTTTGCAATGCCGAATTGCATCATTCTCAACCGTCAGCCCTCCACTATAAACGTTCCTCCTCATTTCGGTTTGCCCGACTCCTCTTTTGCGCGTCTCGACGGTCGTGAGAAGATGATCACAAAGATGCCTATACGCCTGCTTACCCTTCAAGCCCTCGACCTCTCTCATCGACGCGTGTTTTGGGATATTGGGGCTTGCACAGGTTCGGTCAGCATTGAAGCCCGTCTTCTCTTTCCCCGCCTACACATCGAAGCCTTCGAGATTCGTCCTGAGTGCGAAGCCATCATCCAAGAGAACTGCCGCTGTCATGGTGCCCCGGGCATCGAACTCCATATTGGCGATTTCTGTTCTCTATGCAGCAACGTTGCCGCTTCCTCTCCCTCTACCTCCCCCGATGCCGTCTTCATCGGCGGCCATGGCGGGCAATTGAAAGAAATCATGCAAAAGGTCCTCACTGTCCTTGCCCCAGACGGCATTATTGTGATGAACAGCGTCGTGGCACCTAAGGTAACACGAGACAGCCACCAACTCTGGGACGATGCCTGCCGTGAGTTAGGACTCCGACAAGACCCGCCGACAAGCATACAACTCAACGATCATCATCCGATAACGATATTAAGATGCAGAAGATAGCTATTATAACAATTAGTGAGGCTGGAAACGAGATTGCCGCCATACTGAAAAAGCAATTGAAAGCCGAGGAAATCCAACGTACAGACGTCGGCAAGGAATGGAAACAGCATGATGCTTTCGTCTTCATCGGAGCGATGGGCATCTGCGTCCGTACCATTGCCCCCTTCATCGAGGACAAGCACACCGACCCCGCCGTCGTCTGCATCGACAGTCTTGGACAAAACGTCATCTCTGTGCTCAGTGG
>JAGCPY010000007.1 GCA_017965425.1 Bacteroidaceae bacterium | reverse complement strand
TCTTCGAGCGAAGCGAGTCTGAAGAGCAGCGAGAGCAATCAAGCTTGCAACATCGTTACTCACGAGAGATACCATTGGAGGAACAATACTATCCTTCATACAATCGTAAGACAATGGATATCATGAAACGGGCAGTTTATAACCTGAGTAAATTCAGTTCTGTTCTCGCTGTTCCGTCATTTCGGGTGCAAAGGTACAATGTGCAGTCTTTCTGCGTAACGAGAAAAAGTTACAACTGTCAGAAAACGATATGTCCATACGTAAAGCAGATGTGTGTCACTTATGCAAAAAAATGGTAGTTAATATATTTTCTTTAGGCTCTGTCTGCGAAATTGGTATATAATCAGCTAATATTTGTAACACCTATATTATTTATTTTGCGTACCTTTGCAGCCAGAAAATGAAAACGAAAAAAGCCCACCCCAGCCCCCTCCCTGAGGAGGGGAGTAGAACGAAAATGAAAACAGGAATGAAAATCTTATTCTTCTCTCTGCTGCTGTTCTGCAGCTGCTCGTCGGATAACGAAGTGAAGGCTGAGTTGCCAGCCCACACAGGCAAGACGCTTGTGGTGTATTACAGCTACACAGGCAACTGCCGCGAGATTGTGACCACGCTGACCGGTCAGATTGAAGCGGACGTCCTTGAGATTCAGCCTGCTGAAAAAGGGCTGAAGTACGAGGCCAACGGCTATGCCTTAGGCACAGAGCTGCTGAACTCCATCAAGGCGAATCCCAATGATATCAGCAGCTATCCCGCTATCGACCCTGTAGCGACTTCGATCGCCGACTATCAGAACATCATCATCGTGACGCCGCTGTGGTGGAGCCAGATGGCTGCCATCATGCAGACCTACCTATTTCAGAGTGCTGCGCAGATGGCAGGCAAGCACGTTGGGATGATCGTATCGAGCCATTCGAGTGGCATCAGCGGAGTGGTCAGCGATGCCAAGCGATTGTTACCCAATGTCACATGGATGGGCGATGCCCTGTGGATCAACGCCAGCAACCATGCAAACCGTGCCTCGTTGATAGAAGACTGGCTCAAGACACTGAATTTCTCTAACGAAGAAACATCTATGGATAAAATGTACATCACCATCGGCGAACAGACGCAAAGCGTGACACTGGTCGATAACGTCGCCACACGGGCGCTGGTAGAGAAACTGAAGCAGAGACCCGTCACCGTGACGCTGAACAGCAGCGGCGGCTTTGAGATCTGGGGAGCATTAGGCTTCTCCCTGCCTATAAGCAACGAGCAGATGACAGCCGAAGCAGGCGATGTCATCCTCTATAACGGCAGTAACATATGCCTGTTCTATGGCTCTAACTCTTGGAGCTATACACGCTTAGGCAAGATCGACGGACTCTCGGAGAGCGAGCTGAGAACCTTCCTCAAAGCAGGCGAGAGTAATATCAACGTGAGGCTGGCGCTGGATAATATGACGAGCATAAGAGCGAGCCTCACCCCCGACCCCTCTCCAACGGGAGAGGGGAGTATATACTCCATAAATGGGCAGAGGGTGAAGAATCCAACAAAGGGGATTTATGTTAAAGACGGCAAAAAGATAGCATTATAGAAAATCTAGAGGATCTAGAAAATCTAGAGAATCAAAATACCATCCGACTTATGAAAAAGGTTATTGTTATTTCTACGAGCCTGCGCAAGGGGTCTAACAGCGACATGCTCGCTGACCAGTTCGCCGAAGGTGCAAGGGTAGCCGGAAACGAAGTGGAGAAGATTTCGCTTGTCGGCAAGAACATTCAGTTTTGCAAGGGCTGCTTCGGTTGTCAGAAGCTGGGTCGTTGTGTCATCAACGACGACGTGAACGACATCATGGCCAAGGTGTTGCAGGCTGACGTTGTCTGCTGGGCTACACCTATATATTATTATGAGATGAGCGGACAGATGAAGACCCTCATCGACCGCATGAACGCCATGTACGAGCAGGACTATCAGTTCCGCGACGTCTATCTGCTGACGACGGCTGCCGAGGACGAGACCGAGACTCCGAAGCGTGCTGAGATCGGTCTGACGGGTTGGATAGATTGCTATCCTAAGTCTCACCTCGCTGCCCACCTCTTCTGTGGAGGCGTGAACGATGCCCGCGAGATAGAAGGCAATGCCAAGCTGCAGGAGGCTTTTGAATTAGGGGAAAAAATATAGTCGGGTTCACAGGGATGCTGTACTATATGGATCATGCACAGCATCATCCTCCACGTGAAGTGAGGCCTCGAAATCATCATCAAAAACTAATGCAATATGAAGCGTATTACCTTTCTTCTATTCACTTTCACCTCTTTACTTCCATCGTCTGCCCAGGAGCTGCGCAGCGACATCGGCCTTAGCGACCCATTCATCATGGCTGACGCAAGGTCACAGCAGTACTACATGACGGGTACAGGCGGCGGACTATGGCGGAGCGGCGACCTGGAAGTGTGGACCTATCTGGGTTTCCCCTTGCAGTTCAACGAGGCGGCCTGGATGGGAGCCAGCCCGCAGGTGTGGGCTGCGGAGATTCATGCCATTGACGGAAAGTACTACAACTTCTCGACCCTGACCAACGGCAACATCACCATCGACAGCGACGGACATCCACGACGCGCCGTACACATCATGAGCAGCACCTTGCCCGAGGGCAAATACACGCTCATCAGCGGGGGTGACGCCACCTACGTGCCGGCTGAGAAGACGACGCTCGATGCCTCTTATTTCGAGGACACCGACGGCAAGCGCTATCTCATCTATTGCCACGAATGGATTCAGAACGGCAATGGAACTATAGAATACATTGAACTGAGGCCGGACATGAAGGGTACCGTAGGCGAAGGCGTGGTGATGACACGGGCACACGACGCAACATGGAACACCAGCCCCGTGACGGATGGTCCTTATCTTTTCCGTACTCAGACAGGACGGCTTGGCATGATATGGACCTCCTGGCATGGCGACCGCTATGTGCAAGGCGTGGCTTACTCATCAACGGGTAAACTGAACGGACCCTGGAAGCACGAGCCGCTGCCCATCACGCCCGACAACTACGGCCACGGCATGCTCTTCCGCACCTTCGAGGGCCAGCTGCTCATGTCCATCCACAGCCACCGCAACATCAATCTCGATGCTCAGCACTTTGAGCGTCACCCTGTGCTTTTCGTTATGGACGACAGCGGCGATCGTCTGCGTACCGTGATGGAATACAAGGTAAACATCGGAGCGGCCAATCCGGCACGCGTCATGGTCGATAACCCCGAGTTTGAGTACGGCAAGCTGGGCTGGACCTGCACGACCGGTGAACACAACCAGCTCATAGCCCACAATCAGGGCGGAGCCATTACAGGCAACTTCTTCGAGAGCTGGGATGCCAATTCCTTCACAGGAGAAATCTATCAGGAGAAGGCGGTTCCCAACGGCACCTACCAGCTGACGGCCGCGGCCTTCCGCAGCCAGCTCATCAGCGGCGGCAGGCAGGATGCAGAGGCGGTGTATCTGTTTGCTAACAACGAGCGTGTGCTGGTCGATAACACCACTCCTCAAAACTACAGCGTCACGGTGCACGTCACCGATGGTCATCTGCGTTTCGGTATCGCATCCGTGAAGAAAAATTTCCGCTGGATGGGCATCGACAATGTTTTCATCAACTACTACGGCGAAACCGAACTGACTGCCGAAGAAATAGAAGATGCACAGCGCACAGCCAACATATTTCTGCGCAACCGACGAGATGGTAAGTTCCTCAATGCCGGGCAGTCGTGGGGCACGCAGGCCATTCTCTCCAACCTGCCCCTCGATCTGCGCCTTGTAGCGCTGTCAGATGGCAAATATGCCATTGACACCCGCATCAGCAACGGCTCTCTCAATCACTATGCCGGCAACAATGGATATCTCGACAGTGGCCTCACACCATTCACCATCAGACACGTGGACGAGCACGCCGTTACTCTCACCACCGATGACACCCACTACTGGGGTAGCACGGGCGGCACTATCGTCAGCACATCCATGACTAATGCCTCGGCAAGGGGAGCGCAGTGGGAAGTGCTGACGCGCGACGACCTGCTGGATGAACTCTCCGCTGCCACGCCCGACGCTCCCGTCAATGCCAGCTTCCTCATCCAGTGCCCCGGCTTTGGGCGCAACGATACTCGCGTCTCGGCTTGGAATATCAGCGGCGATTGCACCAACAGCACCCTCTCCGGCGGCAACAACACCAACAACTGTGCCGAGTCATTCCACTCGCCCTTCACCATCAGCCAAGCCCTTCAAGATGCTCCCGCTGGTACTTATGCCCTCACGGCACAGGGCTTCTATCGTCAGGACGAGGGCAGGACCGAGCAGCCGCCTGTGTTCTTCATCGGCGACAACACCGTACCACTCACCAGCAATTCGCACGGCGAAAATTCCATGGAAGATGCCTCCGCATCGTTCACCGCCAAACGATACACCATCGCACCCCTCCTGTTCTACTATGACGGCCAACGTCCCCTCACCTTGGGCATCCGTGGCACAGCCACAGCCCAATGGGTCGTTTGGGACAATTTCCAGCTGAAGTACTTGGGAAGTGATAATTCAACAGGAATCCAAGAGGCTGTAACCAGCCAAAAGGAACAAGATGACACCGTCTATGACCTCAGCGGCCGTAGAGTGATGAAGCCTTCGAGAGGCATCTATATCAAGGACGGAAAGAAGATAATAAAATAGGTATGAAAAACGTTATATTAACAGCACTGCTGCTGGGTGGAATGCTCACGGCTTGCACAAACAAACAAACGACAAACGAGAATATGGAACAAGAATTGCAACTGACGCAGGAGTGGGACAAGGTGTTCCCGCTGAGCGATAAGGTAAACCACGAGAAGGTTACGTTTCGGACACAGTATGGCCTGACGTTGGCTGCAGACCTTTATATGCCGAAGACAGAGACAAGCGGAAACGCGAGTCTCCCCTTACGGGGAGATTTAGAGGGGGCCTTAGAGGGGTCCTTGCCTGCCATCGCTGTCTCTGGTCCCTTCGGAGCTGTGAAGGAGCAATGCAGTGGACTCTATGCCATGCAGATGGCCGAGCGAGGTTTTGTGGCGCTGGCCTTCGACCCCTCGTACACAGGTGAAAGCAGCGGTGAGCCTCGTCGCACGGCATCGCCCGATATCAATACGGAGGACTTCATGGCAGCTGTGGATTTCCTTTCGCAGCTCGAGAATGTGGATGCCAATCGCATAGGCATCATCGGCATTTGCGGATGGGGCGGTATCGCTCTGAACGCTGCTGCAGCCGACACACGCATTAAGGCTACTGTGGCCTCTACGATGTACGACATGACCCGTGTGAGCGGCAATGGCTACTTTGACAGCGAGGACAAGGAGGAGTCGCGTCATGTCGCCCGCGAGGCACTCTCCCGTCAGCGTCTCTCTGACCCTATGGCTATGGCAGGAGGTGTCATCGACCCGCTGCCAGAGGATGCTCCCCAGTTCGTGAAGGATTACTTCGACTACTATAAGACCGGACGCGGCTACCACGAACGCAGCGGTAATTCCAACGACGGCTGGCGCACGATAGGCACACAGGCATACGCCAATAGCCGTTTCCTTTACTATATCAACGAAATTCGTTCTGCCGTGCTCGTGATGCACGGCGAGAAGGCTCACTCCCGTTACTTCGGTGAAGCGGCCTATCACTATATGGTCGATGGCAAGGCTGAGGGTTACAAGTTCATGGGCGAACCCAACCCCAACCCCGAGAACAAACAGCTGCTCATCATCCCCGGTGCCTCGCATTGCGACCTCTACGACGGCGGGTACACCGAGCTTATGGGCGAGGGAGAGCCAAAGAACCTCATTCCCTGGGACAAGTTGGCCGAGTTCTTCGCCGAACATCTGGAATAAAGCCAAGCCTATGAAGCGTTTGACGGTAACATTCATATCAATGGTATTAACTGCGACAGCATTTGCTCAGGGAGTGATAGACTTACATAGCCACCTTATCACGCCTGAGTTCGTATCTTCTCTTAGATTGGAGGGCCGACAGATGGACGGGGGGGTCCCCTTGCCAAGATATGACGTGGAGAGTCACTTGAGGTGGATGGATGAGGCTTATGACAAGCTGAAGTGATAAAAAACTTAAAAAATGATAAGTCCCAAGGCGAATATGTTTTGCTTTGGGATTCTTTCCGTATATTTGCAACTGCTTTTAAGCGATCATTCACAAACCACTAAACAAGTAAACAACTATGAAAGAGCAAGTATTACAGGCCATGCGCGAGGCTGGAAAGCCCGTGTCGGCAGGCGACGTGACCAAGGCACTGGGTGCCGACCGTAAAGAAGTGGACAAGGCATTCGCCGAGTTGAAGAAGGAGGGTGCTATCGTGTCGCCCGTCCGTTGCAAGTGGGAACCGGCTAAATAACAATGGATCGCAGTCAGGAAATCATTCGCACCAGTTGGATTGGCATTGTCGCCAACGTGCTGCTGGCTGGCTTCAAAGCCGCCGTGGGCATTCTGGCCAGTTCGTTGGCCATTGTGATGGATGCCGTCAACAACTTAAGCGACGCACTTTCAAGCGTCATCACCATCGTCGGCACAAAGCTCTCGCAACGGCCAGCCGACCGCAAGCATCCTTTTGGCTTTGGTCGCATCGAGTATTTCAGCGCCATCATCATCGCCGTCATCGTGTTGTCGGCAGGTGTCACCTCGCTCTTCGAGTCGGTCAAGAAAATCTTCAACCCCTCGGAACCGAATTACACTACAACGACCCTCGTGGTCATCGTGGTGGCCATTTTCGTGAAACTCATCCTCGGCCAGTATGTCAAGCAGAAAGGCAAGCAACTGAAGAGCGACGCGCTGATAGCCTCGGGCTCGGATGCTCTGTTCGATGCCGTCATCACCTTGGCCACGTTGGTTTCTGCGGGCGTCATGTTGCTGTGGGGCGTATCGCTCGACGGCATCCTCGGTGCCCTAATCTCATTGGTTATCATCAAGGCCGGTATCGAGATGCTGGCGTCGCCCGTCAATGAGTTGCTGGGATCCAGCATTTCGGCAGAACTGACCAAGCAGATTGTAAAAGAGGTTTCCGACTTCGAGGGTGTACATGGCGTGTATGATTTAATCCTTCACAACTACGGCCCCGACCTCAAGATTGGCTCGCTCCACATCAACGTCTATGATACCATGTCGGCCTACGAGATTCACGGTCTCACACGCAAGATAACCATGCAGATGATAGAACGCCACGGCATCATCATGACCGTTGGCGTATATGCGGTTGCTACCGGCGACAACCGCCGGGCTGAGTTGCAGGCGCAGGTGATGCAGACCCTCGCAGCCCATAAAGACATCATTCAGGTGCACGGTTTCTACTTTTCAGAGAAGGACCGTATGCTCTCCGTCGATGTTGTTCCTGATATTTCCATCCATGACGATATGGCCTTTGCCCGTGAGCTTAGCAGAGAGATTCAACCCCTGGTGCCCAACATGCAAGTTGTCATCGTGGTGGATCATAACTATAGTGAGTAATTATAAACAGTTCAACAATGAAAGTTCTGATTTTACAAGCCTCGCCACGTGCGAACGGCAACACCGCCTGGATGGCGGAAGAGTACAAGAAGGCAGCTGAAGCAGCTGGTCATGTAGTGACACTGGTCAATGTGTCGAAGAAGAAGATAGCAGGCTGTCTGGCTTGCGAATATTGCCACGGCAAAGGCAATGGAGCCTGCATCCAGAAGGACGACATGCAAGAACTTTATCCGCTGATGGCCGAAGCTGAGGCTTTAGTGCTGGCCGCTCCCATCTATTACTTTACGCTCAATGCACAGATCCAGGCACCCATTCAGCGCATGTACTGCGTGAACAAGCCTGCCAAGGTGCAGAAGATGGCGTTGCTCGTTTCTTCCTACTCGCCTGGGGTCTATGACGGTACCACAGCCGAATTCCGCGACATCTGCAACTACTGGGAAGCTGAAAACATGGGGGTGGTGACGGCTAAGATCGACGAGCAGAAGACCGAGGACACCAAGCAGAAGGTCGTTGCCTTGGCCGGCAAACTGTAATGCCTGAAAACACCTCAGATGTAGGTCATATTCTTCTCTACTGTGTGCTGAAAGAGCGTTTTTAGTGTATGTTAAGCGTTGATATTTCTTCTGGAATGCTCAGACTTGAAAAGCTGAAAACGTAAACATACGGTCGATTTGTCCGGAACGTGTACACCTTCCACTCTTTACGTGTACACGTTCCGGTTTTTTTGTCAGGACATGGCCAAAATTCCTCTTTATACATGTCTTTTTGGTGAAAAATCCCTCAATCCCTCACCTCTTGACTCATCAGATTGTCATTCAGTGATTTATGGGTGAGGGATTGAGGGGTTTTTCATGAAAAAGAGGGATTGGGGTATAGAGGAAGCTATGATTGCTTTTTCGGGGTTGCAGAGATCTTGTCTTACTCGCTGGAGTCAAGTGCAGAGACGGCCTCACGGATGATCAGACACGTGGAATCGCTGTCGAAGACACCGTAAAGTCCTTGTTCTTCTTGCGCGGGGTCGGCCATGTAGGGGTCGTATGGTTCCCACCAAAGGTGGCGTGCCCGTGCTTCTCCGTTCCATCCCCAGAAATTAACTCCGGCCAGCACATCGGACGCTTTTTTACTGTCGATGACATGTTGAAACATGAAACGGTAATAGATGTCGCGGGCACAGGTGGATGCCTGGTGGCTGAACTGGTTGGCATCGCGCGGATAGCCGAACTCCTCAATAACCAATGGTTTGTTGAGAGTTCGTGCCAGGTCTGTGTGGATGCGGATGTAGGCTTCTGTTTCATTATTGACAGCTTCAAGTTGTTGCTGCATGAGGCTGTCCTGTTCCTTTGTTGCCACCTTTCCGCGTTCCACCCAACCCCAGTTCTGCGGCCAGATGTGAGCTGTCAGATAGTCGATGTTGGGGTCTGCGTGCAGACGTTCATAGAGGTCCTTGTCTTGTTCACAGCCTACAGTTCCTTCGCTACCCACAGACACGAGGTGGTTGTGATCGAGGCGCTTGATGAGGGCTGCGGTTTCGGCCACCCATTGAGCAAAAGGCTCCTTGCTGGCATCAGAGAAAGCGCGTGGTTCGTTGCCGATTTGCCATGCCATGATGGTCGGATCTTCAGCGTAGGGTCGCCCTGTGATGGTGTTGCGCCGGCTGACCATACGCTCTACGTGGCACAGGAAGAGGCGATGGGCTTCAGGGTCTTGTGCGAAGTGGGCAGCGGCTGCACACCACTTGACCCAATTCATGGAATCAACGGGTTCTTCTTCAAACGTGCCTGACCAGCGAAGATAAGCTGCATAGCCTCCGCTCCATGACCATGAGTTGTTGAGATAAAGAACGGCTTTCATCCCGCGTTTTTCCAGCTCTGTCATGAGGCGGTCGAGACCGACGAGCAGGGTGTCGTTGTAGATACCTGGGGCCGTTTGCAAGACGGGTTGCACCTTGCGGGCTGTCGGCACGCCGTCAGCACCAACGAGGACACGCACATTGCGTACGCCCATTTGGTCAAGGGCATCCAGCTCGCGGGTCAGTCGCTGGTGGTCGCCACCAGCTCCATCGCTGGCCAGGATGGGCAGATACCATGCATTGGTCCCGATATAGTAATAGGGCTTGCCGTCGAGGATGAACTGGCTTCCCGAAGTCTTGACGAAGCTGGTCTTCGTGCATGAGGTCAGCAACAGAAGGGCTGACACAAGAAGCAGATGAATCGTTCTCAAGGGAGAGTGGGGCGTTTAGTATTGTTCGTTTTCGTTAGGGAAGTCGCAGCTCTTCACGTCAGTGACATACTGGCCAATCGCGTCGGTCATGACGGCATTGAGGTCGGCATAGCGACGTAGGAACTTGGGCGAGAAACCTTTGTTCATGCCGAGCATGTCGTGAACGACAAGCACTTGTCCGTCGCATCCTCCTCCGGCTCCGATGCCGATGATGGGGATGCTGATGCTTTCTGCCACTTCGGTGGCCAGCTTGGCGGGAATCTTCTCCAGAACAATGGCAAAGCATCCCACGTCGGCCAGCGCCTTGGCATCGGAGCGCAGTTTTTCGGCCTCTTCCTCGTCCTTGGCGCGGACGGCGTAGGTGCCGAACTTATTGATGCTCTGAGGGGTCAGACCCAGATGTCCCATCACGGGGATGCCAGCGTCAAGAATCAGTTTGATGGCAGGGATAATCTCTACGCCACCTTCCATCTTCACGGCATCGCAACCGCTTTCCTGCATAATGCGGACGGCGTTGCGGACGGCATCTTGAGGATCAACTTGATAGGTGCCGAAAGGCATGTCGCAGACGACCAAGGCGCGCGTGACACCGCGCATGACGCTACGGGCGTGATAAATCATCTGGTCGAGCGTGATGGGTAAGGTCGTCACGTTGCCGGCCATCGTGTTGGAGGCACTGTCGCCGACGAGAATCACATCGACGCCAGCGCCGTCCACGATGCGAGCCATCGAATAGTCGTAAGAGGTGAGCATGGCAATCTTCTTGCCACTCTGTTTCATTTCAAAAAGACGATGCGTCGTCACCTTGCGGGCGTCATCTACTAAGTATCCTGCCATTTTAATTGTTTGTTTAGGGTCGGTTATTTGGGCGCAAAGGTAAGCATTATTTACCGATTTAAGGATTTACATTTTACTTTTTCTGCATGAAAGGCTGAAAATAGGCAGGGCAAACGTGAAAAAAGTGAATCAAACCTGCGTAAATCCGTAAATTTAGATTAACTTTGCCGCCCAAAGACGACCAATGAAAAAGTCTTCGACATTAGATCATGCGCTGAAATACACCGGCGTCTTCGGCGGCGTGCAGGGATTGATGGTCCTGATAGGCTTCGTCCGTACCAAGTTAGCCACAAGGTTTCTGGGCACGGCTGGCTATGGGCTGATGGCCATCTATATGAGCATCTCGGAGTTCGTGAACAACAGCACGAACTTCGGCATACCTTTTTCGTCGGTCCGCCGGATGTCCGAGCTGTTTGAAACGGGCAGCGACGCGGCCAAGCGTCATTTCGTCTGTGTTGTCCGCACGTGGGCGTGTTGGACGGCTTTGCTGGCCGCGTTGGTTTGTTCGGCTGCAGCTCCCCTGTTGGGGCAATGGTTCTTCGAGGGGGATAGCCATGACGTGTTGAGCATTGTCGGCCTTGTTCCGATGGTGGCCGCGTTGAGCATCACGGGCGGAGAGATTTCCATCTTGAAGGGGTTGCGACGCCTGCGCCGGGTGGCGGCGATATCCGTCATTGGTGCCATCACAACCCTGCTACTCACGATTCCCTTTCTGTGGGCATGGGGCATGAGGGGTATCATCGTGGCATTGGATGTCAGTTCCGTTGCCATGATGTTGATACACCTTTCCTACACGTTGCCGCTTTATTCCTGGAAGATTGCTCCTTTCTCACGAAGCATTTTCCAAGAAGGATGGAAGATGATTCGCACCGGCGTTCCTTACGTGCTCGCTGGCATTGCCGGGGCTGCCGTGTCGATGCTGCTGCTGGGACTGATGAAGCGTATCGGGTCTCAGGACGACGTGGGATATTATCGCATAGGCTATAGTCTGATGGCTACTTACGCGGGTTTCGTCTATGCCACTTTCGAGGCAGATTACTTCCCCCGTCTCTCCAGCGTCAATCATGACGTGGCGCGTTGCAACGAGACCATCAACCAGCAAATTCGCGTATGCCTCCTGTTGATGGCTCCTTTGCTGATTGCCATGATGACAGCCATGCCGATTGTCATACGCATTCTCTCGTCGAGCGACTTCCTTCCTGCTTCCGGCATGGCCATCTGCACGTCTTTCTATATTTTCCTTCGTGGCATTTCGCTTCCCATTGGCTACATGGCGCTTGCCCGTGGCGATTCGAAGCTCTATCTGCTCATGGAAGTCATCTATGACCTTGTGTCGTTGTGCCTGACGGTCGGATGCTTCAGCCTTTGGGGCATTGTGGGTGCAGGTATCGGCCTTTCGCTCTCGTCTTTGTTCGATGTGTTCATGTTGAGCATCGTCTATGGTCGCCAGTATCATGTGCGTATTTCGCCGGCAACATGGCAACTGGCTTTTATACAAGCACTCCTCGTGGGTGTCACGTTAATGGCCTGCATGATGTTGCCGTCTGGTTGGCCATACGCCGTCGGCGTTCCTTTGTTCGGCCTCTCCGCCTGGCGAAGCTATCAGATATTGGCACGTGAGACCACGTTCATTGAGAAAATAAGAAACCGATTGCGCCTATGACTTCCGTTTCCGTTCTTGTGGCCGCCTACAATGCAGCTTCAACGCTTCCCCGATGTCTGGATTCTCTCTGTCGTCAAACCCTTGCCGACATTCAGATTCTGTGTGTAGATGACTGCTCAACGGACGAGACCTTTGACATCTTGGAAAACCGCGCTAAGATGGATGCGCGCATAGAGGTTCTTCAGACCCCTGTCAACAGCGGGCAAGCCGTTGCGCGCAACCTGGCTTTGACCAAAATGAAAGCTCCGTTGGTCTGCATGGTCGATGCAGACGACTGGTTGTCTCCCGACGCGTTGGAGAAAGCCGTGGAGGTCTTTCACCTTCACCCCAAAACCGATTGCTGTCTGTTTCGATTGGTAGAATGTTACGAGCAGGACGGGCGGCAGGAAGACTACCCCCTGCCAGCCCCGTTGGAGTTGGGGGAAGCACTCACAGGAGCCGAAGCATTTGAATTGTGCCTCGACGGTTGGCAGCTTCACGGTCTCTACGTCACTCGTGCAGAACTTCACCGACAGATTCCTTTCGACACTGCGACACGCCTTTATAGCGATGACAACACAAGCCGGCTCCATTATCTGCACAGCCGTGAAGTTCGCGCGTGCACGGGTACATATTATTATATGAAGCATCCAGCTTCCATGACTATAGCTTTCAGCCTAAGACGCTTTGATTACATGGAAGCCAACTTGAGCTTGCTGCTGAGCCTGAAGAAAGAAAACATCTCACGCCCAGTGATGCGACGGTTCGAGGGTTCACGCTGGATGACATTCATTGCATGTTATCGCCTTTACCTGAATCATATTCAGGATATTCCCGAGAATGAACTGGCACCGTTGAAAGAACGTTTTCAGACGGTACTGCACACGTTCCGTCCCTCGCGTCTGCCCTGGTCATTCAGATGGCGTCCCGGTTATTGGCTCACGCTCAGTCTCCGACGCTTCGATGCTCAACAGCGGCTCTACCTGTTCGTTAAACGTCAACAAGAAAAACTATATCAAAAAGATACCTCATCATGAAGAAATCGTTTTTGCTCCTTTTGGCCTTATGGATGATGGCAACGCTCCATGCGGCCACGCTTACCGCCAATCAAGAATACTACATTTGGCTGAACATCTACGAGAAACTGCTCGGAAACAACGAGGCGGGCGATGCCCCAGCCCTTTCTGCCTTTGCAAAGAACGACGCCGGAACCTACGTTTTCGTGGCCGAAAATTCGGGCAAAAGCGGCTACGTCCTTTTGAGACAGAAGGTTAGTGGACGCTATCTGGCTGCCAGCAGTTCCAATTCCTACAGCGTCGTCTTCGAGAACGCCCGTTCCACCGAAGACCGTTTCTGCTGGAAAGTGGACGAAAGCGTCTATACCTATTTGGTCAACAAGAAGAACGGCAAATATTTAGGCGTGGATGGAGCGAACAAAGGCTCCGCTTATGTGAGCGTCTATTATGACAAGCCAAAAGGCAGCCATTCACAGTTCTCTGCCATACCTGCCAACGGTTCGACGTGGGACGAGGCACGTGCAGCCTTCGTATCCGAGGTCTATACCAACGAACAGGGTGTCAGGGAAATCGACTATTGCCTGATGAAAAACCTGCAGATTGACCGCGACGATGCCATCGACATCCACGTCTCTGCCAATGACAAGCCCATTCAAGGCACGACAAAGATCAACCTTGGCAGTGACCGCACTTGGCTCATCATCGACAACCTGACACCGTCAGACGTTGTCAGCAATTATCTTAAATATGTGACTATCGAGGGCAAGCGTGCCAGCAACAACAGCAATTGCCGTGTGGCTATCTTCCTGAACGGTGCCGCCGTCATCCCTATCCCCAAAGCACCCATGACGTGCCAAGGAACCGACGGAGAGTTTACTCTTGCTGTTGCCAACCATGCCGATTTGAGCAAACGCTCGAACACGATGACATCGTTCACACTTCGTCGTGGCTACATGGCCACAGTTGCCAGCGGCACCAAGGGCAGCGGACACAGCCGCGTCTATGTGGCCGATCATGCTGACCTTGAAGTCGTCCTGCCCAAAGCGCTTGCCAAGCGTGTCAGCTCGGTCTTCATCAAACCCTGGCAGTACCTGTCCAAGAAAGGATGGGGGAATACCAGCGGCACCAGCGGCGCAGACCAGTTGAGAGCCACATGGTTCTGGTCGTGGAGCGCCGGATATAGCTCTACCACCAATCTCGAGTACGTCCCCTGCCGCCAGCATCTGTACTGGCCCAGTGCCTCCGATGTCAATAACAAGACAGCGTCTGCATCGCTCTCCCTCAACGAGCCTGAGCACAGCGAGCAACATACTAATCAACAATGCTCTTGCGGAGGAACCATCAATGCGTGGACGGCATACACCATCAATAAAGACTTTTTACCTGGTGGCGGACGCATCGGTTCGCCACAGCCGACAGAACTAAGCTATCTTACTGAATTCTGTGGCCACGTTGACGACATGGCATCGCGATGTGACTTCGCAGTTACTCATGCCTACTGGGATTTGGCTGGATATAACGAGACTGACTACGCCAACTGGTTCTGCGACACTAAATGCAAGAGCGTCTGGAACAATACAGGAAGACCGCTATGGCTGACTGAGATGGAGATAAGTGCTTCATGGAACAGCAACAAAGTGACCAGCTATGAACAGAACCGTAAGTATCTGCAAGTGCTTTTACAGAAGTTGGAGGAAAGTCCGTGGGTTGAACGTTACTGCATCTACGGCGTTGATATGTGGCAGACAGCTATGTTCTATGAGTACAACCCCAGCAAAGGACTCACTCCTGCCGGACAGGTGTATCGCGATCATCGTTCAACCTTTGCATATAATTCCAAATACACGAAGACGCCCACGTGGTGGGCTCCGTCTGCCAAGGTGCCTGCGCTCAAGGTGAAGACGAATACCAACGGCACGATTTCTTTCACGATTACCAATCCAAATCAAGACATGACCGATGAATTGTATGTTGAAAAACTTGGAGCGGATGGACGTTGGACGGAAATTGCACGCATGGAAGACCGCTCGAAACTGGAGAGCCAGACTGTCAGCATCACAGGTGTCAGCGGTGAAGGTCTTGACTTGGAGAACGATCATTTCCGCGTGGTGGTGATCACGCTCACGGGTGCTACCGTTTACAGCGGCGACGCTCGTGGCTTGCTCGTGAATCCTTCTATTGAGACCAATTCAAAGACGACCGTCGAGGGATGGACATGTACGAAGGAAGCTCAAAACGGTTTCACCAAAGAGGCGTCTGGCGACACTTACTTGGAAGTCTGGGATCCTAATGCTGCGCAAATCCAGTTCGACTACTATCAAGAGCTGTCGGATCTTGACAATGGACTCTATCGTCTGACTGCCAATGTCTTTAACTCCACCAACCGAGTCGAAGGAGCTACCGTCAACGGTGCCGTGGGTCTGTACGCGCAGACAACAGATCAACTTTATTTCAGCCCTGTCACCGAAGACTCTGAACTCGACACGACTCGCGTCAACATCATTGACCAGATTGTGGTAACCGATGGCAAGCTACGTGTAGGCATCCGCAACCTCGGCACCATGTCTGCACGTTGGGCGGGTGGCGACAACTTCCTGCTCGTCCGCACGGGCGACCTAAAGGGAGCAGACCTCAACGCCGCTCACGTCGAAGCAGATTACGCTCTCTACGACCTGATGCCCTTCACAGGTGAAGACGCGAGCAGCCGCGATGCTACACGTTTCATCGTCAACCCTGATTGCAACCGCAAGAACAGCTACGGATGGACCACGAAGAATGTGGAATACAAGACCGATGCCGAAGCCTATGATGGCGATGCCTCCAATTCCTATTGGAATATCTGGAAAAGCGGCAGCTTCTCTTCGTCCATGTCGCAGGAGATACCGCATTTACCTGAAGGCACTTACGCATTCAGTGCTCTCCTGCGCGGTCAGAACACAGCTACAATGACGCTCACGGCTTCCACACCCACGGCTTCGGCCTCGAAGTCGTTCCAGGGCATAGGAAATGTTTCGCCTGAAGGGGCCGCTTATCCACAGGGTTGGCAACTTGTGACGACCGAACCGGTGCAAGTGGGTAAAGGTGAAGTCCTCACCCTGAAGCTCGACGTAGAAGCTTCGGCCACGGCTTGGTGGAGTGTCGATCACTTTGCACTCACACTCACCTCCATCCCCGAAGGACATACCGATGTCCGTCTGCCCTCTGCCATGCAACTTGTTGATGACAACACCATTTACGATTTATCTGGTCGTCCCGTTCCCTATCCGGCAGTACGTTCGGGCGTGTTCATCGTCCGTGGTCGCAAAGTCTTCTTCAAGTAGTTTGTGCTGCGATGAAGGTTCTGTTGATTGGCGAGTACAGCAATGTTCATTGGACGTTGGCTGAAGGGCTGGCTGCCTTGGGGCACGACGTGACCGTCGTGTCCGATGGTGACGGCTGGAAGAACTACCGCCGCAACGTGGACCTTCGTCGGCGCAGCCTTGGTCTTGGCGGCAGCCTTCGTTATCTCTTCGACCTTGCACGTCTGTGGCCGACGCTTCGCGGCTACGACGTCGTACAACTTATCAATCCGGTTTTCATCGACCTCAGGGCTGAACGCATCTGGCCTTTCTACCGCTTCCTGCGCCGCCATAATGCACGCGTCTTCCTCGGTGCATTTGGCATCGACCACTATTGGGTCAAGGTAGGCATGGATTGCCGCACGTTCCGCTACAGCGATTTCAATTTCGGCAACCACTTGCGCTCCTATCCCTTCATGGACGAGATGGTGCGCGATTGGCTCGAAGGACCAAAGGGAACATTGAACAGGCGAATAGCTGAGGACTGCGACGGCATCATCACGGGGCTCTATGAGTACGAGATGAGTTATCGTCCTTTTTATCCGGAAAAGACACGCTTCATCCCTTTCCCCATCCGCCTTTCTTCCATTACGCCTGCTTCAACTTTCGCTTTAAAGCCGTTGCGTTTCTTTATTGGCATTCAGCGAAGTCGCTCTTCCTATAAAGGAACAGACATCATGCTCAGCGCGCTTGAACATCTGAAGGAAAAGTATGCCGAAAGCATGGAAATAGTCAAGGCCGAGAACGTCCCGTTCGTGGACTATCAGCAGCTGATGAATGGCAGTCACGTTCTCCTCGACCAGCTTTACAGCTACACACCGGGAATGAATGCGCTCTTGGCAATGGCCAAGGGACTCGTCGTCGTCGGTGGCGGCGAGGAGGAGTCATACGAGTTGCTGGGCGAACGTGAATTGCGTCCGATCATCAACGTCCAACCTACTGAGGAGGACGTCTTCACGCAAATCGAGCAACGTCTGCTCAGTGGGCAGGAAGATGTGGCGCAGTTGCAGCGAGACAGCGTCGAATACATCCGCCGCCACCATGACCACCTTCGAGTGGCGTCAAAGTATGTGGAATTTTGGACCAAATCGAAACTGTCATGAGTGAATTGCTGAGCGTCATCGTGCCTGTCTATCAGGTCGAAGACTGCCTTCGCGAGTGCGTGGACAGCTTGCTCTGCCAGACCTGTCGTCCGATGGAGGTGATTCTTGTAGATGACGGTTCGACGGACAACAGCCCCGCCATTTGCGATGACTATGCAGCCCGTGACAGCCGCATCCGTGTTCTTCATCAGACCAACCAAGGGCTCAGTGCCGCCCGCAATGCAGGCATGGAGGCGGCCAGGGGCGAATGGATTGGCTTCGTGGACAGCGATGACCTGATTTCTCCTCGCTTCTTCGAGGTCGCGCTTCAAGTCGCAGCCGCCAATCCAGACATTGATGTTGTGGAAATGCCGTTGATGAGTCGCTTCAACACACCGAATGCCAAGCGCTATGTGCCTGGTGATGAAGTTGTAAAGGGCAGCTCGGACGACATCTTCTCTGCATGGTTTTCTCGTGAAGGCTATGTACGAGCATACGCCCAAACCAAAATCTATCGGCGTTCGGCAATAGCCGCTCTGCGTTTCCCCGTTGGCAAGACCTTCGAGGACTTGCACTTCATACTGCCCGTGTTGAAAGCCTGTCGGGGGTATGCCTGTACATCCCATCCCGATGCAACCTATTTCTATCGCTATCGCCAACAATCCATCACGGTGCAAGCCCGTTTCCGTGACATCGAATCCCAGTTGGAAGCCATGCTCCTGCTGGCACATGAAGCCATCGCCTCGCCTTCGGTTGCTGTGAAAGACAGACATCTGTACGCCCTGCGCGTGGCAAACCGCATGATTGACGCGCAAAGAGCCGGCAGGCTAGAGGGATGGTCGTTGCGGCCAGACTTCCAGCGCGAATTGTCGGAAGCCATAGACTTGATGCGTCCCACCTTCACACAGTTGCTTATGCTGCCCATCCCAAGCCACGATAAGCTGAAGAACTTGACTCTTTCACTTCTTGGCATCAACTATCATCTTTCTTTCTATGCAAGATAATTTGTTTCTTTCTATCATCATTCCTTTCTACAAAGTCGAGCTATCGTTGTTGGACCGCTGCCTCTCCAGCATCACGGAACAACTGAGTGACAAACAGGCCTGGGAGGTCATCGTGGTGGACGATGCGTCGCCAGAATCTCCCGCCGAAGTCTGTCGTCGGCATCCGCTGACGAGGCTTGTTGTTCAGGAACACCGTGGATTGGGCGGTGCACGCAACAATGGGATGCGGCAGGCACAAGGCACCTATGTACTCTTTGTAGATGCCGACGATTATCTTTTCGACGGAACCCTGAACACATTGTGGAAGATGCTGCTAACAAAACAGCCAGACATCCTGCGCTTCGGTTTTCAGGCGGTTACAGGCTTCAGCCGAAAACACGTTCGTCAGAAGCCTCTCGCATTCAAGACTTTCGAGACAGGCCGACAGCTGATGGAAGCAACGAATCTCTATGACTCAGCTTGTTTCTATGCCTTCCGGCTCAACTTGGCAACCAATCACGGAATCGTGTTCGAGGAGAACGTTTTCCTCGAGGACTCTCTCTTTACGGTTCGTCTGCATCATGTCGCCCGCACCGTCGTCGTCACCTCGCTGAAGGTCTATGCCTACTTCCAGCGTCCCGACTCCATTGTCCGTCTCGATGAACAGCCCCATCAGGAGGAACTTGTAAGCCGCCACTGGGACAACCTTTTGGCTCTCAACAATATGATGCACAGCGAACCGGCAGAGAGTGCACGCGGCTTGCGTCGCAAGTGCAGATTCTATGTCATCGACTACTTGCGGCGGCTTTTCCAGACCGAAGACGTGAATACCGTCATGGATGACTATCTGCCCAGCCTGCGGCAAAGAGGACTCTTCCCGTTGCCATACCAACGGGCCTACGGATTCAAGTATAATGCCTTTTGTCTGTTGATGAGAAGCAGGGTAGGGATGAGCCTTCTCAGCAAACTCTCTAAATAAGCCGCCTCCCACGTTTTTCTGCTCTTTTAGATACGTATGCACATTCTGCCCGATACGTATATACGTGCAGGCCAACACGTGTATACGTAAACGCGATCATGTATATACGTGTGTACAGATACCTATTTATGCTCAAGAAGGATTGAACAGATTGATGGCTTCGATGACGCGCTTGACTTCGCTTTCTGTCATTAGCGGAGAGATGGGAAGGCTAAGAATCTCGCGGTGGATTTGCTCTGTGACAGGCAGGCAAAGGCCACTCAACTCGGACAGCGCCTGTTGACGATGCGGTGGGATGGGGTAGTGGATGAGCGTCTCGATGCCACGCTCTTTCAGCCATTTCATCAGCTGTTCGCGATACCCCGTGCGGATGGGGAACACGTAGAAGACATTCTCCTGCTCGTCCTTCGGCATGAGGGGAGTCATGATCAGTGGATTGTCTATGCCTCGGATGTATTGACGTGCAATCTGTCGGCGGCGTTCGTTGTCGGTGTCCAGTCTTTCCAACTTCACGTCCAGGATTGCTGCCTGCATCTCATCCGTGCGGGAGTTGATGCCGGAAAGTTCATGCACGTACTTCACAGATGAGCCGTAGTTGGCCATCTTGCGTACAGTCTCGGCCAGCGTGGCATCGTCGGTGGTGACGCAACCAGCATCGCTCAACGCTCCAAGGTTCTTTGCCGGATAGAAACTGAAGCCTGCAGCATGACCCAGTGCTCCAGCCTTGCGGCCATCCAGCCTTGCACCATGTGCCTGTGCGGCGTCTTCGATGACCAGCAGATGGTGATCCTTGGCAAAGGCATTGATAGCACCCATGTCGCAGACACGACCGTAGAGATGCACCGGAAGGACGGCCACCGTCCGCTCTGTGAGCAGCGAGGGCAACTGTCGAACATTCATGAGGTAGTCGTCGAGTGAAGGCTCACAGAGCACAGGCTTCAACCCTGCCTCTTTCACGGCCAGAATCGTGGCGATGAACGTGTTTGCGGGGACGATGACTTCGCTGTCGTCGGCCCACCAGTTCAACAGCTTGCAGGCACGAAGGATTAACGTCAAGGCCTCCAATCCATTGCCGCACAGCACGCAGTGGCCAACACCAATGTACGCTGCGAAGTGCTGCTCAAACGTCTTCACGGACGTTCCTTGCAGGTAGCATCCACTGCGCATGACGCGTGTAACTTCTTCCGTCAACTGTGGTTCGAAGCTCGCATTCAAGCGTTTCAAGTCAAGGAACTTGATGGAATCGTCTTTCCTCGCTTCCATTGGCAACATCTGTTCGATGACGGACCGGTTGAGCTCTATCTCATAGCAGTCGTAGCATACGGCCCGTCCGCCAAAACCTTCCTTTTGGAAAATCAGTCCCTCATTCAAGATGCGACCGCCCTCTTCGGTCGAGATGCCAAAGTCCAGATAGCGCATCCCTTTGAAACGCTCGTTGATCAGATTGCGGAACAGCAGATCCAGCGCGCCCAACTCTCGTCCCTCGTCTCCAGCTGCGATGTACTGGATATGTGCCACATGGCGCATCACAAAGACCATGCATCCGGCGACGACTTTTCGTTCTTGGCGAACCAGATACAGCTTGATTTGCTGAGGGAAACGCGACATGAGCAGTCGCATTTCCTCCAGTGTGTGAACCGGACGCACTCCATGGTAGCGTTTCAAGACGTCGGTGAGGATGTCCCAAAAATCTTCCAGCGTTTCCCAGTCGTTTTCCGTCATGCGGTCGATGTACAATCCGTTGTCAATGGCTTTTCGTGCTCCGCGAAGACGCAGGTTGCGCATCCTCAGGGGATTATCCATGGCAATGACGCTGCTCACGCCGCGTGTCTTCAGCTTTGCACCCGCACGAAACAGCGCGTACAGGTCTTCCTCCGAAGGATAGTCGCTGTAGATATAGGGTATTGGCTTGTAAACCACGTGCTCTGCCTGCAAGAAGTCTATGCACCACAGCAGAATCTGCTGAAGCATGGCCATGACTTCGTGTTCCGTGGACTCGCGACGCAGAATCAACCCGCCGTAGGTGAGACCTTTGTGCGAATAAACCGTTCGCGTCTCTTCGTCCCAGTTTGCAGGGAAAAGCCCTAACAGCTCCCTGTCTTCATAGATCATCAAAGAACAATCCGAGAAGCGGTCTGAATGATAATCCATGAAACCGCGTTCCAACAGAAACGTACCGTTTTTCGACTCACCCACAAAGGCGTTCCAGGCTTCCGAAAGCAGATTGGTGTATTGAACTATTTCCATTTATCCTTGTTTGATGGCGCAAAGATATATCTTTTTTATGAGACTCATCTATAAAACAGGCAAGAAAAAGCAATACACTATGAGCACAGCTCCCTCATTTGTTGCAGCAATTCGTCCTGAACTGTCAGCAGGTTCCAAAGACCGTCTTCAGACAACACGCCCCGCTTCAGGTCCGATGGCAGCAGACCCGCTTCGTCGGCCTCATAATCACGGCGCCACGCTCCGCTGTTGTAGTAATGCTGAAGCTCTGCAAGATCGGCTTGCACGGCCACATAATGTTCTAAGGCTGTCGAAAGTTCGGCCACAGCTTGTAGAGACTTGTCGAACCGTTCTTCCATTTCTTGTATTCTTTTCTGCATCATCATGTGTCTTTGAAGTTTTGCGGGACAAAGTTACAGATTTTTCTGTGTTTTTCCTTTGCCATTCAGATAAAAGTCGTTACTTTTGCTGACGAAACGTGATTTAGAAGAGCTGAACCCGCTGCAATTGAATAGAATGCGGTGCCAAGACAAGATGCTAAAGGGCCGCATCACCAGATGACACGACAGTTTCTTGAAAGCCTATGAAAAAGTATCTTTCCCTGATTCCTTTTGCGGCGCTGATTGCGCTGATTGCCACCTGTGTGTCTGTCTTCGGAACGGAAGCCTTGGAGGGTGCCACACAAGTGTCTTTGCTCATCGCGTCAGCTGTCTGTGTGCTGGTTGGTTACTTGATGGGGCGTGTCGAATGGGAATTGCTGGAGCGAGAGATGACAGACAAGATTGCCAGCTGCATGCCCAGCATCATCATCCTGCTTCTGATTGGAGCCATTGGCAGCACTTGGATGGTTTCGGGCATCGTGCCTACGATGATTTACTATGGCGTACAGGTGTTGCGTCCGGAGTGGTTCCTGATCAGCAGCAGCATCTTTTGTGCATTGGTCAGCCTCATGGTGGGGTCGTCGTGGACGACGGTGGCCACCATCGGCGTGGCTTTGATGGGCATCGGTCGCGCCCACGGCTTTGACGACGGTTGGGTGGCAGGCAGCATCATCACGGGAGCTTATTTCGGTGACAAGCTTTCGCCGCTGTCTGACACAACAGTGCTGGCTTCCAGCGTTTCGGGAACGCCATTGTTCACGCACATTCGCTATATGATGAAGACCACCATCCCCACTTTCCTAATCTCTCTGCTCATCTTCACGATGGCGGGTTTGTTGATGAAAGTGTCGGGAAGCGGCGAGGTGAGCTTTCTCCATCAGCTGAAGGAGTCGTTCATGATTTCGCCGTGGTTGTTGTTGGTTCCTGTGGTGACTGGCGTGATGATTGCCCGCCGTTGGCCAGCGATGGTCGTGCTGTTTCTGGCCGCCATGATGGCCGCCGTCGTGGCAGTCGTGTGGCAACCGGCGTTGCTGTCCCAGATTGCTGAAAACAGCTGGTACGAAAGCATCATGAAGGTCATCTATGGCTCCACGCAGTTGCAGACAGGAGCCGTGGATTTGGACCAACTTGTCCACACCAATGGCATGGCAGGCATGATGCCTACCGTGTGGCTCATCATTTGTGCACAGGTCTTTGGGGGTGTCGTCACAGCTACGGGTGTTCTCGGCGATGTGATGCAGATTATCTTGCATTTCGTTCACGGGACAGCTTCACTCGTGGCTTCCACGGCTCTGACAGGCATTTTCTGCAACATAGCACTTTCCGACCAGTTCCTCAGTATCATCCTCACCAGTTCGATGTTCAAGGATGTCTATCGTGAAAGAGGTTACGAGCCGCGTCTTCTGAGCCGCACTTGTGAGGACGGAGCCACCGTCACCAGCGTCCTCGTCCCCTGGAACACCTGCGGGCTCGTGCAGAGTACTGTCCTCGGCGTTGCCACACTGGCCTATCTCCCATACTGTTTCTTCAATTTCCTTTCACCCGTCACCAGTGTTATTGTCGCTGCCTCTGGACGTGTGAAGGGTGGTGATAAAGCAAATAGACATCGTGTCAAAGGGGCGGACATTCACCGAGAACGTGTACACCTTCTGCCATGAATGTGTACACTTTCCGTCATGAACGTGTACACCTCCCGCCATGAGGTCAATACCTTTTCGAGGGCTCACTAATCCGCACGTAACTACGTTTTTGGACGAAAATGCCTCAATCCCTCACCTTTGTCGATACCATCCTGGCTATGAGCGACTTGATGGTGAGGGATCGGTGAGGGATCGGTGAGGGATGGTGAGGAATTCGCCCTCAAACGTTGACGGTGAGGGATTGGGTGACAAACCGAGGAACCTGCCAGAGGAAATGGAATCGTTGATAAACAGATGTTTATAGAACTAAACATATAGACACTATTGAAAGAAAAGCATGAGATTGGCGTTTTCCCTCACCATCCCTCACCTATCCCTCACCAATCTCTCACCATCAAGTCGCTCATAGCCAGGATGGTATCGACAAAGGTGAGGGATTGAGACTTTTTTTGCCAAAATTCAGGAAGGGCGTTGATGTTGGGACAAGGATTGTCGTTATGCGACACAGGAGGACGTTCGGTTGAGCGTCCTCCTGCGTGATGAAAAAAGAGTGCGGTGCTGAGTTTAGCAGAGCTTGCGAGCACCGTCGCCAATGACGACGTCAATGATGACGGGTTCCTTGCCGAACTTGGCTTTGAACTGCTCCTTGGCAGCCTTGACGAAGCTGTCATAGTAGTGCTCATCGACGAGGTTGATGGTGCAGCCGCCGAAGCCTCCACCCATGATGCGGGAGCCGGTGACGCCCTGCTCCTTGGCAATGTCGTTGAGGAAGTCTAGCTCTTCGCAGCTGACTTCGTACTCCTTGGACAAACCGTGGTGGGTTTCGTACATCATTTTGCCGACCAATTCATAGTCGCCTTTCTCCAGTGCATCGCAGACGGTGAGGACGCGCTCGCGTTCGCCAATGACATAGCGTGCACGCTTGTAGTCTTCCTCGCTGATCTTGCTCTTTACTTCGTCGAGCTGCTCGTAGCTTGCGTCGCGCAAGCTTTCCACTTCGGGATGAATCTCGTGGATGGCAGCAGCTGCGCGCTCACAGCTGAGACGACGGTCGTTGTAAGGTGAACCGACGAGGGCGTGCTTTACGTTGCTGTTGACAAGCACGAGTTTGTAGCCCTTCGGGTTCCAAGGGAAGTAAGCCACTTCACCGCTGCGGCAGTCCATGCGCATGAGGTGTCCGGCCTTGCCAAGGCAACTGATAGCCTGGTCCATGATGCCACAGTTTACGCCAATGTACTTATGCTCTGTGCGCTGTCCGACCTTAGCCAGTTCGAGACGGTCAATCTTGTTGCCGCCGAAAAGGTCGTTGAGACCGAAGGCGAAGCAGCTTTCCAAAGCAGCCGAGGAACTCATGCCTGCGCCGAGGGGTACGTCGCCAGCAAAAGCCGTATTAAAGCCTTCGACGGGTACACCGAGAGCCATCATCTCGCGGCAGACTCCGAAGATGTAGCGTGCCCAAGTGGCTTTGGGACCTGCGGGATCGTCGAGAGAGAACTGTACGCGGTCCTTGAGGTCGATGCTGTAGGCATCCACATTGCGGGTGCCATTAGGCTTGATTTCTGCAATCATGCCCTGCTCCACGGCACCTGGGAACACAAAACCGTTATTGTAGTCGGTGTGTTCACCAATGAGGTTGATGCGGCCGGGAGCAGCATAGACATTTCCTGTGCTGCCGTCGAAGTGTTTGATGAAGCGGCTGCGAACGTCGTCAATCGTAAGTTTCATAATAGTTTAAGATTTATTGGTTAAAGAATAAGTTTAGATTTAATCTACGGGGATGTCGGTGTTCACGTTCTTGGAACCCCAGAGTGCATAGTAGAGGATATAGGCTGCGCAAAGCAATGGTACCCAGAAGCTGATGAGGTAGCTGCCTGTCCAGTCGGCTACGAGACCCTGAATGCCCACCATGATGGCGAAGCCGCAGACCATTGTCATGAAGGCACCGGAAGCGATGGCGGTATATTTGCCAAGACCCTCGGTGGCAAGGTTGAAGATGCCACCCCACATCACGCTGGCGCAGAGGCCGACGAGCAGGAAGCAGAAAATGCCCACGGGAACTTCACCCCAGAGAATGGCCATGTTGACATAGTCGATGCCTGGCACGCTGACGGTGGTTGTTGTCGGCAGATAGATTCCAAGCAGGGTAAGGATGACAGCTGAAGAAGCTACGAAGGTGATCATGCTCTTGGTGCTGACCTTTCCACCTACTGAAGCACCGATGAAACGACCGATGAGCATGAAAAGGAAATAGATGGATGCTAACGTGCCCACGTAACCTGCGTCCATTCCGAGACCCGGTGTGGCTGCTTCGGGAGTCGCTGTCAAGTATTGAAGAATGTAGCCAGGAATGCCCATCTCGACGCCTCCATAGAGGCCGATGGCAAGGATGCCGAGGTTGAAGTGACGGAAGGAGAATGCACTATAAGGATCTTTCTCTCCCTTCTTGGTTTCTACGGCCTGCTGGGGTTCATCAATTCTGGTGAAGAGGATGACGATGAACGCAACAACGAAGATGGCAAGTGCAATCATCAGTGCGGGTGTGGCATCGGAAATCTTGGCCTTGGCAGCATCGCCAATGAGGGCGCCCATGATGATGTAAACAGCCACAGCTGCTGTGGAATTGAATACACCGCCCGTCTGAATGAGCTGGTTACCTTTGTTGCCGCCACCACCGAGCAAATTCAGCATCGGGTTGACAACTGTATTCAGGATGCACATGCAGCAACCTGAAATGAGTGCGCCTATCAGATAGACGACCATGCCGCCCCAGCCGGATGCCCACTGGACGAGAATACCAGTGATACCGACGAGAAGGCCGAAAAGGGCTGTCTTCTTGTAGCCGTACTTCTTGATGCACATGCCAGCGGGGAAACCCATAATCAAATAAGCCATGAAGTTGCCGTAGTTGCCAATCATGGCCATGAAGTTGGTCGTACCGAACTGGTTTTTCACGATGACGCCCATTGGCGAACAGAGGTTCGTCACGAAAGCAATCATGGCGAAGAGGGCTATCATCACGATGATAGCACCCCATTGTTTCTGTTGATTACTCATAATAATTGAAATGGTTGTGTTTATTGGGTTAGGTTGATTTCATTTAATCCAAGATTCTTTCTCCTGTTGCTACGCTGGAGAGTCCGCTCTCGGCCTGACTGCTGTCGGTCCCGAATTTATAAACGGTCAGTTGCCAGTACTCTTCATCTGGCCTGAGGACACAGGTCGGGAAGTGGGTCTGATTGGGGGTGTCAGGAGCATGTTGAGCCTCGAAGCAGATGGCAGAGCGGCGGGGGAATGTGCTGCCACACTGGCCAGGATAGCCCGTAGCCCAATTGTCCGTATAAACCTGCACGGCAGGCTCAGAAGTATAGACTTCCATAGAGCGACCGCTATGAGGCTCATAGATTTTAGCTGCGTAGGCTATCTCACCGAATTCCTGTTTATTGATGAGGAAACTGTGATCATATCCAGCACCGTTGCGTGTCTGCTCGTCATCGGCATCAATCATGTCGCCCACGGCATGCATCTTGGTGAAGTCAAACGGGGTGCCAGCCACCTTGCGGATTTCTCCTGTGGGAATACTCGTTTCATCAATAGGTACATAGAAGTCTGCGTTGATGTAACATTGCAAGTCCATGATGTCGGGCGTGGGGTTCGCAATACCTGCCAACGAGAAGAAACCGTGGTTGGTAAGGTTTACGATGGTGGGCTTATCCGTGAAGGCTCTGTATTCAATGATGAGTTCATCGTCATCAGACCAGCGATATCCCACCATGACATCTAAGTTTCCAGGGAAGCCTTCTTCGCCATCCTTGGACAGATAATGGAGCACCAGCGTCTGGTCATCTTTCTGTTCAGCATCCCAGACACGTGCATGGAATCCAGTAGGTCCTCCGTGCAGGTGGTTTGGGCCGTTGTTGATGGCCAGTTTGCTGTACTCAATGCCATCAATTTGGAACTTACCCTTGCAGATGCGGTTGCCATAACGTCCGATAAGGGTGGAGAGGAAAGGTTCTGGACTCCCCACGACATCCTTAATGTTGTCGTGTCCTTGGATGACATTGGCAATATTGCCATTACGGTCGGGTACCATGATGGCCACGAGTGCACCTCCATAGTTGGTGATACATACCTCATGGCCATGCTTGTTGACAAGCGTGTACAAATCCGTCTGCTTGCCTTGGATAGTGGACTGAAAATCTTCACGTTTCAGCCCCGAAAGCTTGCTTACTTTCATCGGTAAAGTGTTTAAAATTCGACATTGATAGCGCAAATGTAGCTAAAAGTCTTCAGCCGAACAAGCCTTTTGGCTAAAAAAATGTGAAAAGACTTCAGAATTTGGCCGAATTGCATTATCTTTGCACCCGAATTAACCTCATCAACGATTTTCACTCATGCCGAAAATTTCTGTTCGCGGGCACGAGATGCCAGCTTCGCCTATCCGCAAACTTGCTCCGCTGGCTAATGATGCCAAACAACGGGGCATCCATGTCTATCATCTGAATATAGGACAGCCTGACTTGCCCACACCCAAGGCTGCTATCAATGCCATCCGTGGCATCGACCGTTCTATTTTGGAATATTCACCTTCGCAAGGCTATAAGAGCTACCGCGAGAAGCTTGTGGATTATTATAAGAAATATAATATTGATGTTACTGCGGATGACATCATTGTTACCAGTGGCGGATCTGAAGCCGTGCTCTTCGCTTTCCTTTCATGTTTGAATCCTGGAGACGAAATCATTGTGCCGGAACCAGCCTACGCTAATTACATGGCGTTCGCCATCTCGGCAGGGGCTGTCATACGCACAGTCACAACCACCATTGAGGAAGGTTTCTCACTACCTAAGGTTGAGAAATTTGAAGAACTTATAAATGAACGTACGCGCGCGATACTTATATGTAATCCTAATAACCCGACAGGTTATCTCTATACGCGACGTGAAATGAACCAAATTCGTGATTTGGTGAAGAAGTATGATCTCTACCTTTTTTCCGATGAGGTTTATCGTGAGTTCATCTACACGGGTTCGCCTTATATTTCTGCCTGTCATCTTGAAGGTATTGAGGAGAATGTCGTGCTGATAGACTCTGTTTCGAAACGCTATTCCGAGTGTGGCATTCGCATTGGAGCGCTCATTACAAAGAACGCCGAAGTGCGCAAGGCAGTGATGAAGTTCTGTCAGGCACGCCTTTCTCCTCCGCTTATCGGTCAGATTGCAGCTGAAGCTTCTTTGGATGCTGGTGAAGAATATGCACGTGAGGTCTATGACGAGTATGTGGAACGACGTAAGTGTCTTATTGACGGTCTCAACCGCATCCCAGGAGTCTATAGCCCCATCCCAATGGGTGCATTCTACACAGTAGCCAAATTGCCAGTTGATGACGCAGAAGATTTCTGTGCGTGGTGTTTGCGCGACTTTAACTATGAGGGCGAAACCGTGATGATGGCACCCGCTGCTGGTTTCTACACGACACCAGGTTTGGGACGCAATGAAGTCCGTTTAGCCTATGTGTTGAAGAAAGAAGATCTCACTCGTGCCTTGTTCGTCCTTCGGAAAGCATTGGAAGCTTATCCCGGACGTAAGGAAAGCTAAGGTCGTGAGTTTCGAATTTTCCATAGCACGCCGCCTGTTTGGACATCGTGACGACATGCGTCGCATTTCGCGCCCAGCCGTCACCATTGCTAAGTGGGGCGTGTCTGTCGGACTTGCGGTCATGATACTTTCGGTTTGTATCATCCTTGGTTTCAAGGGTGAGATTCGTCGGAAGGTCATTGGCTTTGGAGGTCATGTTCAGGTAATCAACTATCGCACCCTCTTTAGCGCTGAATCTCAGCCTATCATGATGGATAGTCTGCTCATGCACCGTCTTTCGCACGTACAGGGTATTGCCCATGTTCAACGATTCTGTACAAAGACGGGTATGTTGAAGACCGAAGACGCATTTAAGGGAATTGTCCTCCGTGGCGTAGCTGAAGAGTATGACACGACCTTCCTCTCATCACATCTTATTGCCGGCCATTTGCCTCGCTTTTCTTCTTCACATTCGTCAGACGAGATTGTTGTGTCTCATCTGATTGCTCGTCAATTGGGATTGAAAGTTGGGCAGAGAGTCTATGCTTATTTCTTTTCCGAGACAGTGAAAGCACGCCGCTATCTGGTGGCAGGCATCTATGAAACCCATCTTAAAGAGTTTGATAAGTCCTTGGTCTTCACTGATCTTTATGCAACTCGGAAGCTTGCAGGGTGGGAAGATGATCAATGTTCAGGTGCAGAGTTGTTTGTGAGTGATTTTGAACAACTGAACAAGACAGCAGACGATGTGCGTGCTTTGGTGAACCAGAAGCAAGACGCATACGGAGCCTCTTATTCAGTACATTCTATCGTTGAGCTTTATCCTGGAATCTTTTCATGGCTCGATCTGTTGGATACGAATGTCTATGTCATTCTTGTCTTGATGATAGGTCTTTCTATTTTCACCATGACGGCAGGTTTGCTCATCATCATCTTGGAACGTACCAACTTCATTGCGGTGATGAAAAGCCTTGGTGCGACGAATGGACAGCTGCGTCGTATCTTCCTTTCTTTTGCTGCATTGTTGGTGGGGCAGGGGATGTTTTGGGGTAATGTGTTAGGGATTGGTCTTGCGTTTGTTCAACAGCAATGGGGGCTTTTCTCGCTCGATCCTGCCACTTATTATGTAGATGCCGTCCCCATTCAGTTCTCGTGGCCACTCATCCTCCTTCTGAACATTGCCACTTTGGCTCTCACTGTGTTGGTGCTGATTATTCCGAGCTTCTTCGTGTCCCGCATACACCCTGCACGGGTCATGCGTTTCGAGTGAATCCTCTCTTTTGTAAATTATTCCAAAAAGTTTAGTGAAAGTTTGCGGCAATGAAGGAATTGGCGTATTTTTGCACAAAAGTTTCTAATAATTAGTTTTTCTATTGAATAACCATCATGCAGAACGAACATTATTTCACGGAAAAAGAACTGAACGACCGTCTCATTGACCTGGCTTTTGCCGAAGACATAGGCGACGGCGACCATACCACGCTTTGCTGCATCCCAGCTGATGCGATGGGCAAGAGTAAGTTACTCATCAAGGAAGATGGCATTCTTGCAGGCATAGAGATTGCTAAAGAAGTCTTCCATCGTTTCGATCCGACGATGCAGGTGGAAGTTTTCATTCAGGATGGTGCTCACGTGAAGCCAGGTGACGTGGCTATGGTTGTCACGGGCAAAGTGCAGAGCCTGCTCCAGACAGAACGTCTGATGCTTAACATCATGCAGCGCATGTCGGGCATTGCAACGATGACTCACAAGTACGTGGAGCGTCTTGAAGGTACCAAGACCCGAGTGCTGGATACCCGCAAGACGACACCAGGGATGCGTATGCTGGAAAAGGCAGCCGTCAAGATAGGTGGAGGCTGCAACCACCGAATCGGTCTTTTTGACATGATTCTGCTGAAAGACAACCATGTAGATTTTGCAGGTGGCATTGAGAATGCCATCACACGTTGCCACGAATACCTGAAGGAAAAGGGCAAGGATCTGAAAATTGAGATTGAAGTCCGTAACTTCGACGAGCTGAACCGTGTTTTGGCCATCGGCGGTGTGGATCGCATCATGCTCGACAACTTCACACCCGCCGACACCCGCAAGGCTGTGGAACTGATAGGTGGCCGTTATGAGACAGAATCGAGTGGGGGTATCACTTTCGACACCTTGCGAGAATACGCCGAGTGTGGGGTCGATTTCATTTCCGTCGGTGCCCTCACTCACAGCGTCAAAGGTCTCGACATGAGCTTCAAAGCCTGTTGAGAACGTTGAAAGTTGAAATAGTGAATCGTAAATCATTCCTTTTGCTTCTTGCGTTCCTTGCCTTGGGCATAGGTGCTTATGCTCAGCATGATGTCTATGTAGAGCGCAACATGAAGGAGGTGACGGTCAAGCCTAAGCGACAACGTTATCATCGCAAGGGAAACCCGGCTGTGGAACTGATGCAGAAGGTGATAGCTGCAAAGGGAGAGCATGACTTGAGTCGGAACGACTTTGTGAGCTACTACAAGTACCAGCGCATCACGGCTGCTTTGAACAACATCTCCCAAGGGCTGGCAGACACCATGAAGATTCTGCAGTCGCCTCTTCTCAAGCGTCAGATTGAGTTCTGCCCCCAAACAGGAAAGTATATCCTGCCGCTGAACTATACCGAGACCGCTATTCAGCATCTTTACAGACGTCAACCCAAGCAGGAACGTAACTATGTCTTAGGCACTAATTCGGAAGGTATTACCGATCTCCTGCCTATTGGAGAGACCGTCAATACCGTCATTTCCAGTATCTTCACCGACGTCAACATCTATGATGACCAATTGACGTTGCTGGAACGACGGTTCACCAGTCCTCTTTCCAGCAGAGCCGCCATCTCCTTCTTCCGATTTTTCATCGAAGATACTTTGGAGGTTGATAACCAAAACTGCATACAGCTTAGTTTTGTTCCACAGAACCCGCAGGACTTCGGCTTCAGTGGGCGTCTATGGATCTTAAATGACAGCACATATCGCGTCCACAAGTGCAATATCAATTTGCCTGTCCGTTCCAGTGTCAATTACATTACAAACCTTGTCCTCCAACAACGTTTCACCGACCTTCCTAACGGGCAACGTGTCTTGCAGACCGACGATCTTTTTGCTGAACTGGGTATCATTAAAGGACAGCGGATGATGATGGTGCACCGCTCTACCAACTACACCGCTATTTCCACCGATTCCATTCCGCCAGATCGTTTTGCACAAAGTGATAAGTTGCGCGAAGGCACCACCATCATCAAAGACAGTGCCTTTTGGGCACGCCATCGTGTAGATACCCTTTCTTGGGGTGAGAGTGGATTGCAACAAATGGCTTCAACCATGATCCAGCGGACACGTGGCAATGTGATCATGTACCTCTTTCGTGCTGCCATTTGCAACTACTTTGAAACCAACCTCACCCAAGACCAGAGCCGCATAGAGATTGGACCTGTCATGTCCATGATTTCTCATAATTTCATCGACGGTTACCGCTTCCGTGTAGGCGGACAGACCACAGCCAAACTCTTCCCGCATTTCTTTTTCAAGGGCTATGCCGCCTACGGTGTCAACAGCCACCGCTGGTATGGCATGGCCGAGGCCGAATACTCTTTTCTCCGCAAACAACATTCTCAGCTTGAATACCCGCGTCACAGCATCACGGCACAATGGCAGGAGGATGTCTTCAGCCCAGCTGACCTTATGTGGCAACATGGTCGAGACAAAGACAATGTCTGGGTTTCGTTTAAGACCCAAACCGTTGACCACATGCTCTTCCGTCGCCATGCCTTGTTGCGCTATGAGGTGGAAACCAATCATCATCTCGATTTCAAGCTTCAGCTGAGAGCTTCACGTCAGACACCTTGTGGTTCGTTGTTTTATAAGCGACTTGACGGAACTTTTGTAAAACACCTTAACGCCACCGAACTTCTTCTCTCTCTGCGTTGGGCACCAGGTGAAGAGATCATTACCTCCAAACAGCGTCGCCATGTTGTCAACCATAACAATCCAGTTTTTGCCGTGGCTCACACTTTCGGCTTCAAAGGAATTCTGGGAGGAGAATGGCGTTACAATACCACCGAGCTGACCGCCTACGAACGACTCTGGCTCAACTCATACGGTCGCATCGATTTCCATCTGCGTGCAGCTGCACAATGGAATCGTGTCCCCTTCCCCCATCTGCTCATGCCCGTGGCCAACAATTCGTACATCATCACACGCGACATGTTCTGCATGATTAACAACTTGGAGTTCATCGGCGACCGCTATCTCTCCTTCCAGGTAGAGTGGGATCTCTCAGGAAAGATTCTCAACCGCATACCTCTCATTAAGCGTCTGAAATGGCGTGAGGTCATTGGTTTCAAGATGCTCTATAGCCACCTCACCGACCGTAATAATCCATCAAGGCACCTTTTCCCAACGACGCTTTCGGACGGCACGGAAAGCTACACCACCGACGCACCAGACCTCTACTTCATGCCCTCACGCGATGGGCAATCCATTGTCCATCCCATGTCTGGCGCTCCCTACATGGAAGCCAGCATAGGACTCCACAATGTCCTCAAAATCTTCCGTTTCGACTACGTCCGCCGCATCAACTACCTTAACTATCCCGGCGTGAAGAAACACGGTTTTCGCTTTGCTCTTCAGTTCGACTTCTGAACGATTGCAAGCGTACTGACCTTCTTTTTGGCGTGAAGGGTCGAATTAGCCGCATTTGTTTCCTTCATCGAGGGCTCGACCTAACAGAGGATGAGAGCAAAAAGAGGGGTATTCATGCTGATGGGTGCGAACATCCATATACGATTGGCCTGGAACGTGTACATCTTTCACACGTAAGGTGTTCATCTTCTGTGCAGAATGTCAAGATGCGCCACACCATTCCCCTCTATACATGCTCTATGACGCGAAAAATCCCTCAATCCCTCACCTTCGAAGCCATTGACTTGTCCTACAACGCATTATGGGTGAGACTTTGGTGAGGAATAGGTGAGGGATGGTGAGGGATTTCTTATGAAAGCAGAAGAATACCTTCCTCCATGATTCCTCACCATCCCTCACCTATCTCTCACCAATCCCTCACCTGCAAGCGACTTTCTTTCAGATAATTATCAATAAAGGTGAGGAATTGAGGGATTTTCAAGGGAAATCCATGTGAAGTGGGGTGGAGGTGCTTGGAACTTGTGCCCATCTCTGCTCCCATAGACAGAAATCAGTATCTCTATCGATGAGTTTACTCCGATGAGAATCACTGATTGTCAACAGCCTAAACAGGGAATCATTACAAGAACAGGAACGACATCTCGTTTACAACACATTCCAGGTACTGGCGATCCGTGTCGTCGAAAGTGGAGAGCTGGTCGCTGTCAATGTCGAGGACACCGTGGATGTGACCGTTCTTGTCTGCGAGGGGTACGACAATTTCTGATCGTGATAAGCTGCTGCAGGCGATGTGTCCGGGGAAGGCATCTACATCAGGGACGACGAGGGTTCTTCTTTCTTCCCATGCAGTGCCACAAACTCCTCGTCCACGGCGGATGCGGGTGCAGGCGACGGTACCTTGGAATGGCCCGAGCGAGAGCCATTGGCTATCTTTGACGAGGTAGAAGCCCACCCAGAAGAACCCAAACGCTTCGCGCAAAGCCGCAGATGTGTTGGCCAAGGCGGCGATGAGATCGGTTTCACCCTCGATGAAGAGGCGATAGTCGTCGATGAAATGTTGGTATCGCTCGGCCTTGGTGAGCGACGGGTCGTAGGTGAAGCTCTGTTCCATATTATTCTGGGAGTGGGATCGTACTGAAGGTCTGGTTAATGCCAGCGGAGTCGTAGATAAAATAAACTTGCAGTTCCGGATGGTGGCTGAGCACCTGCTTGGCTCGTTCAATACCGAGAACCATAAAAGCGGTTGCGAAAGCATCGGCACAGGCACAGGTGGGTGCGATGACGGTAGAAGAGAGAAGGCTGTGCTGCACAGGATAGCCTGTAGCAGGGTCGATGGTGTGAGCAAGCCGCCGTCCGTCTTCGGTGATGTAGAAGTTGCGATAGTTGCCGCTGGTGGCAAGGGCGCAATCTGTCAGGTTGAGTACCGTCTGCAGCTGGCTGTTTTGGCTGGTGGGGTCGTCGTCGGGCTTGTTGACGCCAACGTGCCAGGGCTGGCCTTTAGGATTGGTTCCGCTGACAACGATTTCGCCTCCAATCTCGACCATATAATTAAGGATTCCGCGCGCGCGTAAGAAATCAGCCACGATGTCCACACCGAAGCCTTTGGCCACGGCGCTACAGTCGAGGATGGTGCGAGGGTCGTCACGATGGAGGTGGCAGTCGGGCGTAAGGGAAATCGTCCTGTAGCCGACACTTTGTCGCAGGCTGTCCACAGCAAGACTGTCCGGCAACTGACCTTCCTTGAAGCCAAAACCCCATGCGTTGACGAGCGGAGCTACGGTGATGTCAAAAGCTCCGTCAGTGGCTTCACTGACTTGTTGGCTGAGCGTGAAGACGCGACGGAAGAGCGAATCCACCTCAATGTCTTCGCCTTGGTTGATGCGGCTGAGGGTGCTTTGAGGGTTGAACATTGAAAGGCTATTATCAACTCTATTAAGTTCGGCTTTTAGCTCAGCATGAAGATCGTCTGCAGCTTGGTAGGTGAAATGGTAGAAGGTGCCGAAGATGGCTCCCTCGTTGTGCTGGAAGGGAGCAGGAGCATTGCGACGCAGGATGATGAGGAACGTGGCAATGGCGAAAAGAAACAGAACAGGCAGATGCCAGCGGCGCCATTGTGATTTCGGTGCATCGTCTGGCGTGAGCGGAGAAAACTTTACCGCATCGCCTTGGTCGCCAGATTCGTCCTGTCCTTGGAGGTTGATGGGGTTGAGAGGATCAGTCATGGATGATGGTTTAGATGTCGAAAACAAGTTTGAAAGTACCTCCCCAACCGACACCGTCGCCGTTTTTGCCATATCCAGGAAAATACCAAGGCTGTCCGATGTCTGAGGCTTTCTGGGCGAGTCGGAACTTAAAGCGGACATCCCATCCGAGGCGGACGATGCTCCACAGTTTGGTCTCTATTCCGAAAACCGCTTCAAGCCAATGGAGGTTGCCGCTGAGATTATGCTGATGGAAAGGTTGAGAGGTTCCCCACACGGGATCGGTGAGAGGAATGGAAGAGTCTAAATCGTAGGTATAGGCAGAGAAGCCGTAGCGCAACCCTCCGAAGATACGGTTGCCGTTGTGCTTCTTGGCAAAGTTGTAATCGGCTCCGAGACGGAAGTATGGAGCACGGATCTTGAAGTGGTTTTCAAGTTCTGGACCTTCGTGGTCGGCCTCGCCTAAACCCAGTTCAAAGATGGGGAAATACTTATCGAAGAAATTGAGACGGGCGAAGACTTCCATCTGCGACCAGTCGGTTCCAGCCACCTTCATGCCTATGCCCACAAGATCTACCCCAACGGCAGCTCCGTCAAGGAACTTGGGTTTCCTCGACGTCTTCTGCTCGATGATTTCCAGCACAGCTTGTTCATCAGCAGGCGGCGTGTCGTCGGTCTGCCCCCAAGTGGTTTGTATGGGTAGCTCCAACAGGGTCAGTATGCACAGCAGACGGATGACCTTATTCCAGATTGGTATAGAAATAGATTTGGAAGTTTTCATTTCCGTCGTAGTTGATGTGTGGGTTACTGATGAGGATGGTGTCAATGAGGTTGTGGGTAGATGCCACGGCTGTGACCTCGTGCCAAAGATGGACAGGGCAGGAGGGGGCATCCCAATGGTGGATGTTGCGCTTGTGGATGTAAACAAGATCACTCGTGGAACGTCCGTCGGCATCGGAAAAGACGAAGAGAAGGGTGTCCACGTCGGCATAGTAGCTCACGGGCAGACTAACGGAACTCTTTCCGATAAGTCGGTTTGCAAGGATGGTGTCTCGGTTGGCTGCATAGATGGTAAGGGTGTCGCCGATGGAAATGGCAGCTCCGGGTTCAAAGGTTCCGTTGGCCGTGCGCGACGTGGCATAGAAACCATAGACGCTCTCCACGGTGTTCTCTAATGGACACGAGAGATTGTCGCAGGAAACCAACGAGAGGGCGACGAAGGAAACAATCGCCAGAAGAGATGACAGCTTAGGATTCGTCATTCTGCATTCATCACAATTCTTTCTCAATCTGATAGTTGTTGCGCAGTTCGCTGTTACGCGTGATGAGTTCGCCCAAGAAACCTGCCACGAACAGCTGTGTTCCCAGCAACATCATGGTCAAGGCGATGAAGAAATAAGGCGAATCGGTTATCAGACGGGCTGGAATGTCGTTTGCCAAGGCATAGAGCTTGTTGGCACCAACAACGACTACGGCCACGAAGCCCAACAGGAACATGAGAGAGCCCAGAAGGCCAAAGACATGCATGGGTTTCAGCCCGAAACGGCTGAGGAACCAGAGGGAAAGTAGGTCAAGATAGCCGTTGACAAAGCGGTCGAGGCCAAACTTGGTAGTGCCGTACTTGCGTGCCTGATGGTGTACCACTTTTTCCCCAATCTTCGTGAAGCCTGCATTCTTGGCCAGATAGGGAATGTAGCGGTGCATCTCGCCATAGACTTCAATGTTCTTTACCACATCGCGACGGTAGGCTTTCAGCCCACAGTTGAAATCGTGGAGATTGTGGATGCCGCTTACTTTGCGAGCTGTTGCGTTGAAAAGCTTGGTGGGAATGGTCTTGGAGAGCGGATCATATCGTTTCTGTTTGTAGCCGCTGACCAGGTCATAGCCGTCTTCGACAATCATGCGGCGCAACTCGGGAATCTCGTCGGGAGAGTCTTGGAGGTCGGCATCCATCGTGATGACGACATCGCCTTTGGCACGGCGGAATCCGCAAAACAGCGCAGGACTTTTGCCGTAGTTGCGACGGAACTTGATGCCGCTGACTTCAGGATGATCTGCAGCCAGATGTTCTATGACTTCCCACGAGCTGTCGGTGGAACCGTCATTGACGAAAATAATCTCGTATGTGAAGCTGTTCTCGTTCATCACACGTTGAATCCAGGCGTGCAGTTCGGGCAATGATTCTGCTTCATTGTAGAGAGGTACGATAACGGAAATGTCAATTCGTTCCTCTTGTTTGGTTGTTGGGGATGAGGTATTGACGAAATGTTCTTTATCCATTGTGGGCATAGACTTAATTACTTTGGAATGATTATTCCTTTCCTTTCGGCGTCTGGGAAGACGGTTTCTTCTTATAGCTCAGGAATGCTGTGGGAATGGATAAAACGGTAGCCAGTATGACATTCCAGAAAAGGAATTGTAAAGTTAATTGTGAGACGGGAGTGGTAGAGAACAAGGTAATGGCATCTTCAAATAAGCGGTTAGCATCTTGTCCAGGCATGAGTTGAGCCATCAAATCTTGGATTTCTGGCTGTTTGATCATTTCGGTGTAGGTGCGCACAAGCAGGCCATTATCCATGTAGGCAAAATAAATGTACTGTGCAGCCGTTGTCAACAAGGCTGCATAGAGGAACATCAGCCACGCCATGTGCCAGGCACGACGTAGCGAGAGTGGTGATATCATTTCATTAAAACCACGAAGCAACCAGATAGCTAATGGCACGGAACCGACACCTGCCAGCAAACCGAAGTTTCCGGCAAAAGGTTCCTTCAGGCCCCACATGGATAGCCCGAAGCTGAGCACCCAGCACACTCCAATCCATAAACCGTACCATGCAGCATAGGCTTTCGTCTGCTGTCCTTCGGTTGCGTTTTGAGTTGAATCGTTCATTCCTATTGAGTTGAAAAATTCGGCTGCAAATTTAGATAAAAAATAGGTATTATAAGCAAGTTGAGATAAAAAATGAAACCTTACTCATCGTTATTGAAGGATTTTAACCATTGAATGAGGGCAAGAGGTCTTGTTTTCTGTCATTATTCACCTCTCGTCTGGCCAGGGACAAGGCTGTCCGGTGGCTTTCAGGGAAGGCCGCTGGGCTTTCATGGCACGGAGCCGCCTGCCCAGTTTGCGGGAGAGGCGCTGGACAAGGTCGGGACGTTCTGACGCCAGATTGTGCTCTTCGCCGATGTCGAGGGTGATGTTGTAAAGTTCCTTCTGACCGGTCTTGTAGCTGTAGATGAGTTTCCAGTCACCTTCACGGATGGCGCAGTTGAGGTCGATGCCCGGCCCTCTGTTGCCCCAGACGTGCGGGTAGTTCCAGATGAGCGTGCGGCCGCGTGAGGTGTCGCCTTTGCCTTTGAGCAGAGGCAAGAAGCTTCGTCCGTCGATGGTTTGAGGCACGTCGTAGCGACGGATGCCGGCCATCTCCAGTATCGTGGGGAAGAAATCTTCTATACACAAGTAGCTCTCGCAGCGCGTGCCTTCCTCGACGACACCTGGCCAGCGCACCATCATCGGTTCGCGAATGCCGCCTTCGAGCAGTGAGCCTTTGCCGCTTCTCAGAGGGGCGTTCTGCGTGTAGAGCGGTTCGTCGCGCCATTCCGCACCTGTGGCATAGCCGCCGTTGTCGCTCATAAAGAGGACGATGGTCTTCTCCGTCTCGCCGTTGACGTCGAGCCAATCAAGGAGGTCACCCAGGCTCTTGTCCATCCCTTCAATCAGCGAGGCGTAGGCAGCCTCCTTCTCCGAGAGTCCTTTATGCCGATATTTCTCGAAGAAACGTTGGTCGCGGTCGATGGGTACATGGACGGCGTAGTGGGAGAGATAGAGGAAAAAGGGTGGTGGGCTGGCTGTTGATTGCTGAGCGTTGCGGGGAGAACGGATGCTGTCGAGGGCGGCCAGGGCTTCTCTGGTCAGAGCTTCTGTGAGGAACGTGCCTGTGCCCCAATATTTCTGCAAGCCGGGGACGGCGAACTGTGCGGTGGGATGTCCCTCGGCATCATGGCCGTAGTTGCGCTCGCTGAGGTACGTGGCAGGTCCTCCGGCGGCATGACCCGCGATGTTCACCTCGAAGCCGAAATGCAATGGTGACTCGCCCGGCGTGTCCTCTGCCCCCCAGTGCGCCTTGCCGCAGTGGATGGTGCGGTAACCTGCTGAGCGAAGGATATCCACGAACGAACGGGCATGGAACGTGTTGTCCACTCCTTCCTGTTGGCAGATGCCGTTATAGTTCCAGTCGGGTGGTGTCAGTAGGTCATCGCCCTCGTCGGTCATCTGATTCCGGCGGAACGTCCAGTTCGTCACGCGGTGGCGGGCGGCATTGGCTCCCGTGAGCAGAGAGCAACGGCTGGGCGAGCTGATAGGGCTGGCGTAGGCTTGCGTGAAGAGCATCCCCTGCCGTGCCAGACGCGCCATGTTCGGCGTCTCGTAAGTGTCGTTGAGCCGGGTACGTTGCGTCCAGAAGGGAACCGACGTGTCCTGCCATCCCATGTCATCGACCATGAACAGCACGATGTTCGGTCTCTGCTCCTGCAAGGGCCGTGCCTCAAGACTGCCCATGGCGACAGCCACCGTCGCCATCGTCACGGAAACCCTGACGTCTATGTGTGCTGGCTTTTTCATCGTTGTCGTCGTTTGATAGGGGTGATCGTCATTCCTGAGATGGTTCCTGTTTCATCCGATAGACCTTGCTGGGTCCTCGGCCGTCGCTTCTGAGGGGGAAGTCGGGTGTGCCGTCTAACAGGCGGAGTTCGCGGCTGGCTGCACTGATGGAGATGCCGTTGATGCCGGCGTAGTTGGCGATGCGCAGGAAACCGTTCTGGCGGACGTAGCTCACGGCACGTGCGATGCGCTGTTCCAGGCTATAGGGCGAAGGGTGCAGGTGCGCCGTGCCGCCAGACTCACGTTGCAGGTGGCATTTGTTGTTGATGTCGCTGACGTAACGCTTGTTGGCCTTGAAGTTGATGCCGCGCACGCAAAGACTGCGGGCGTTGGGCTCTCCTTCTATCTCGTCTTCCATCTGTTCAAGATGCTTCTTGTTCCTCAATCCGATGCTCAGCGAGAAGGAACCAAGGTCGCCGAGCGTCACGCTGAAACCTTCGGACAGCAAGGCCGCCATCTCGTCAATGAAGTCCTCAGCGATGCCTTCCAGCTCGGTAGCATCGAGCATACGGTAGCGCTTGTGGACCTGTCTGGCGAGTGCTTTCAGCCCAGCACTCCCGCGCGAACGCAGCTCATAGCGGTATTGTTTCTTGCCCGTCTCGTTGAGGTCAGCAATCTCTCGCTTATAGTATTCTGCCATGGGTCTTAGGTGTATAAAGCTATGATTCTGGCCACAAAGATAAGAAGATTTAGGTGTATAGCCAAATTTCCGGGCGTGAAATCATCGTTGCACGCCTTGAAACGAATATTGCACGACGTGGCGCTATGGCCGCACGTCGTGCAATATCCTTTAGTTGAGATAGTCCTTTGTCGCTTGATAGGCTTGAAGGAACCGTCCTCTTCTGTGTGCAAAGATACGACATTTCTTGCTAAAATCCAAATTTGAGGACAGAAAAATAAATTTTCTCTCGTGCGCGCGTGTTTTATGAAAATAATGTATTATCTTTGTGGCGCTTTTGCAAAGCTAACATTACAAATCTATATGAGAGATCAACTAATCAGCCATCAAGGTGTCGTCAAAGCCATTGAAGGTGAGCGCGTTCGTGTGAGCATCCTTCAGGCTGCTGCCTGTGCTGGCTGTGCTGCTAAGCAGATGTGTTCCAGCGCCGAAGCCAAAGAGAAGGAGGTGGAAGTCATGACGTCTGAGGCGCATCGGTATAGGGTGGGGCAGGAGGTGATGCTCGAAGGGCATCTCTCAGACGGGCGTCGTGCAGCGATGATTGCCTATGGACTTCCGCTTGTTTTATTGTTGTTGGCTCTCGTCGTCGGTCTTCAGATGACGGGCAGCGAGACGGTGGGGGCGTTATGGTCGCTTCTCACTTTGGTAGCTTACTATGCTGTCATCTTTCTCTTCTTCCGTAAACGCTTACAGCAAACCTTTTCATTCCGCATAAAACTATAAACTATAAATAATAAACAATAAACTTTAAACTTTAAAACTAATGAATGTAATTCTGATTGCAGTGATTGTTCTTGGCAGCATCGGGCTGGTGGCAGCGCTCATCCTGTTCTTTGCAGCCAAGAAGTTCGCTGTGCATGAAGACGAGCGCATCGGTCAGGTGCAGGAGGTGCTTCCGGGTGCCAACTGCGGCGGTTGCGGCTTCCCTGGCTGTTCTGGTTTTGCCGGAGCGTGCGTGAAGGCTGCCGACAAAGGTTCGCTCGAAGGACTGCTCTGCCCAGTAGGCGGTCAGCCCGTGATGGAGAAGGTGGCCGACATCCTTGGGATGAAGGCCGAGGCTTCGGCACCCAAGGTGGCTGTCGTGCGGTGCAACGGCACGTGCGAGAGCCGTCCTCGCATTGCCGAGTTCGACGGTGCGCAGAGCTGCCGCGTACAGAACATGCTCGGTTCGGGCGAGACGGCTTGCGTCTATGGCTGTCTGGGCTGTGGCGACTGCGTGGCTGCCTGCCAGTTCGACGCCATCCGCATGAATCCCGAGATGGGTCTGCCTGAGGTGGACGATGAGAAGTGTACCGCCTGCGGTGCCTGCTCCAAGGCTTGTCCACGCGGCATCATCGAGATCCGTCTGAAGGGACTGAAAAACCGCCGTGTCGTGGTCCTGTGCAACAACAAGGACAAGGGTGCACAGACGCGCAAGGCTTGCTCCGTAGGCTGTATCGCCTGCCAGAAGTGCGTGAAGGTCTGCAAGTTCGAGGCCATTACCGTGGAGGCCAACCTCGCCTACATCGACGCAGAGAAGTGCAAGCTCTGCCGCAAGTGTGAAGAGGAATGCCCGCAGAACGCTATCCTCGCTTTCAACTTCCCGCCGAGGAAACCGAAGGTGGAAGCTCCAGCCAGTGCGCCTGTCGCTTCCTCCGATAGTGTGTCCGACAGTTCTCCCGTCGGAAAACCCGCAGCTCCTGCCGCAGGGGCTTCCCAAGCGCAAGCATAAATCGTAAATTGTAAATCGTCAATCGTAAACATGAAGACATTTCATATAGGCGGTGTACATCCCGCCGAAAACAAACTCTCTGCTGCCGAGCCCATCCGTACTGCGGCTATTCCCAAGCAGGCCGTCTTCTCGATGTTCCAGCACATCGGTGCTCCCGCCGTGCCTGTCGTCAAGAAGGGCGACGAGGTGAAGGTAGGCACCCTGCTCGGCGAGGCCGGCAAGGGGCTCAGCGTTCCTGTCTTCTCCAGCGTCAGCGGCAAAGTCAACAAGGTAGATGCCGTGCTCGATAGCAGTGGCACACGCCGCATGGCCGTCATCGTCGATGTAGAAGGCGATGAATGGGAGGATAGCATCGACCGTTCCGACAAACTCGTGACCATGAAGGACCTCGGAGGCATCACTGCCGAGGAAGTTGTCAATCGCATCAAGGCCGCTGGCATCGTAGGTATGGGTGGCGCCACCTTCCCCACGGGCATCAAGCTCATGCCCCCTCCAGGCACGAAGGCAGAGGCCATCATCGTCAACGCCGTAGAGTGCGAACCCTATTTGACGGCCGACCATCGTCTGATGCTCGAGAAACCCGAGCAGATCCTCGTAGGCATACAGCTCATCAAGCACGCCGTCAACTGCCCCAAGGCTTACATCGGTATCGAGATGAACAAGCCCGATGCCATCAAGCTCCTTACCGATTTATTAAAGGAGAAGGCAGCCCAGTACCCCGGCATCGAGGTCGTTCCCCTCAAGGTCAAGTATCCGCAGGGCGGTGAGAAACAGCTCATCGACGCCGTCATCGGCCGTCAGGTGCCTGCCCCTCCCGCACTGCCCATCAATGTAGGCGCCATCGTCCAGAACGTCGGCACCGTCTATGCCATCTACGAAGCCGTTACGAAGCACAAGCCCCTCATCGAGCGCATCATCACCGTGACGGGCAAGAGCGTGAAGAACCCCTCGAACTTCCTCGCCCGCATCGGCACGCCCATGCAGCAGCTCATCGACGAGGCTGGCGGTCTGCCCGAAGATACAGGCAAGATTATCGGTGGCGGACCCATGATGGGACGTGCGCTGATGTCGCTCGAAGTGCCTGTCACCAAGGGCTCCAGCGGTCTCCTGCTGATGGCCGAGAAGGAGAGCCGTCGCGGCGAGGTTTCGCCCTGCATCCGCTGTGCTAAATGCGTCAGCGCCTGCCCCATGGGCCTCGAACCGTACCTCCTCGCTTCCTACACCCGTCTGAAGGACTGGGACGGCTGCGAGAAGAACGACGTCACCTCCTGCATCGAATGTGGCTCCTGCGCCTTCACCTGCCCCAGCAACCGTCCCTTGCTCGACAACATCCGTGTCGCCAAGCAGACCGTCATGGGCATCATCAAGGCAAGGCACATGGAAGCGATAAAGAAGTAAAAAGGAGGACCCACCCCTTACCCTCCCTTGTAGGGAGGGAGTGGTCACCCTTCAAGAATAGATTTCATCATTCATTTAACGAGACATACGATTATGCCTAATACGAGTAATTCCTCACAAGTATCTACTCCCCTCCCTACAAGGGAGGGGCAGGGGGGTGGGTCCCGACCCATCATTTCCCTATCACCCCACGTCCACGGCGGCGACTCGGTGCAGCGCAATATGTACGGCGTATGCATCGCCTTGGTGCCTGCCCTGATCGCTTCGCTCTATTTCTTCGGGCTGGGGTCTGCCATCGTCCTCGCTACGTCGGTGGCTGCGTGTGTGTTCTTTGAGTGGGCCATCACACGCTTCATCCTCGACCGCGAGCGTCTGACCATCTGCGACGGCAGTGCCGTCCTCACGGGTCTGCTCCTCGGCTTCAACCTGCCCTCGAACCTGCCCATCTGGATTATCATCATCGGCGCCCTTGTGGCTATCGGCATTGGTAAGATGACCTTCGGCGGTTTGGGCACCAACCCCTTCAACCCCGCCCTCGTGGGACGTGTTTTCCTGCTCATCTCCTTCCCCGTGCAGATGACTTCCTGGCCTCTCAGCCATCAGATGTGATATGTCGATGCCGAGACAGGTGCCACGCCGCTCTTCATCATGAAGGAAGCCATCAAGACGGGCGATTCCAGTTTGCTGAACCAGCTCCCCTCGGCCTTTGACATGCTCATCGGTCAGACCGGTGGCTCTCTCGGTGAGGTCAGCGCCCTCTGCCTGCTCATCGGTTGCTGCTACATGCTCTGGAAGAAGATCATCACCTGGCACATCCCCGTGAGCATCATCGCTTCGGTCTTCGTCCTGGCAGGTCTCTTCCACCTCATCGATCCCAGCTATGCCAACCCCGTGCAGGTCATCCTCTCCGGTGGTCTCATGCTTGGTGCCTGCTTCATGGCCACCGACTATGTCACCTCGCCCATGACGGCCAAGGGTCAGCTCATCTACGGCTGTGCCATCGGCGTGCTGACCGTCCTCATCCGCGACTTCGGCAGCTATCCCGAAGGTATGAGCTTCGCCATCCTCATCATGAACGGCTTCACACCTCTCATCAACACCTATGTCAAACCTAAACGTTTTGGGGAGGTAAAGAAATGAAAAAACTACCATCAACCCTACCTAATATGCTTTGCGTGCTGACCCTCATCTCGGTCATCGCCGCAGGTGCTTTGGCCTATGTCAACAAGATGACCGCAGGCCCTATTGAAGAGAACAAGGCTCGCACCCTTGCCGAAGGCATCAACACCGTGCTGGGCGTTTCCGATGCCCAGGTGCAGGAGACCAAAGAGGTCGAGGATGCCAACGGCAATCCTGTCATCATCTATGCCACCGATAAAGGCGTCGCCGTGCAGGCTATCGACCCCAATGGCTTCGGCGGCAAGCTGAGTGTGCTCGTCGGTTTTGCCGATGAGGGGTCCATCAAGGGTTACACCGTCCTCGAACATGCCGAGACGCCGGGCCTCGGTGCCAAGGCTGGCGACTGGTTCCAGAAGGGACAGAAGGGCGACATCATCGGCAAGAACCCCGGCGAGAAGGAGCTCACCGTCAGCAAGGACGGCGGCGACGTGGATGCCATCACCGCTTCCACCATCACCTCACGCGCCTTCCTCCGTGCCGTCAACGTGGCCTTCCATGCCTACGCCGGTGCTTCCGCACAGGCTGATGCACAAAGCGGAGCTTCTGCCCAGCAGCACGCTAAAGTCGCCCCTGAAGAAGTCACTGTGCCCGAGGTTTCTGCCGAGGGACAATCCCAAAACTAAACTAAAGGAGAAACGATTATGAAATACTTGTCTATTTTGTGGAACGGCATCCTCAAGGAGAACCCCACCTTCGTCCTTCTCCTCGGTATGTGCCCCACGCTGGGAACCACCTCCAGCGCCGTGAATGGTATGTCGATGGGTCTGGCCACGATGGCTGTCCTCATCTTCTCCAACTTCATCATCTCGTGCATCAAGAGCCTCATCCCCGATCAGGTGCGCATCCCCTCGTACATCGTCGTGATTGCCTCCCTCGTCACTGCCCTGCAGATGTTCATGCAAGCCTACACGCCCGAGGTCTATAAGACCCTCGGTCTGTTCATCCCCCTCATCGTCGTGAACTGCATCATCCTTGGTCGTGCCGAAGCCTTTGCAGCCAAGCACGGCCCTGTGGAGAGCATCTTCGACGGCATCGGCATCGGCCTCGGCTTCACCATCGCCCTCACACTGCTTGGCGGCATCCGCGAGATCCTCGGCACAGGCAAGCTCTTTGGCACTACCCTCTACTCCGAGAACTACGGCATGCTCCTCTTCGTCCTCGCCCCCGGTGCTTTCATCGCCCTCGGCTACCTGATTGCCATCGTGAAGAAGACGGCGAAGATTTAGACCCACCCCTCACCCTCCCTTGTAGGGAGGGAGTGGTTACATTTCAAGAAATGCAATAAGAATAGTAAACATCATTAAAAGAATGACCCTAATAGCTCCCCATAGCTAATACATTATACTCCCCTCTCTACAAGGGAGGGGCAGGGGGGTGGGTCTTTGATTATGGCTTATCTCTTAATATTCTTCTCGGCCATCTTCGTCAACAATATCGTGTTCTCGCAGTTCCTCGGAATCTGCCCCTTCCTCGGTGTGTCGAAGAAAGTGGACACTGCCCTCGGCATGTCCGCCGCTGTGGCCTTCGTGCTCACGATAGCTACCATCGTGACTTACCTCATCCAAGGTCTCTTGGAGAGCTACAACCTCGAATACCTGCAGACCATCGCCTTCATCCTCGTCATCGCTGCCCTCGTGCAGATGGTGGAGATCATTCTGAAGAAGGTGTCGCCTGCCCTCTACCAAGCCCTCGGCGTCTTCCTGCCCCTCATCACCACGAACTGCGCCATCCTCGGCGTTGCCATCCTCGTGGCACAGGGCACTTACAACTCCCAGGGCATCGAGCCCAATCTCCTCACCGGTGTCGTCTATGCCGTCAGCACCGCCCTCGGCTTCGGCCTGGCACTGACCATCTTCGCTGCCATCCGTGAGCAACTGGCTACGATGGACGTCCCCAAGGGAATGCAGGGCATGCCCATCGCCCTCGTCGTCGCTGGCCTCTTGGCCATGGCCTTCATGGGCTTCGGTGGTGTAGATAACGGTCTCGCCAAGGTCTTCGGAATCTGACCCCAGTCGCGAGAACATGCACACGTTTTGCCTGGAACGTGTACACCTTCTATTTGTAGGGTGTACACGTTCCAGGCAGATTGTTTAGAAATAATTATTCATCACACCCACTATACATCGCTTTTTCATCAAAAATCCCTCAATCCCTCACCATTAGTTCTATTTAATTGGAAAACAGAATATTATAGGTGAGACTTTGGTGAGGGATAGGTGAGGGATGGTGAGGGATTGATCATACATGCAGATAAACTCGACACCTCGTTATTCCTCACCATCCCTCACCTATCCCTCACCAAAGTCTCACCGTCAATCGCTTTGCTTTCAGATGGTTATTTCAAAAGGTGAGGGATTGAGGGATTTTTATGGAAAAAACAGGAGAATGGGCATTGGCTAACAGCAAATGAGGCAGTTTACAAAAAGGATTGAACGTTTCAATGATTTGTGAATCTGCGCTTTTTGACATAGCTGAGTCCTTCTAAAAAAGGAGGTTGAAGACTTTTTATCCGACGAAAAGAGAACCTATGTTCGTGACCCGATTCATTTCTGTTGACAGGTTCACGAACATAGGTTCGTTATGTGGAGGAAGCAAGTCAGCGCCTTAGTAGGCGAAGAGTGGATATTCCTTCATGATTCCGTTGACCTCGTTACGGACGGCAGCGATGACGGTTTCGTCTTCAGGTGCATTGAGCACACACTCAATCAGTTCGGCAATTTTCACCATGAGGTCTTCCTTGGCTCCACGCGTGGTGATGGCGGGTGTTCCGAGTCGGATGCCAGAGGTCTGGAAGGCACTGCGGCTGTCGAATGGCACCATGTTCTTGTTCACGGTGATATCTGCTGCCACGAGTGCGTTTTCAGCCACTTTGCCCGTCAGTTCCGGGTATTTAGGACGCAGATCGACGAGCATCGAGTGGTTGTCTGTGCCTCCGCTGACAATGTGGAATCCACGTTTGATGAGTTCTGCTGCCAGCACTGCTGCGTTCTTTTGAACCTGTGTTTGGTATGCTTTGAACTCAGGAGTGAGCGCTTCGCCGAAAGCCACGGCCTTGGCTGCGATGACGTGTTCCAGAGGACCACCTTGAATGCCAGGAAATACGGCACTGTTAAGGAGTGCGGACATCATCTTGGTAACGCCCTTGGGTGTCTTCTTTCCCCAGGGATTTTCGAAGTCTTTGCCCATAAGAATGATGCCTCCGCGTGGGCCGCGCAGGGTCTTGTGGGTGGTTGAAGTCACGATGTGGGCAAACTTCAATGGGTTGTCCAAAAGGCCAGCTGCGATGAGTCCTGCGGGATGAGCCATGTCCACCATAAAAATGGCCCCCACTTTGTCAGCAATCTCTCGCATTCGGCGATAGTCCCATTCCCTGCTATAGGCAGAGCCGCCGCCGATGAGGAGCTTGGGCTTGTGCTGGAGTGCCAGCTGTTCCATCTCGTCGTAATCGACGCGACCAGTTTCGCGGTTGAGATTATATCCTATAGGCCGATAGATGATGCCGCTGGTGTTGACAAGTGAACCGTGGGAGAGGTGGCCTCCGTGGTCGAGGTTCAGTCCCATGAAGGTGTCGCCCGGATTCAAGCAGGCAAGGAAGACGGCAGCGTTGGCTTGAGCGCCGGAGTGGGGTTGGACGTTGGCATATTCGGCCCCAAAGAGTTGGCAGACACGGTCAATGGCCAGTTGCTCCACCTCGTCCACGACTTGGCATCCGCCATAGTAACGGTGGCCAGGGTAGCCTTCGGCATATTTGTTGGTGAGCGGCGACCCCATAGCTTCCATAACTTGGGGGCTGACGAAGTTCTCGGACGCGATGAGTTCGATGCCCCGTTCCTGACGGGCACGTTCTTTCGCAATCAGTTCAAAGATGGTGTTGTCTCGTTTCATTTTATACTAGTTTTACTTCTTTGATGTGTTGTTCGTGATTACAATAGTGGCAACGGACGATGCCTTGCTGCTTGTTGGTGACATGGAACAGCGTGCGCATGGGTTCGTTGTTGGAAATGCATTTGGGGTTGTTGCAGAGGATGATGCCTCGCAGTTCGTCTGGCAGGCAGACTTCTCGCTTCTCAACGACTTCATAGTCGCGAATGATCGATAGCGACACGTTTGGTGCCACCACAGACAATTGGTTGAGTTCTTCATCGGTGAAGAAGCGGTCGGCAATCTTGATGATGCTCTTGGTGCCCATCTTGTTGGACTTGAGGTTGAAACCAATGGTGACTTTGGAAGTCATTTGCTCCAAGTGCAGGAGGTTGATGACCTCAAAGAGACGGTCGCATGGAATGTGGTCGATGACGGTGCCGTGGTCGAGGGCAGAGACGATGAGTTGTTCTCGTTTCATACAGATGATTCCGACGGCGCAACCGCCGGACATGTATAGAGGTTATTGGATGATCGAAGAATCGTTCTGGACTTGTTGGAGCGTGATGCCGAGCGCATCGCAGATGATGGCTTCGCGTGTAAAGAGGCCGTTGCGAGCCTGCTGGAAGTAATAGGCGTGAGGGTCGTCATCGATGCTATACTCGATTTCGTTCACACGTGGCAGGGGATGGAGGATGCGCATGTTCGGGCGTGCCTTGGAGAGCATATCCAACTTGAGGAGGTAGCGGTCTTTCACATGCTCGTATTCCATCAAATCTGTGAACCGTTCACGTTGCACGCGCGTCATATATAAAATGTCAGCTCCGGAAATTACATCTGCATCAAAGTCCTGATGTTCCACATATCGGATGCCATGCTGTAGGCAATAGTCCTTGTAGGTCTGTGGCATGGCCAACTCGTCAGGAGCGATGAAGTGGAAAGTGGGGTTGAAATGGCGCATGGCCATAAGTAGGCTGTGCACGGTGCGTCCATACTTCAAGTCACCGACGAGATAGATGTTCAGATGATCGAGTGTGCCTTGAGTCTGATAGATTGTATATAGGTCGAGCATTGTCTGTGAAGGATGCTGGTTGGCACCATCACCGGCATTGACGATGGGTACGGGGGCAATCTCACTGGCATAGCGTGCAGCTCCTTCAAGATAGTGTCGCATGACGATGATGTCGGCATAGTTAGAGACCATCATGATGGTGTCTTTCAGCGTCTCGCCTTTGGTTCCGCTTGTCACCTTGGGATCAGCGAATCCGATGACACGTGCCCCCAGGCGATTGGCTGCCGTTTCAAAACTGAGGCGTGTGCGTGTACTGGGCTCGAAGAAGAGGGTGGCCACGACGCGTCCCTGAAGGAGAAGACGATTCGGATGGCGCTCAAATTCTTCAGCCATACGAATGAGATACTCTATCTTCTCACGTGAATGTTCGGCAATGGTAACGAAACTTCTGTTCATCTTTTCTGCTTACATTGTTTTTCGTAGGCAAATTTAGGTTAAAACCCTGGAACGAACATCATCAAAGAGGTGTTAGTTTACAAAGATAGATAAAAAAAAGTACTTTTCTTCTTTTTTGTGAGTAGTTTCGGCAGAAAAGGCGTATATTTGCAACCCATTTCCTGACCGAAAAACATGAGAAAGAAGTTTTTTATTGTGCTTTGGGTTCTACTGTTTATAGTCGTGGCTGTCACTGGCACCGCATTTTGGGCTATCGCCAAAGGCTATATCGGTTATATGCCCGATTTGCATCAGCTGGAGAATCCCGTCAACAAGTTTGCCTCGCAAGTTCTCTCTGCAGACGGACGACTGTTGGGGACGTGGAGCTACCAGCGTGCCAACCGCATATTCGTGAGCTATGAAGACATAGCCCCTTCGACTGTTCAGGCATTGGTGGCCACGGAAGATGTTCGCTTTTATGAACACTCTGGCATCGACTTCCGTGCACTCATGCGTGCCGTTATCAAGCGTGGTTTGCTTCGCCAGAAGAACGCGGGCGGAGGTAGCACAATTACGCAACAGCTGGCTAAGCAGGTCTATTCATCGCAGGCTGGCAGCGTGGAAGAACGCTTGATGCAGAAGCCCATTGAATGGGTGATTGCCGTACAGCTCGAACGTCTCTACACGAAAGAGGAAATCATCACGATGTATCTCAATTACTTCGACTTCCTGCACAATGCAGTGGGTTTGAAGACAGCCGCTAAGACATATTTCAACAAAGAACCGAAGGATTTGACGATTAACGAGAGTGCTATGCTCATCGGCATGTGCAAGAATCCTTCATACTATAATCCCGTGCGCCATGTAGAACTGGCCACTCAGCGACGGAACACAGTGCTTGGACAGATGGTGAAAGCTGGCTTCTTGAACAAAGCCGAGGCTGACAGCCTTGCACAAAAACCTGTGGAACTGAACTTCCAACGCGTAGATCATAAAGAGGGAGAAGCCACCTATCTGCGTGAATACTTGCGAACTATTTTGATGGCCAAAAAGCCTCAGCGTAGTCAATATGCTTCATGGCAAAAGCAGAAGTTCTATGAGGACAGCCTGGCATGGGAAACCGACCCGCTGTATGGATGGTGTAATAAAAACAAGAAGAAAGACGGATCCAATTATAACATTTACACCGACGGTCTGAAGATCCACACCTCCATTGACAGTCGGATGCAACGTTATGCTGAGGATGCCATGCTAGACCATGTGGCAGGCTTCTTGCAACCTCTTTTCAATGCCGAACGCAAAGGAAAGGCAAACGCTCCCTATGCAGCTGAAATTGGTATGGACAAAGTGAAGAAGAACCTGCAACGGGCCATGCATCAGAGCGAACGTTACATCTTGATGAAACAGGCAGGCTTCGACGCCGCTGCCATAGAAAAGGCTTTCAACACCCCGATGGAGATGACTGTCTATACGGCCAAGGGCGACATCGATACGGTGATGACGCCTCTTGACAGCATCAAATACTACAAGCGTTTCCTGCGTTCAGGATTTGTGTGCATGGACACGCGGACGGGGCAGGTAAAAGCTTACGTTGGCGGATTGAATTATCGACATTTCCAGTACGACATGGCCGGGATGGGGCGTCGGCAAGTGGGTTCGACCATCAAGCCATACCTTTATTCATTGGCGATGGAGAATGGATGGAGTCCGTGTGACCTGGTGCCGAACGTGCAACAGACCTATCATATTGGCGACCAAACCTGGACACCTCGCAATGGAAGTCGAGCCCGCTATGGTGAAATGGTTACATTGAAATGGGGGTTGGCTCAGTCAAATAACTGGATTTCCGCTTATTTGATGAGTCATTTGAATCCGTCTGCATTCGTTCGTCTGTTGCATGAATACGGCATCAAGAACCAAGATATCCATCCATCACTTTCCTTGTGTCTCGGACCGTGTGACATTTCTGTCATCGAGATGGTTTCGGCCTATACGGCATTTGCTAATGGCGGCATTCGAACATCACCACTATTTGTGACGCACATCGAAGACAGTGACGGTAATATAGTGGGAGAGTTCTCTCCGGCGATGAATGAAGTCATCAGTGAAGAAAGTGCATTAAAGATGATAGTTCTCATGCGTGGCGTCATTGACGGAGGAACGGGTTCGCGTATGCGTTTCCGCTACGGTATCAAAGCGCCGATGGCTGGTAAGACAGGCACCACCAATGATAATTCAGATGGCTGGTTTGTTGGATACACTCCCTCGATGGCATTTGGTGCATGGGTGGGCGGAGACGAACGTGACGTACACTTCAACAGCATGGCCTACGGGCAAGGTGCATCGTCTGCTCTTCCCATCTGTGCCGCTTTTCTCAAGAAGGTGTATGCCAATCCTCAATTAGGCTATTCTCCTACGGAAGACTTTGTCATGCCTGCTGGGTTCGATCCCTGTCAGACCTCGATGAATATCAGTGAAGAAGAGTCTGTAGAAGATGTGGGTGGACTCGATGACCTTTTCGATTCACCACAATGATGAGTATCAACGATATGAAGGAACGGGATTCATATCTCTTGCCCATTCAGCTCTTCGAAAGCTTGGCGGATGTAAGGTCGTTGCCAGTCTTTGGGGCGGATGACTTCACCGTCTGCCATCAGCAAGTCCAGATCAAGTCTCACAATGCCACGTCCTTTGTCAGTCGTCGTGCGCCCAGCCAGACGTTCTATGTCTTTCAGCAAAGTCTCGACCTGTTCACGAGGAGTCGGCGTTTCAAAGACCACCAACTGATTGGTGAAAGTCGCAGGATTCGGGAAGTCTATAGGGCGGGTTTGCAACGGACGGCTATATCGGGCTTTTCCTTGGAATGTGTTTTCCAACTGCCGATGAGTCCAACGCAGTATCATTCCTGCTGCTGATAGGTTCGTGCCAATGCCAATATAGAAGGTATGTATTTCTTTCATGCCCACAAAAGTAGGGGAAAGTTTACAAACGTATATCATTTGAAGAAAGTTTTAACATAAGTTATATGACATTTATTGGTATTATTCCTGCTCGCTATGCTTCGACGCGCTTTCCCGCCAAGCCATTGGCGAAGTTGTGTGGAAAGACTGTCATAGAACATGTGTACAAAGCCGTCGAAAGCGTGCTGGATGAAGCTGTTGTGGCAACAGACGACGAACGAATCTGTGATGCCGTGAAGGCCTTTGGCGGTAAGGCCGTCATGACCAGTATTCATCATAAAAGTGGCACGGACCGCGTTGATGAAGCTTATAAGAAATGGGACAAAGAATATGATGTCGTCGTCAACATCCAAGGCGATGAACCCCTCATTCAGCCCTCTCACTTGCTAGCCATTCAACATTGTTTCGATCATCCAAAAACGCAGATTGCCACGTTGGTGAAACCTTTTACGTCTCTAGATGGATGGACGGCATTGGAGAATCCTAACTTTCCGAAGGTAGTACTTGACGACTTTGGCCGTGCACTCTATTTTAGTCGCAGCGTGATTCCATATTTAAGAGATGTTGACCGTTCCGAGTGGTTGTCGATGCAAACATTCTATAAACATATCGGCCTTTATGCTTATCGTCCGGCAGTCTTGGCTGAGATTACTGCACTTCCACCGTCACCTTTAGAGATGGCAGAGAGTTTGGAGCAACTGCGTTGGTTGCAGGCGGGTTATCACATACAAGTTGGTATTACACAAGAAGAAACCATCAGTATTGATACACCAGAGGATTTGGCACGTGCCGAAGTGTTATTGAAAACGAAAATGAAATAAGACGTAAACAGTATTTTATCTATTCATGCCGACCACAAACAATATCCGAAAACCCAACAACCGTACTAACCGTACAGCGGCTCCTGTTGAAGATGCCTACGGACGTCCGCAACCGCAGAACCTTGAAATGGAACAGGCGGTGCTGGGAGCGCTCATGATTGAGCAGGATGCCTATTCGCAAGTCAGTGAGGTGTTGCGTCCAGAAAGCTTCTACGATCATCGCCATCAGCTGCTCTTCGATGCGATTCGTTCCTTGAATGCTCAACAGCGACCTGTTGATATCCTGACGGTACGCGATTATTTGGAAAGTACCAATCATTTAGAGGATGCAGGCGGACCGATCTACTTGATGCAGTTGTCTCAGAATGTGACCTCTTCTGCCCACATCGATTATCATGCCCGCATCATTGCACAAAAGGCTTTGGCTCGTGAGCTTATCACGTTTTCCAGTCAAGTTCAACAGAAAGCATTTGACACGACCATTGATGTTGACGATCTCATGCAAGAGGCTGAAGGTAAGCTGTTTGCCATTTCACAGCAGAACCTGAAAAAGGATTACACGCAGATCAATCCTGTTATCCATGAAGCCTACGAGCTATTGCAGAAAGCCGCCGCGCGTCGTGATGGTTTGTCAGGTCTTTCCAGCGGTTTTCCGCATATAGACAAACTGACAAGTGGATGGCAGAACTCAGACTTGATTATTATTGCTGCTCGACCTGCAATGGGCAAAACGGCGTTCGTTCTCTCCATGGCCAAGAAAATTGCTGTTGACAACCATGTTCCATGTGCCATGTTCTCATTGGAAATGAGCAATGTGCAGTTGGTGAACCGTTTGATTGTGAATGTCTGTGAAATCACGGGCGACAAAATCAAGAGTGGACAGCTGGAACCTTATGAATGGGGACAGCTTGATAATCGTATCCGCCAACTTTATGATGCTCCAATCTACTTGGATGACACACCTTCTCTCTCCGTATTTGAATTGCGCACGAAGGCACGACGTTTGGTTCGTGAACATGGTGTGAAAATCATTCTTATCGACTATCTCCAGTTAATGAATGCCTCTGGCATGAGTTTCGGCTCTCGTCAAGAGGAAGTTTCCAACATCAGCCGTTCATTAAAAGGTCTGGCCAAAGAGTTGAATATACCTATTATTGCTCTTTCACAATTGAACCGCAGCGTGGAGAAGCGTGAAGGTGATGATGGCAAGCGTCCGCAGCTTTCGGACCTCCGTGAGTCGGGTGCCATTGAACAAGACGCTGATATGGTCTGTTTCATTCATCGTCCAGAGTATTATAAGATTTATCAGGACGAAAAAGGGCATGATATGCATGGTATGGCTGAGTTCATCATCGCCAAACATCGTAATGGTGCAGTGGATACCGTGCGGCTAAAGTTCAGGAATGAATACGCTCGCTTCCAAGATACAGATGAAGATGCCTATATTCCCATGCCTGGAGAAACGATCACCTTCGGTTCTGCCCTCAACACCAACGATGTACCCGATGGCCCTCCCTTGCCTTCCAGCCAATCTGTTGGTGGAGGAGAGCCTTTGCCGCCAGCTGATGACCAGAATACACCTTTTGGACCTCCACCTTCGATGGGAGATATGCCTTTCTAAACATATAAGCCATTCAAGTTGCTGAAGAAGGTTAACTACTTGATTCACATACGTCCATGACCATAGCCCCTCACCTATAAGGGGGACGGATGGGCGGGGGCGTGTGTTTCAGACAGATGAGTAACTTTACAATGTTTCAGCTTAGTTAAGAATAGAAATCCGAAACTTAGATAAGAATTAACAATAATATAAAGAACTTAAAGTCAATGAAAAAGGTATTATTAGCAATTGTAGCCACCGTCTTGACTACATCGAGTATTTGGGGGCAGAGGCCTGACGGCTTTCTCACAGAGCAGACACGTCCCAAGCAGTATGATTTCATCAAGGAATATCCACCACTGACCAGTGGCGCTTTCGCCTATGACTTCTACTACTATCAGTGGGGACGTGAACAGCGAGAGGACCAGGAAGTCAGCCAGCAGGCTCTTTGGGATGAGTCGGCAGAGCTCTATGAGGTGTTTGGCGAGAGCAAATGTATCGGCATCAATCTGACCTACGAGACCACGCCGGAGATTATTCTGCTGTGCGAGCGTGCCGTCACGGATGCCCAAATTGCTAATACGGCAGTGAAGAACAAATACCAGCGCCTGCGTCCGTTCTTCACCTTCAAGGAAGAGTCGCTGAAGCCATGGACAGACGACGAAGAGGGCAAGACCTTGAGTTATCCTTCCGGTCACTCTTCCCGTGGCTATATGTTCGCCCTGGCATTGTGTACGATAGCTCCGGAATATACCACGGAAATCATGCTGCGTGCTCAAGAATATGCTCTCAACCGTGTGATCTGCGGTCACCACTGGAAGACCGACACCGATGCTTCGCTGCTCCTGGCTGCTACGATGTTTGCCAATGTCGTATGTACCGAAGGATATCAGGCACAGCTCAAGAAGGCTATTGCGGAGTATAAGAGCCTTACCGACGTAGAGACTCGCACCGAAGCGCCGGCAGCAGAAACGGCCTCTCGCTCTGCTGCCATCTACGACATGAATGGTCGTCGGCTCAATGCCAAGCCAGACAATGGTGTCTATATCCAAGACGGTGAGAAATATATGGCAAAATGAAAACGAAACAGGAGTAAAAGTCATTATATTAAGGTGTCTTCCATAAAAAAAGTGATGTATAGCCGTGAAAAGTGCAAAGTTTTTTGTATTTTTGCGCGCAAAATAGAAAAACAACCTATAAAGTATGAATATTTCCTATAAATGGCTCCGTGAATATGTTGATACGGAGTTGACGGCTCATGAAGTAGCTGCTGCCTTGACTTCCATTGGATTAGAAGTTGATGGCGTGGAAGAGGTACAAAGTATTCGTGGTGGATTGGAGGGCCTTGTTGTGGGACATGTCCTCACGTGTGAGCCTCATCCTAATAGCGATCACATGCATGTTTGCACGGTCGATGTTGGAACAGGCGAAGTCCAACAGATTGTCTGTGGAGCACCTAACGTAGCTGCTGGCCAGAAAGTCATCGTGGCAACGCTGGGAACTAAGTTGTATGATGGTGATCAGGAGTTCGTCATCAAGAAAAGCAAATTACGTGGCATCGAGTCCAATGGCATGATTTGTGCCGAGGATGAGATTGGCATCGGCACAGATCATAGCGGCATTATTGTCTTGCCCGCAGAGACGCCCGTTGGTCAGAAAGCCGCTGAATACTACGGGCTGGAAAGTGATTATCTGATAGAAGTAGATATCACGGCTAACCGTGCAGACGCATGTTCGCATTACGGGGTTGCCCGTGACCTCTATGCTTGGCTTTTACAGAATGGTTACAAGACGGCTTTGCATCGTCCAACAGTCGAAGATTTCAAAGTCGATAACCACAACTTGCAAATCCCCATTCGTGTAGAGAACACCGAGGCATGTCCTCGCTATGCAGCCGTTACGGTAACGGATTGTGAAGTGAAAGAGAGTCCTAAATGGCTGCAAGAACATCTGACAACCATTGGTTTGCGTCCAATCAACAATATCGTGGACATCACGAATTATGTGATGATGGCTTTTGGTCAGCCTTTGCATTGCTTCGATGCAGACATGATTGTGGGCAAAGAAGTTATCGTGAAGACCATGCCAGAGGGGACTCCGTTCCAGACGCTTGATGGAGTTGACCGCAAACTTAGTGAGCATGATCTGATGATTTGCAATACCGAGGCTCCTATGTGCATCGGCGGTGTCTATGGAGGAAAAGGCAGTGGCACTTATGAGACGACAAAGAATGTCTTGCTCGAAAGTGCTTATTTCAATCCCACTTGGATTCGCAAGAGTGCACGTCGTCATGGTCTTCAGACAGACGCCAGCTTCCGCTTCGAGCGTGGTATCGATCCGAATGGTCAGATATATGCCTTAAAGCTGGCGGCCAAGATGTGTCAGGAGTTGGCTGGTGGCAAAGTCTCGATGGAAATCGTGGATGTCTATCCCGAACCCATCAAGGATTTCCCTGTCAACCTTCGTTTCGATTATGTGGATAGACTCATTGGTCAGCATATTCCTGTCGATGTCATCAAGAGCATTGTGGCTTCACTTGAAATGAAGATTGAGGCCGAGGATGATGGTGGTTTGCAGCTCTCGGTGCCTGCCTATCGTGTCGATGTACAACGTCCTTGCGATGTGGTGGAAGACATCTTGCGCATCTATGGCTACAACAATGTTGAAATACCGATGTCCATCAATTCGGCCCTGTCCGTGAAAGGTGAACCAGATAAAAGCCATAAGCTACAGAACATTGTAGCCGAACAACTTGCAGGTGCTGGGTTCAATGAAATCTTGAACAACTCTTTGCAGAAGAGTGCCTACTACGAGAACCTTTCTTCTTACCCCGCCGAGCATTGTGTTCGTTTGCTGAATCCGTTGAGCCAAGACTTGAGCGTCCTGCGTCAGACATTGTTGTTTGGTGGTTTGGAAAGCATCAGCCGCAACGTCAACCGCCGTCGGGGTGATGTGCAGTTCTTTGAATTTGGCAACTGCTATTATTTCCATGCCGACAAGAAGTGCCCGGACATCATACCAGGTGTTAGTTCCAGCCGTGATCCCGAAGTGATCAAGCATGTGCTCGATGCCTATAGCGAAGACTATCATCTTGGTCTGTGGATTACAGGCAAGCGCACAAGCGGTTCTTGGGCACATCCAGACGAAGACCAATCATTCTTTGTCCTGAAAGCACATGTGATGAATATTCTCCAGCGTCTTGGCGTTCCCTTCGGAGCACTTGTGTTCAAGGAAGGAACCAACGATGTTTTCTCGAAGAGCATTCTCATTGAAAATCGTGGTGGTAAGGTGATTGCACAGCTGGGTATTGTGGCCAAGCGGTTGCAGGTGGCTTTCGACATCCCGACGGAAGTCTATTTCGCCGATATCGCCTGGCAGCAAGTGATGAAATTGATTCGCAAGGAGAAAGTCAGCTATACAGAGTTGCCCAAATTCCCTGCTGTCAGCCGTGATCTCGCCTTGCTGGTTGACAAGAGTGTGGAGTTCGCCCGCATCGAGTCCATCGCTTATCAGACAGAACGCAAGCTCCTCAAGGAAGTGCGTCTCTTCGATGTCTATGAAGGAAAGAATCTTCCTGCCGGCAAGAAATCATACGCTGTCAATTTCATCCTTCAAGACGAAACCAAGACGCTCAATGACAAGGCCATCGACAGCATCATGCAGAAACTGATTCAGAATCTGACAAAACAACTTAATGCAGAGTTGAGATAGGCCCCTCCACCCGCCCTCCCTTGAAGGGAAGGAGTAGTCACTTTCAAATATTAATAATCATATCATTAATAACTTATAAAAACTCAAAGGATTCTACTCTGCGCCCTACAAGGGAGGGGCAGGAGGAAGGTCCGCAGTTCTAATCGTTATGGGAAGAGCATTTGAATACCGCAAGGCCGCCAAACTGAAGCGTTGGGGCCACATGGCAAAGACATTCACCAAGCTGGGCAAGCAGATTGCCATCGCCGTCAAGGCTGGTGGGCCAGATCCCGACATGAACCCAACACTGCGTGGCATCATCGCTACTTGCAAGCGTGAGAACATGCCGAAGGACAACATTGATCGTGCCATCAAAAACGCGATGGGAAAAGACCAGAGCGAGTACAAGGGAATGACCTATGAGGGTTATGGACCTCACGGCATTGCCGTCTTCGTCGATACGCTCACGGACAATCCTACACGCACAGTTGCTGACGTCCGCAGCGTCTTCAACAAATTCGGAGGCAATCTGGGTACGATGGGAAGCCTCGCTTTCCTGTTCGACCACAAGTGTGTCTTCACGTTCAAGAAGAAGGACGGCATAGACATGGACGAGCTGATTCTGGATCTCATTGACTACGGCGTTGAAGACGAATACGACGAGGATGAGGAAGAAGGCACGCTGACCATTTACGGCGATCCAAAATCCTATGGCGCTATCCAGAAGCACCTGGAAGAGAGTGGATTCGAGGAAGTGGGCGGTGAGTTCACCTATATCCCCAATGACCTCAAGGACGTCACACCTGAGCAGCGCGAAAGCTTGAACAAGATGGTGGAACGTCTGGAAGAATTTGATGACGTGCAAACGGTTTACACCAATATGAAACCGGAAGAATAGCGGGAACAACAATACCTGCTGTTGACGATGTGTGCACTTTCACCTGCAAAGTGCACACGTTTTTTATTCAAGATGTGCATGTTTTATGTCTTAGAACAGCCATTTTGACGTCGAATCCATCTGGATACAACCGTCTGGAGCAGCGCAAAACATGACCTGGTACACACTGATGGTCAGGAACGTGTACACCTTCCGCAAGTAAGGTGTACACGTTCCAATCAGATTGTCAAAACTCGGTTCATCACTCCCCCCATACATGTATTTTAGGGCGAAAAACCCTCAATCCCTCACCGTTTGTGCTACAGGATTGTCATTCAGTGATTTACAGGTGAGGGATTGGTGAGGAATAGGTGAGGGATGGTGAGGGATTTCTTTTTTTCTGACATTCATGCTTCATCCCTCACCATCCCTCACCAATCCCTCACCAATCCCTCACCTGCAAGCTGCTTTCTTTCAGCTGATTATCGTAAACGGTGAGGGATTGAGGGATTTTAGACGAAAAACATGTGTGGCGGACGTCAGCTGCATTCAGGCTTCTGAAGTTCCAGACGATGAGTGATGCAAGCCGGCAGTTCATCTTCATAATGAGAAACGATGATGAGGGTGACATCCTGGCGACGGCAATATGCTTCGATGAGAGCAGTGACGAGCAGGCGGTTCTCGTCATCAAGACCATGGAAAGGTTCGTCAAGAATCAGCAGGTCAGGCGTTTTCACGAACGCACGCGCCAGCAGACATAATCGCTGTTCACCACTGCTGAGACGTAGGAAAGTGCGGTCGGCCAAGTTTGCTATGCCCAGTCGTTCCATCCATTCGATGCACGTCTGTCGCTGTTCGGGACGTGGCCGGACGTAGAGACCAACACTGTCATGCAACCCACTGGCCACAATGTCTATGGCAGGCAAGTCCTTCATGTAAGCTCGGTGCATTTCGGGACTGACGTACCCGATATGACGTTTGATGTCCCAGATGCTTTCTCCTGTTCCCCGACGCTTGCCAAATAGCTCAATGTCACAAGCGTATGCCTGTGGATTGTCTGCACATACGAGGCTGAGGAGCGTGCTCTTTCCAGAACCATTCACACCCGACAACGCCCATCGCTCTCCACGGTGAACGGTCCAGCTGAGGTCTTTCAGGATGACGTGTGAGCCGTAGCGGATGGTGACGTTTGAGAAACGGAGGATGGGTGGGGTGGAGGAGGGGAGGTTCTTCTGTGGACATTGAGATTTCAGCGTCTTTTGAGGTTCATGAGGCTGGTCGTCCTCTTGGGCAATGACTCGAAGACCTTCCACGCGAATGATGCGGTTGACAAACAAGGGAATGTCCTGTGTTCGCGTAACGACGAGAATAAGGTGCAGGTCGGTTTCGTGCACCAGTTTGTCCAGCAGATTTCGCAACAATTCGCGCGCGTGTACATCTAATCCAATAAATGGGTTGTCAAGAATCAGCAGACGGGGTGCCGTCAGCAGCGTCCGTGTGAGCTGGAACTTGCGCAGTTCGCCGCTGGAGAGGCTGATGATGTATTTGTCCAACATCGGTTCCAGTTGGAAGAGCGTGTAGAGTTGTGCGCGCAGTTCCTCGTCTGCGTTCACAGCTTTGAGCAGTTGACCGACGGTGGGTGTGGCATCGTCGATATCGTGCTGGTTCCAGCGTTGTTGAAGATAATAGCTTTGGTCGCTGTCGCCGTAGGAGTCACGGAAAGAGAGCTGACGGATGTTCTCGCTCGCTAACCGATGTAGAGCGTTGGGAAAGTGGTAGCTGATTTCGCCCGTGCTGAGTAGCGGCCATCGTCCCGTGAGTATTTCCACGAGCCGAGTCTTGCCGGCAGCATTAGGCCCGATGATGGCCACCTGTTCACCTTGCTGAATGTTGAGGTTCACAGGTTCCCTCATGCGGAAATCAGGATGGCGAGGAACGCCATTACGAATGGAAATCAGTGGCTTACATTCCATGAATCTTGTCTTTATTTTGGCGTGCAAACTCTTTCCAATTCTTGGCTTTCCCTAACGAGGTTGGGCGTGAGCTCTCGATGAAATGACAGTAGGCAGCAGCCAATCCGTCTGTCGCGTCCAGCCAAGGCAACATGGCGTCTTCAGGAATCTTCAGCATCTGGCGCAGCATATAGGCCACTTGTTCTTTCGATGCCGAGCCTTGTCCTGTGATGGCCATCTTGATCTGCATAGGAGCATACTCCTTGATAGGCACCTGACGACTGATGGCGGCAGCCATAGCCACGCCCTGTGCACGTCCGAGCTTCAGCATGGATTGGACATTCTTGCCGAAGAACGGTGCCTCAATGGCCACTTCATCGGGCAGATAGCTCTCGATGATTCCCGTGATGCGTTCAAAGATACGTCCGAGTTTGAGGTAATGGTCGGCGTATTTGCGAAGGTCAATCACGCCCATCGCCATCATCTCTGCTCGTTTGCCACAGGTCTTGATGACGCCATAGCCCATGATGGTGGTGCCGGGGTCGATGCCCAGTATAATGCGTTCACTCTCCATCTATCACCTCCATCATGGTCGAAAAGCCGATGACCCTGTTTCCGAAAGTCTTCAGCATCTCTTCGCCCAATAGTTTACCCTGCTTGACGAACCAATAGTGGAGACGTGCCGTGCTCTCCACTTCAAATTGGAGCGCAAAGCATTCGGTGCCTTCTTCCTTATGAGAGAGGATGCGCGAGAGGCGTCCGTGCTTCATGTGCCCGAACTCGTTGACGCGTGGCAACATCACCTGATGCACCCAAATGACGAAGTCGCGGGCATCGGCTTCGGGCATCTGATAAGTGGTATTATAGAGAATCATGGTGCAAAAATAGGCAATTCTGCCCACAAAGGCTACATTTTAACGCTTTTTTTACTTCTTCCTGCCGTTGTTCGCAAAAAAGGAGGTAAATTTGCACGCAAAATGTAACATTTATCATTAAACACATTAAGACGATGAAAAAGATTCTTCTTTCTGCCTTTCTGCTGATTGCTTCCAGCATGACCATAAAGGCACTTGAACCCCAGAAAGCAACGCTGAACGTTGCCGCTGCCCAGCAGGACGAGAAGGTAGCCGAAATCCAGTTCGACACACTCACCTGCAATTTGGGAAAGCTGCCTTTGGGTACGACCGAGGCCAAATGTTCCTTCCGCTTCACGAATGTGGGCGATGCACCGCTCGTGATTCATCAGGCCATCGCCACTTGTGGCTGCACCGTTCCTTCCTACACGAAGGACCCCATCAAGCCAGGCGAGTCGGGTGTCATCGACGTTACATACAATGCCAGCCGTAGCTCCTATCCTGGCCACTTCAAGAAGCAAATCACCGTGCGCTCCAACGCAAAGGAAAACAATGTCGTGCGCCTGACCATCGAGGGCGACACCGTGGAGTAATCCTGACGGAACATAAGTCCAACAGAAATAACACTTTAGACATCGATTCTTTATGCGCAGCAAACAGATCCTTTCTTTACTCATCCTTGGCCTCCTGACGGCCACAACGGTTTTGGCCAAAAGCAAGAAACAACCTGTGAACCCGTTGGGTGACGGGGCATCTGACCGTGCCTACTGGGTTGAGTTAGCCTATACGATGGCAGCTCCTGTCTTGGAGAACATGGCGAACGGGACACTTCAGAAGAACATGAAGCTGGAGCTCTCGCCCACATGGGACAATCGCGACAAGAAGGTCGCCTACATGGAGTGCTTTGGTCGTCTGATGGCGGGCATCGCTCCGTGGCTGACCCTGCCCGACGACGATACCCCTGAAGGACAGAAGCGTAAGCAGCTTCGTGAGTGGGCTATCAAAGCCTACAAGAACGCGGTCGATCCCGAGAGTCCCGACTACCTCGGATGGACAAGTGGTGGACAGACGTTGGTCGATGCCGCCTATGTCGTTGAGAGTCTCTTCCGTGGCTACAAAGCCCTTTGGGAACCTCTGGACGACGTGACCAAACAACGCTACATCAAGGAGCTGCAAGGGCTGCGCCGCTACGACCCGCCCTACACCAACTGGTTGCTCTTCGTTGGTATGGAAGAGGCATTCATCATGTATGCCGGTGGCAACTACGATGCCTTCCGCATCAAGATGGCCATGAGCAAGGTCGAGGAATGGTATATCGGCGACGGACTCTACAGCGACGGTCCCTCCTTTGCTTTCGACTACTACAACGCTTTCGTCATCCAACCCATGTACACAGAGTGCTTGCAGATGGTGGCAGCCAAGCAGCCTAACAACACCTATCTCATTCGTTCACACGGCGATAAGCGCAACGGCGCAAAGAACCGCCTTGAAGTCGTCACCGAACGTATGCAGAAGTACTCCGTCATTCTCGAACGCTTCATCTCGCCCGAAGGCACCTTCCCCGTCGTCGGTCGCTCGATTCCCTATCGTCTGGCCGTCCTGCAACCGCTGGCTCAGCTGGCTTGGATGAAGAAATTGCCGAAAGAACTCACGAACGGGCAGGTGCGGGCTGGCATCACTGCCGTCATGAAGCGCATGTTTGAAGGTAAGGGCAAGAGCAACTTCACCGAAGACGGTTATCTGACAATCGGTTTCGTCGGTTCACATCCCAATGTGGCCGACTGGTACACCAATAACGGTTCCCTCTACATGACCTCGCTGGCGTTCATGCCACTCGGATTGCCTGCCGACGACCCCTTCTGGACAGATGCTCCAGAGAAGTGGACCTCCAAGAAGGCATGGGAAGGCGACGACTTCCCCAAGGACCACAAGTGGAACATCAACAGACAGGAACTCTACTGGGAATAGGCTTCCTATAACACGTATATACGAATACGAATACACGTATATACGAACAAGCCTACACGTATATACGAAAACGCAAGAACGTGTACACCTTCCGACGTGAAAGTGTACACGTTCTTCCGTTAAGGCATGGCCGGGACAGACCTCTTCAGCGCAGCCACAGGTCAACAAGGAAATAAATACCGAGGCCGACGAGCCAGCCCAGCAGCACTTTGGGCATAATGTGGCGGGCATACCAGGCAACGCTGACATCCTCGGCCTTCATCAGGGTGTAGCCGCTGACATTGCCGATGGGAAGCAGACAGCCGGCCACGCAGCCGCTATAGATAATAAGGTGCCAGTATTGCCCGTTCTGGATAAAGGCTTGTGCGTAGGCAGGATCCATCAGATGGGAAAGCACAGAGGCATCGCTGGTTACGGGATAAATGTTAATGGCCGTCAACACAAGGGCAATGTTATCGAGGACGGCACTGATGAGTCCCATCGCGACACTCATGATGTATATATTGTGAATCCATTCGTCACACCATTCCGAGATAGACGACATGACGCCCGTCTCGATGAGTAAGCTGACGCACATGAAAATGCCAACGAAATACATGATCATCTGCAAGACAGTGAACTGGAACTGAATGTCGTCACGCACGGTCAGCGGCTGACCGCTGCGAATGCGGCGATGGTTCATCAGTTCGTGAAGAACCCACAAGACGCCCAGCACGCACAAGGCTCCGAGGAAGGGGGGCAACAGCGTGATACGGTGGAAGGTGGGGATGAACCACAAGCCGCCCAATCCCACCACGAGCATCGTCAACTTCTGCCACAGGCGGAGTGTGCTCTCGTCGCCACGATAGCGTGCTGCAGGACGTATGATATCGATGTTCTCTGGCAGTGCACGGGCAATGAGTGCCGTCGGGATGATGGTAGCCACCAAGGCTGGAAGGATGAGCGCTGCCGTGAAGTCCGTGGGCGTCACGGCTCCCTTCGTCCACACAACCAGTGATGTCAGGTCGCCGATAACTGTCGTGGCTCCGCCGCAGTTGGCGGCAATGACAATGGCAGCACCAATCCACATGCGCCAGCGGGTCTGCTGAACAATGCGCCGCATGATGGTCAGCATCAGAACCGTTGTGGTCAGGTTATCCAGATTCACGGAAATCAGGCAGGTGAAACCCACCAATCCCCAAAGCAAGATGCGGCTGTCCTTGGCTCGAACGACATCAGTGATGAAATCGAAACAGCCATTCACGTTCAGGACTTGAACGATGTTCATGGTCGCCAACAGGTAGAGCACAATGGAACACAGGGCTGCACCGTAGCGGATGAAGACGTGAGACGCGATGTATTGCTTCACGAGTAAAGACGTACGAACCGCCCCGTCTGCAAAAACCGCAAATTCCGCCTCATGCATCTTCATCACGAAGTCTGTGCCTGTGCATACAAAGAGAATCCATCCGACTACACCCGCAAACATCGCAATCGTTGCCTTGTTGATGTGGGTGATGTGTTCGTTGGCAATGAGGACATAGCTCAAAAGGATGAGCGAGAGAATGGCTATCGTCATGACCGTTTACTTATTTATTTTTGCGGGCAAAAATACAACATAAATCAGAAAAACGTATGGATTTTAAAGTAAAAACGAGCTGAAAAGGTAAAAAAATCATAAATCCGCTCCTGAAAGAGCCTCTTCATCATTCAAAATTCAGCAGAATCTGTTACCTTTGCAGCCGTCAAACGTTCAGACCCGATGCGGTAATAGCTCAGTTGGTAGAGCATTGGCTTCCCAAGCCGAGGGTCGCGGGTTCGAGTCCCGTTTACCGCTCTTTTCCCATGAAACCTTTAGCCGAACGAATGCGCCCCGTCACCCTTGACGGCTATATAGGTCAGCAACATCTTGTCGGACCTCAAGCCGTGTTGAGAAGGATGATTGACAGCGGACGCATTTCTTCTTTTATCCTCTGGGGGCCTCCGGGGGTTGGGAAGACGACGTTGGCTCAGATTATCGCCCACACGCTGGAGACTCCATTCTACACGCTATCGGCCGTAACCAGTGGCGTTAAAGACGTGCGCGATGTCATCGACCGCGCTAAAGGTAACCGTTTCTTCCAGCAACACAGCCCGATTCTGTTCATCGACGAGATTCACCGTTTCTCCAAGTCGCAGCAGGATTCCCTGCTTGGCGCAGTGGAACAAGGCATCGTGACACTCATCGGTGCCACCACCGAAAATCCGTCTTTCGAGGTCATTCGTCCGCTGTTGTCGCGCTGTGCGGTCTATGTGTTGAAACCTTTAGGCAAGGAAGACCTTCTCGAGCTGGCCCACCGTGCCTTGCGCGAAGATGTCGTTTTGAAAGAGAAGAAGGTCGCTTTGCAACAGACCGATGCCCTGTTACGCTTCAGCGGAGGTGATGCACGCAAGTTGCTGAATATTCTGGAACTGGTGACGGACGTGGATTCGGAAGATGAACCCATCGTCATCACCGATAAGCTTGTAGCCGAACGCCTCCAGCAGAATCCGCTGGCCTATGACAAGGGTGGTGAATTGCACTATGACATCATCTCGGCGTTCATCAAGAGCATCAGGGGCAGCGATCCCGATGCGGCCATCTACTGGCTGGCCCGCATGATAGAGGGTGGGGAAGACCCTGCCTTCATCGCCCGTCGCCTCGTAATCTCTGCCTCCGAGGACATTGGTCTGGCCAATCCGAATGCTTTGCTCTTGGCCAATGCGGCATTCGATACCGTCCAGAAAATCGGATGGCCAGAGGGTCGTATCCCTTTGGCAGAAGCCACTATTTATCTGGCCAGCTCACCCAAGAGCAATTCAGCTTACATGGCTGTCAACGAGGCTATTTCTTTCGTGAAAAAGACTGGCAACCAACCCGTCCCGCTCCACTTGCGGAATGCTCCGACTCAGCTCATGGATGAACTTGGCTATGGAAAAGATTATAAATACGCCCACGACTATGAGGGGCACTTTGTTGAACAGCAGTTCCTTCCCGATGGCATCCACGAACGCTTCTGGCACCCGCAACCCAATCCGGCCGAAGACAAACTGCACGCAAGGATGACGCAACTATGGGGCGACCGTTTCAAAGATTAAGTATTATCAACTTTAAAATAACAAGAGAATGATTGAAGGTATTATTGTAGGCATCATTGCCGGCGCTATCGCTGGCTGGATCATGCGTGGCGAAGGCTACGGTTTCATCAAGAACCTCGTGCTTGGCCTCTTCGGCGGATGTGTCGGTGGCTGGGCTTTCGAGAAGATGGGCATTGAATGGGGGGGAATCCTTGGCAGCATCGGCACTGCCGTCGTGGGTGCCGTGGCTCTCATCTGGATTGCCCGCCGTATCAGCAAGTAATCTTCTTAGAACGGCAGTGGAGCATCTGGCCACTGACCGTAAACTTCGTAATAATAATAATCGAAGTATTCATTGGGCGTCACGTTCTCGTTGAAGAGAAATCCCATGACGTCCTTTAGATTGTTGGCTCCTGAGTCAATGGCTTTGCGTATATATTCCAATACCAACTCAGGCTTGTGCTGGTCGTGATAGCAAACGGCCACGTAAGCATAACATTCCTTACGCAAGGCCTCGTCTTCGGTGTGCTCGATGATGTCCAAGAACATATGAAGGGCAGCATCTGAGTAGTCCGTGTCGAACATAATTTGTGCACCTTGGAAATAGGTCTGTACTGCAGACTTTTCATCCTTCATCATGCACTTCTGAATGAAACCGATAGCCTCACCTGGCTGACCGTTCTCAGCATATATGCGGGCACGGAAGAGGTCATAATCTATTGCCGTCTTTTCGCTGTTCTGTTGTTCGGCCAGGTCAATATAATCAAGTGCCTGTTCCAAGTCGTGCAGGACGCTGAGTACGTGGGCGTGCTGTTCATAGATGACGACCTGCTCAGGACTCATTCCCCCTGAAATCTCCTCTGCCTGCTCAATCAGGCGCAAGGCCGCTTCCGTGTCATCGGCATCAAGCATACAGTAGGAATCATAGAGGAAATGCAGTTCACAATCGGGATTGGTGGTTTGTAGCTCTTTGTAAATTCGGTGAGCTTCATTGAAGTTGCCTTGTTGTAAATAAATCCAGGCTTTCAGTTGCTTGGCGCGTTCGTTGTCGGGAGCAACGGCAAGAGCAAAGTCCGTGCATTCCATCGCCTTCTCGAATTGCGCCAAGCCGCAGTAAGCTTCGGTGCTCCAGTTCCAGGCATCGACATAAAAAGGATCTTTGTCAAGCATCTTCTCAATGAAGGGCAAAGCAACGTCGTAGTGTTCCAAACCCAATTGTATGTCAGCCTGTAGTTCCCAAGTCCTGAACCAGTTGGGGGCTATCTTTTCAAGCTCTTCTGCAAGCTTGAGTGCTGGCTCAAATTCGCGGTAGTCGATGAAGATGTTTGCACTGTCGTAGAGGAAGTAGTCACGGTCTTCCTCCACTTCAAGGCTCAACTGATAAAGATAATTGAATGCGTCTTCAGCTTTTTGTTCGCGCACGAGCAATTCACCGCGAAGAAAACTTACTTCCCTATGTTGCTGGTCTTCGATAGCATCGCAAGCCTTTCGTGCCCCGTCATTATCTCCTTTCTGCATCAGCTGACGTGCCACGAACACCTGAGGGTCAACGGCATCGGGATGCAACTGTAAAGCCAGCTCAATGGCTTCGTTGGCGCGTTCGTCGTCATGGCAGACCATTGCATAATATTCGGCCACATCCGTAAGGTCGTCGGCATCCATATAAAGAGAATTGCCGGCTTCCCGTGCGGCTTCATACCGGGCAAGAATGTCTTTGAACTCAGGCTCCTCGAAGTATTTCAGGTCATCGTCTAAGCGCATTCACTCTTTATGTTTCACTTTTCACTTTTTGAAGTTGTCTTTCAGCCCCACGGTCTTGTTGAACACCAGGTGGTCGGGCGTGGAGTCCGTGTCGATATTGAAGTAACCGATGCGTTGGAACTGCAAGTATGTGAGGGCAGGCATATCCTGAACGAACTTCTCGATGTAGCAGTCGTTGAGGATGTGTAGCGAGTCGGGGTTCATCATCTGTTGCATAGCCTCGATAGGAGAGAGTCCTTCGTTCTGAAGTCGTGCCAGCTCGTCGCGAGGATTTTCCACTTGCCACAGACGTTCGTACATGCGCACTTCCGCCTTCAGGCAGTGATTGACGCTCAGCCAGTGCAACGTGCCTTTCACTTTGCGGTCAGCACCTGGCATACCACTTCGGCTTTCGGGATCGTAGGTACATTGTATCTCCGTGATGTTGCCGTCAGCATCCTTTGTACAGCCCGTGCACATGACAATGTATGCGTTCTTCAAGCGTACTTCCTTGCCAGGCGACATGCGGAAGAACTTCTTGGGTGCATCCTCCATGAAGTCGTCGCGTTCAATCCACAACTCACGACTGAACTCAATAGTGTGGGTGCCATCTTCAGGACGTTCAGGGTTGTTCACGGCTTCCAGTTCCTCCACTTGGCCTTCGGGATAGTTGGTAATGACCAACTTCACGGGGTTCACCACAGCTGCTACACGCGTGGCTCGAATGTTCAAGTCTTCTCGCACGGCACTCTCCAAGAGAGCGAAGTCGTTCAGAGCGTCATAGGTCGTATAGCCGATTTTCTGGATGAAATTGACGATACTCTCTGGCGAATAGCCACGACGGCGGAAGGCACAGATGGTCGGCATTCGCGGGTCGTCCCATCCGCTGACAAATCCATTTTTGACCAAAGCCAGCAGGTTTCGCTTCGACATCAGCGTATAATTCAAGTTCAGCTTGTTGAACTCTGTTTGTCTTGGGCGGAAGTCCTCTATGTCGCCCTCGTCGCCACGCCATTCCTTCATCCACGTCACAAACAGGTCATACAAAGGCCGGTGTTCTACAAACTCCAGCGTGCACCATGAGTGGGTGACACCTTCGAGATAGTCACTCTGTCCATGAGTGAAATCATACATAGGATAGGCGTTCCACTTATTGCCTGTGCGGATGTGCGGAATATTCAGAACACGGTAGATGAGCGGGTCACGGAAAAGCATGTTGGGGTGAGCCATGTCAATCTTAGCACGTAAGACGAGCGTTCCAGGCTGACATTGTCCGCTGTTCATGTATTCAAACAGGCGCAGGTTTTCTTCCACGGGACGGTCACGAAAGGGGCTGTTGGTGCCAGGTGAGGTGGTGGTGCCTTTTTGCTTGGCAATTTCCTCGGCGCTCTGCTCATCCACGTAGGCGCGTCCTTGCTTGATGAGCCACACGGCGAAATCCCACAACTGCTGGAAGTAGTCGCTGGCATAGTAGATGTTACCCCACTCAAAGCCTAGCCAACGGATGTCTTCTTCGATGGCATCCATATATTCTGTGTCCTCCTTCTGCGGATTCGTGTCGTCGAAGCGCAGGTTGCACACGCCGCCGTATTTCTTAGCGAGGCCAAAGTCTATGGCAATGGCTTTTGCGTGTCCAATGTGAAGGTATCCGTTCGGTTCGGGCGGGAAGCGGGTTTGGAAGCGTCCGCCGTTTTTACCGTCCGCCAAGTCATTCACCACTTTCTGTTCAATGAAACTCAAACCACGGGAGGAAGATTCGGGCTCTTCACTCGCCCTCCCCTGTAGGGAGGAAGCAGTTACTTTTGGTGTATTGTTATCGCTCATAATATGTTAGATTATATTCTATTTCTTAAAGGTGAACACTTTCCTTCTTAAAGGGAGGACTGGGGCAGGGTCTTCAAATATTGTGAATAATTCGCGATGTACTTCCCCAAGATGTCAAATTCAATGTTCACAACTGTTCCCACCTTGATGTTGTGGAAGTTCGTATTGTCGAAGGTATAGGGAATAATGCAGACGGCAAAAGTGTTTTTCGTCGGTCGGCACACCGTCAGCGACACGCCGTTCACGCACACCGAGCCTTTATCTACCGTGAAATAACCTCTGGCCACCATTTCGGGGTTCACGTCATATTCGAAGGTGAACTCATGGCTGCCTTCCTGGTCTTCAATGCCGATGCAACGAGCAGTCTGATCGACATGTCCTTGCACGATGTGACCGTCCAGACGGCCACCCATCTGCATCGAACGTTCCACATTCACCTCGTCGCCCACCTTCAGCAATCCGAGGTTGGAACGTTCCAATGTCTCGCGCATGGCGGTGACGGTGTAGGTGTCATCCACGATGCGGACGACGGTGAGGCACACGCCGTTATGGGCAATACTTTGGTCAATTTTCAACTCATTCGTGAACGGGCAGCGGAGGGTGAAATGAAGGTTGTCCTGCTCCCGCTCGATGGCCACGACCGTGGCTGTGCTTTCTACAATTCCTGAGAACATGTCAGTAATATCTTTCGTTTACGCTTGCAAAAGTAGGCAAAAATTCTGAACCGATGTTGCATTCAGTGGCGAAAATACGCGAAAAACCATGAAAACATAGGCTTCTCAGCATATTTTCCGGTCTTTCTGCCGTCTATTTGACCACCTGTTTCCGTCCGCCGACAATGTAGAGGCCGCGGCGTGTAGGCCGCTGGATGCGCCGTCCGGCGAGGTCATAGACGTCGTTGCCGTCCTTCGCGTGCCCCTTTTCGGGTATTTCCATGTCGTTGATGCCATCGGTCATGCCTTCGAAGATGTGGAAGAATTCCTTGGACGAGCCGTCCACATATCGGAAGTAGGCGGCAAAGGGCTGAATGTCGTCGTAGAGACGACCGGAGAGCATGAAGATGCTGCCTTTCTCGCTGTAGCCCTCTCCCTGTAGGTTGATGCCCATCGCGTCAGGCATGTAGGGTGTCTGGAAGCAGGGGTAGAAGGCTCTCTTGCTGCCCGCCACGACGTTCAGGTTGTCGGAGGCCTTCACGGTCACTTCCCGTTGCGTTCGGAAGATGACGTTGCCGGCCAGCATGTAGATGGATTCGTATAAGTCGCTGTTCGGCATCGAGATGATGTAAGGTGTGTTGGCCTCGATGGCGATGGCCACTTTGAAAGCGTCCGACGTCTCATCGTACCTGTAGAGCCAGAAGGGTCGGGTGCCCTTCTCCACCTCATCGGGTGTCGTTTCCGGCAGTCCGAAAGGATAGATGCGCGAATCCTGCGTGGTGCTGAAGTATTCGTCCACGTCGAAGGGCAGGCTGATGGCTTCCCATCCCATTGTCTGTCCTTTCGTGGTTTCCAGTTGGTAGTTGTGTGTGTATTGGATGTTCATGGCCGTGAAGTCCTGCGGGTTGTAGAAACCGTGTTCCGAGCCGTCATCCACGAGCGCCACCTGCTCAGCCGTGCCGTTGACCACGAGGTTGCCAATCAGCGGCACCTGGAAGAGCGCCCTGTCCTTGACGAACCACAGCATGTTGCGGTTCTTCACGCGTCCGTTCACCATTTTCTGTGTGATAGCCGTCTGTTCGGGGTTCCAGCTCAGGGCTGCCAAACGGGTGCAGCGTTTGAAGAGTTCCTCGCCCACTTGGTTGACGCTCCGTGGCACGCTGACGTAGTAGAGCCAGCTGTTATTGGCAAAGGCATTGTTGCTCAGTCCCGTCACCGACCAGTGTATGCCTTCGTAGTCCACGGTTTCGGGGATGCGCACTTCGTCCTCATATTTATATGGCAGCACCTTCACATTCTCGGTTCCCTTGTAGACACCATAGTGGATGCCGTCGACCACGAAGTCCTCGATGTCCTCGGCAAAGATGACTGAGAGCGTCATGTTAGTGGTATCGTTCTCGATGATGAAGTTGTTGTTCTGTATGCCTTCCGTCACGTCGTTGTCGTCCAACGTTACCTTGACGACATGGTAGCCTTCTTCGGGCAGGAACTCGACGAAGACGTTCCGTCCCTTGGGCACTTGCAGGGAGTCGGTCTCTTCGCTCATAACGCGGTCACCCACCTTCACATCGCCGAGGCCGTCGATTTCGATGGTCAGGCTGACATATTCGTCCACAAGTACATCACTACGTACGTAGAAGTCCAGCCAGAGCGAGTCAACTGGAGCCGGATTCCCGTCAACGTCTGAGAAGAGGACGTCCGTCACGAGACCCTGAAGGTGTTGACCCGTCACGCTGGCATCGGCCTGCACGGTCATGTTCAGCAGCGTCTCGGTGGAGGGTAGGGGAACAGACTCCTGCGAGTAGCAGACGATGGAATATCGATTCGGACGCTGACGGACGACCGTGAGACCGTGAGTCGCCGTATCCGAGCTGGTAGAACTCTGCCCCGTCTCAGGCATCGAACAAGCATACTGGCCGTTAGTGTCTTGCACGAGATCGATACGCTCCGGCAGTTGCAGAATCAACTGATAACCCGTGAGGTCCTTCCGCCAAGTCTGCAAGCCGATGGAAACTTCCGCCTGCTCACCGGCTCCTATCTCCACAGGGCCGTTGTAGGTCAGCGATTCATCTCCCATCTCAACTATCTCCGCGAAGTGCTCATGCCATCCTGTCGTCTGCTCATAGAGAGCCTTGGTACCAGCGGGAACGTAGAGGATGCAAGAAGAGTTGATATTGGTGAAGACATTTGTATCAATGACAAACGGATTCTTGATGAAAGATGTGACAGATGTTAGTTTAGAACAAAAACCAAAAGCATGGTAACCTATGCTGGTAGTGGTTTCAGGTATTATAACGGAGGTCAGACTAGTGCATTCCCAGAAGGCATCACGGCTGATGATTGTAACACTTTTGGGAATGGAAATGGAAGTCAAGCTCGTACAGCGAAGAAAGGCTCCATCGTAAATGCAACTCACTCCATCTGGTATCTTTGTATTCTTGCAGCCTGCAATAAGTGTGTTTGAAGATGTCTCAATGATAGCATCGCAGTCCTCTCGCGAATTGTAAAACTTGTTATTTGAATCTATAATAATAGAAATCAGACTACTACAACCACAGAGAGCCGTCTTGCCAATAGAGGTTACGTTTTTGGGAATCGTGATGGAGGTCAGGTTGGTACAACCATAGAACGCCCCATAACCGATGGAAGTAACTGCTTCGGGAATGGTGATGGAGGTTAATCCGTTACAGCCAGAGAGGGCATTATCACCAATGATAGTAACATTCTCAGGTATAGATATTGAGGTCAAGCCACTGCATCCGTCGAAAGCATGATTTCCAATGGCTGTTACACTAATAGGAATGACTGTATTCTTACAGCCAACGAGAAGAGTATTTGAGGATGTTTCGATGATAGCATTACAGTTTTCTCTAGAATCTAAAAAATTGTTGCTCGCCGCCACAACGATTGATGATAAGTTGCTACATCCAAAGAAAGCATTGTAGCCGATGGTAGTTACAGCTTCCGGAATGGTAATGGAAGGTAAATTGCACCATTCAAAAGCGTGTCCTCCGATGTATTGTACGGATTTAGGTATAGTAATGGAACTCAATTTCCTACAACCATAGAAAGTATAATCGGAGATAAAGGTTAATCCAGTGAAATATATAAGCTCATCAAATGACACAATCTCACTATTTTCGTAGAAAGAGTTAAAAGAGTTAAAAACTTCAGTTAACTCCGTCACCGCTGACGCCTCTTCATAGCTCAGTTCCCCGTCGCCATTCGTATCCCAGTTCGCCACACAAAGCTCCTTGACCTTTGCATCTCTAAAATCAATAGCATCTCCCATATCTATGACTCCCCCCCTGAAGCGATTTTCCGTCCATCCTGCTGCCAGATACTTGTCCCTCGTGCCGGCAGGGACATAGAGGACGCAAGCGCCGTTGATGCCTGTGAAAGCATTAGCACCAAAAGAAAATGGCTCTTTAATTTTTGATGTGATGGAGGTCAAGTTGTTGCAATTATAGAACGCCTGATAGCAGATGCTGGTTACGCTCTCTGGAATCATGATGGAAGTCAAGCTGTTGCAATTCCGGAACTCAGCATCATAGATGATAGCCAAGCCCTCTGGAAGCGTAACGGAGGTCAGGCTGCTGCAGCCATCAAACGCATAAGAACCGATGGTTGTTACACTCTCTGGAATCGTAATGGAAGTCAGACCGCTGCAACTTTCGAACGCAGCAAAGCCGATGCTGGTTACGCCCTCTGGAATCGTGATGGAAGTCAGACCGACGCAAAGATTGAACGCTCGATTACCGATGCTGGTCACGCTCGAAGGAATAATCGTATTCTGACATCCTTGAATAAGCGTGTTGGTTTCTGTTTCAATGATAGCATTACAATCCTCTCTTGAGTCATAATCTGTATTTTTAGAATCAACGTTGATAGAAGTCAAGCTGCTGCAACCATCGAACGCCTGCTCCCCGATGCTGGTCACACTCTCTGGAATCGTGATGGAGGTCAGGCTGCTGCAACCATCGAACGTCCCAGCACCGATAGTGGTCACGCTCTCTAGAATCGAGACGAAGCATAGGCTGATGCAATTCGAGAACGCACTCTCGCCGAAACTAGTCACGCTCTCTGGAATCGTGATGGAGGTAAGACTGCTACAATTCCTAAAAGCATCTTTCCCGATACTCGTCAACCCCGTGAAATATTGCAACTCCTCAAACGAGGTGATGTCCTTATTATCCTCAAATACATTTCCCAACTCAGTCACCGCTGCCGCCTCATCGTAGCTCAGTTCGCCGTCACCATCGGTATCCCAGTTGGCCACGCAGATGGCCTTGACTTTTTCGTCGGCAAAGGTGATGATGTCAGCATTATCGGATTCAAAGAGCTGCGCGACCTTCTCATCCAAGTCGTTGATGGTGGCTAAATTGTCGGCATCAATCTCTGTGAAGTCATGGATGACATAACCTAAGATTGTTTGCGTGATGTTGTTGTCGGGCAGGATGTAGAACTCGGAGAAGGTGAACCAATGATGACCATTGTAGGTACTCAGGTTGAGGAAGTCGTTGACGTCGGCCACTGAGAAGCGTACATATTTGTAGGCCGCGCCGAGGTCGATGATGTTGTTATAGCTGATGACCTCCGGCTCGGTGGGCAGACCGTTGTCGAGCGTGGTGATGTCCTCGAAGTTCACGCCGTCGCTGCTGGCCGAGATGTTGAGCCGCGTCACACGGTCAACGTTGTTCTGCTGACGCTTCTGGAAATAGATGTAGAACTTCTGTGTGGCTTCGGGCAGTTCGGCTTGCAGGTAGTGATCTTCGTTGGGGCCTGTGCTGCTCCATATACTATGGAAAAAGGTAGAGTAGTCGCCATCTGTCAGAGCCTCGTATGAACCGCCGGTGGGTTCCTTGGCGTTGCTGATCCAATGAGAGGCATCCGTCACCAGACCTTGTCTTTCCTGCAACTGGTGTGTCCATCCAGTGACGATGCGGATGGCTTCAGCCCGAAGGTCAATGTCTGCTTCCAACTGCCAGATGAAAGGCTGGTCAAAGGTGTATTCGGCCACAGGGCCGTTTGTACCTTCGTTGACCGTCCAGAAAGTCTTGGCGGTCAACGCCCAGCTGTCGTCTCCACCGTAGGCATTGGTGGCTCGGATGGCATACTTGCCATCTTTGAGGAAGAAGACCTGTGCTTCCCAGGTGTTACGAGCATGAGTGTTCGTGTTTAGGTGGCCGGAATTGAGGACGGCATCGTTTCCACTGAGAGCAGGATTAGTGAAATACACTCCGTCAATCTGGAAACCGTATGGATATTCCTCACCCTCCATCTTCTTGAGCGTGAAAGTGGCAGCTGTCTTGATATCGTCCACCAGATAGCCGCTTGTGTTCAGGTAATACTTCGTGTCATTGATGACAGAGGAAATGCGGTAGGTGCCGCCGTCTTGAATCGTTGCAAGGGCAGCTTCGTATTCCGCCTGCATCTGATTTTGTGCAGAGAGACACACAGGAATATAGAGTGTGAACAACGCTAAAAATTTTCCAAATAGTTTCATAGTTATATCAATGTATGTTTATCCGGGGACAAAGGTAGATGTTATCTGGTGACTGTCCAAACTTTTTGTGTGAAAAGTAACATGAACGGATTACCGTTTCTTCACGATGATATGGTTTTGGTGGATGTAGAGTCCAGGAGTCGTTGGCCGATGGGTGAACTTCCGGCCCAAAATGTCATAGACAAGTCCAGCGTTGTTTCTATTAAGTTTCATTTCTGAGATGCCTGTTGCAGAGGAACTGGTCAAACTGTCAAAGCGGCGTATTGAACCCTCGGGTGTAACGAAGAGAATGTCGCTGAGGAGGGCATTGCTGATGTTGCCATGAGTGGAGTGCAGACGGAGCAGGTTGCCATCGTTTCCGATGAAAGTGTTGCTGTTCATGGCGTATGCCAGTACGACGTAGCTGCCATCGTTGTTGCGGGCATAAGCCAGCTGGTGGACGTTGGTGCGTTTGTCGGAAAGAAGTATGTCAGAGATGTCCATGCCTTCTGGCAAAGAAAGCGTGAACTGGAATGCCGTGTAGGCAGTAGCTGCATGAAGGTCAATTTCGAGCAGATTGCCATAAGATGTGGCTGTGAGGAAATCGGTGTTGTCTATCATGCGCGGTTTGTTGGAACGCCAAGTGGCATAGGCACCAGCAGTGGGACTTTCTTTCCATTCTGGTCCTGTGATGATTGCCACCATGCCGACGAGGTCAGCCACATTGATGTCACCATCGCTGTTCACGTCGGCCAGACGACGGTAGAAGGGTTGAGGAGTATGGCCGAGTATGTGGTTGACAGTTTTGACGACATCTGTGATGTCGATTCGTTTGTTCAGATCAACATCGCCCAAAAGGGTGGAGTCTGAAAGCTCGAAGGTGACTTTGATGACAGTGGAATCCGTGATCTCTGGCAAGATAAGCTGATCGCCTTCCATATACCACTCAACGCTGTCGTTGCTCCATACATCGACATGGATATCCTCAAATCCCTCGTCAGGATGAACGGTTATACAGAGACTATCAATGACTTCGACGTACAAGCTGCTGTCTCTGGCGTTGACCCCATCAACAATCAGTTCTCCATATTCCGAGGCTTCGATGACAACGCCGTGTGTGGATTTGTAGAGCTGTGTCCATGCGGCCTGAGCCCCCTTAGATCCAGTATAGCCTTCTGTGTCTGTAATATCGGACGTTTGGACGGTCAGGACATAATAGCCAAAAGGTGTTGTCGTTGCTTGACTGAGGTCGAGTTCGTAGCGGGTCGCACTAATGGCCGTAACGTTGATGGGCGCATCAACATGAACTCCTTGACAATTCAAGTTCAAGTCGTCGGCGTCAAAGGTCGATGGATCGATGGGTTTGTTGAAGTTCACCCACACTTTCTCTAATGGCTTGTAGATGGGGGTGTCTTCTGCGGGTACACCTTCGATGCTGGCAACTTCCAATTCCTCTTCAGGGGTTGGTTCGAAGACGAGCTCGTATGTTGTTTCCTCAGCCATCAACTCGTCAATGAAATGCAAGTTGTACTCATAGTCCCATACTTTGTGGTCGTGCATGGTGCGGTCGGTTTGCCAGAAATTGCGAAGGTTGATCTCAGCTCCATCACTCATGCGTCGGATGCGTTGCAGCCGGGCGCGACCATGAGTTGGATCCGTCAGTCGTCCATAATTCCAGCCCTCCTGTCCGCGAGTGACAACAAGGCGGAAGTCGGTGTCGTTGATTCGCTCGATTTGGGCACTGGCTGCAATGGAAATGTTGGCCTTACTGCCGTCGCTTAAATAGAGCTTGTCAGGAGCATCCAAATTGTCCTCAATGTCATTGGCAGCAAAACCAGTGAGATCCTTCACCTTGATACTCCGGATGAGCTCATGGATGGTCACTTCATTCAAGAGTGAGAGGTCTGGATTCCCAAAGCTCGTCACATGAGTGGCATGCACGTCATATTCGGTGAAATGGCCGAGGAGAGAACTCTCAAACCACCATTGTGCGTAGGCTGTGGCGTGCGGTTCAAGAGTGCCGAAGTCCGTCGGAATAGACAGACCCAGCGCCAAGTTGGCTTCACCTCCATTCAGCTGTGAACTAATAATTGAAAACTTCACATCCAAATCTTTCTGGTTATCGACGATAACAGGTTGGTTGGTCACCATCTGCACATTCTTTGCCTCTCCGTAGCCGATGTTGTTCAAGAGTAATGAGAATTCTGCCAGTTGGCTCGTCTCTACTTCAGGTGTTAAAGGATCGTCGGCAAAGACATCACGCTGCATGAAGTAGGTGAGGTCTAGTTCTGCTGTGGGTCTTACTGTCATAATGACTGGCGAGAGGTCGCGAGTGACCTCTAATCCAGAGAAGGGGTCAATGTAAGTTACCGTACCGCCGAAGGAATAGTTTTTGGGAACTTCTGGAGCTGCATATTTCGAAGGAATGAACATCACTGTCGCTACACCTGTTTCCTTGGCTCCGAGTGTCCATCCGCTGGTGATATTAACGTCGCCCGTGAATCCATTGATGGATTCTCCATGAATCTCAAACTCATGTGACGTAGCCACGACTTCGTTCTCATCTTTTACCACGAGATGCAGTTTCACGTCACGCATCGCAATGGTGTCGTTGCCGTTGTAAATTGTCAGTGTGCCACGGAAGGCCTGGCGTGTCATCGTCATCTTTTGGCTGAACTGTAAAGAAATGGTGGCACATACGGTGTGGATGATTTCTCCGTTATCGCCAACCTGAATATCATGGCAGTCGGTAATCTCTGTGACAAGTGGAGCATACTCTGAGGCAGAATAACTATTACCGTAAAACCCGTTGGGTGAGCCCCAGCCCCCTATGCCACCATAGTATCCAGAGTAAACCTGGCTATGAGCAAAGCTGCCTGTTGAGCGGGAGCAAGATCCGACTTGGAGAGAACGAGTGTAGTAGTTGGACTTGAGCTCATTACCACAGTCCCAGTAATAGAGTAAACCTATCGTGGTAAAGCAGTCGGCACTCGTTACCTGTGTGATGCGCGTCACTCTGACAGGAATGACAACGGATTGTTGGGGAACTAGTTTAAGTCCTGAGTATTCGCCCAACGCTTCGAAGCGGAGTCCTCCAAAAGGTTCAGGTAAGAACAGTTGCACATTTTTGCCGGCAATCAAACCCGTGTTCGTCAGCGTGACATTGAAAATGAGTGATTCGCCTACTGCCAACTGGTTGGCATTGATTTTTTCCTGGAAATCCATCTGAATCACCGGAACAGGAACATTGGTTTCGAATTTCACTGAGGTCACGATATCTACAATGTCTTCGAATTCCGTTTCTTCCATTTTCATGTCGATGGTGATTGCCTGAATGCTAAGACAGACGACTTTTACTGTTTCAGTTCCAGGATCTACAATGACAATGTTGTTGTAGCTGTCATGTCCATCGGCTGTCACCTTGAGGCGGTAGTAGCCTTCGGGAATGTCTGCAAAGAAGAGACCACTGTCATTGGTCGTTCCGCTGGCTACCAGCGTATCAGAAACTGGATTCCTCACCTCGATGGACGCGCCTGCAAGGTGAGGCGCTTCGGCTGTATAGTAGGTATTTTCGTCGGTCACGTCCACCACTAATGTGCCTTTGGCCTCGGAAACGGGTGTGATGTCATAGTTGATAAATGTGCCGTTGCCCTTACTGGGATCTACAAGATTGATGCCCAGTTGGCCTGTCTTGTGGACGTTGAGTTGCATATCGTTCGTGGGTGTGAAACGTAGGATGATGGTGGCCGTATCGTTTTGTTCTAATGAAGCGATATTCTCACCAGTAGCACAACTCATCCAGCTGGGTAGTGACAGGCTGATGGGGCCGCTCGTCCCCTTGCCGACATTCGTGATCTTGATAGGGTAATCGCGTGATTGGCCCTTGATCATGGTCGTGGTCAGCTGTTGAGGTGTCACGATGATGGATGCCAACAATGGACGGCAATAGTAGCCAATGGAAAATTCCAGACGGGCACCTTCAGAAGAAGTGATGCGGAGGTCAATGTTTTCAAAGCTTGTGGGATCGGGGCTGGGTGCAGCACCGAGCAGGGTATAGTGCATGACGGCTGAAGAGCCTGCTGTCATGGCATCCTGCAACTCAAAGTGAACGGTGCAGTTTTCTGGAACGGAAAGAACCTCCACCTTCAGGCTTGTCAGCCCAAGATTACCAGGATTAGAGAGGCTAATGTTTCCGTTGAATGTCTCGCCAACAAGTGGCTGGCATGTGATAGGGGAAAGGTCAGTTCGCTGAATACCGTAAATATTAAAGGAGCCTAATTCCGTGGTAAAGTTTTCGCCCGGATAACAAGCACCGACGATGAAATGACCAGACTGAGTGGCGTATGGTTGCCATGTCAAAGAGAAGCGTCCGTCGCCATCGCTTTTCACTTGCTTTGTGAGGCGCACACCCTCATTGATTACATAAATTTCAATGGGCTGGTTGGCCGTCCGATTGCCGGAGAGCTGTCCCGTTATTTGTACGGATTCTCCTTGTTGTAAGACAGGCTTTTCCACAGCGAGGTCAACGGTATAAGGCGCTTTTGTTGACACGTAGATGGTAGCCGATCGATTGTTGGAGGCATTCAGTTCTGCGATTGAGGCTGTTTCATTCACAGAGGCATAGAAACTTGCTGTTCCGATGGTTTCCGGCATTATTATGTTGCAGTTGAGCTGTTCGCTCTCACCGACATCCAAGGCGCGTGAGGTTTGGAGATAGATGCGCTTGTTATAGGAATAGAAACAGACATCGACACCTGCGGGCATAGGATAGACACCTTTGTTAGTGACGGTAATGGTGGCTGTAACAGGAGCACCAATCTCTGCTTCGTCAGCAGACAGCTGGAGGGTGATGGTCGGATCGGGCAAGGTCTGGTCTGTGAGAGCAAGATAACAGGTTCCGCTGTTGAACCCGTTAGTTGCTGTGGTGAACACGACGGTTTGTGAATCCCCAGCCACCTGGTTACTCTTTGCTGTAAGTTGGATGGTGACGGAGGTTTGTCCAGCAGGGATGGTGACAATGTGATTATAGTTCTCAAAGAAGTCATCATGGTCACTGTTAAGATTCACTTCGACGGTTTCTGAAGGGTCTGTGTTTCGCGTGATGATGAGTTCAAAAGTTTGCCCTTCCTTGACGTTTGCGAGGGGAGATGTCAGGGAGAGTGTAGGACCATCATCGTCGATGACCTGGAGCTGAGCTGTGACAGATCCGAGTGAACCAGAGGTGACGTTACAGCTACAGTCAGAGAGATGTACGGAGGCGGTGATGTTGAAGGTGCGTTGGCCATCAACGGTTGGGTTGTCGATGGGACCGAGATTGAAGTGGAGTGATTCTACACCGCTTTCCATGACGAACTCTGTTTGATTGAGATAGAGTTGTCCATTGGAATCGTCAGATACGTGGATGTTGATTCGGTTATCGGTTTTTCCAATGCGGCGAAGCTGTGCCGTAACGGCTGTGAGACCGTCACCTTCGCTGACCTGAGTGGGTGTGAGGTTGAGTTGCAGTTCGGGCATGTCGTCGTCCTGTAGGATGACGATAACTTCTGCAGTCTGATGACGTTGTGCTGATACACGGAAAACGTTAGAGAGTGGCATGGCGGGGATATTGTCATTGACAACGGACACATCTACGGTCACACTACTTTCTCCAGCGGGAATTGTCACTTCATTTGGTAAGTTGAAACGAGCTGTATTCTCACTTGTCAGTTCCACTACAATCGGTTCATCTGTAGGATGATTGGTGGTGATGGTGAGTTGGAATTGATCACCCTCATTCAAGTCTGTTTTAGACGAGGTAATGGAGAGTTTGGCAAGCTCATCATCGGTGATGAGTAGTTGGGCATTGGCAGCTGGGTAGTCGTTGCCCTGAGCTGTAATTGTGAGTAGATGGTCACCATCGAAGTCTATGTTGTCGTTGAACTGAATGTAAAACCACACGCCAGACTGTCCAGCTGGTATCGTGACGGAGGTGGGAAGGGTTACACGACTGTCGGCTGTGTGTGTGATGGTGAACACCTGTTCTTTAGAATCGTCGCCACTTCGAGTGAGCAAGCACTCGTATGGTTCGGGATAGTTCTCAGGCAAGGAAGATGAATTCACATCGAGCCAAAGCTGTTTTTCCACGTTGACGGTTGCAGAACTGCTCTTGTTGTTGTCCTTGTGCTGTTCACTTTCTCCCGATCCTGACAATGGGAAAAGTCTTACTTCCAAATAGCAGTTGCCGCTCATTCCAACCACGGTTGGGAGTTCGACGGTGATGGTTCGGCTGACAACCTCGTCGGGTTCGAGTGTTCCTTGGAAAGATGAGCTGCCGATGCCGATGTAGAGTTCATTATTTCCGATGGTTTCTTCGTTCGCGCTGGGGTTTTCATGAACGAGGTATAGCTCTTCTTGCCATCCGGTAACGGTTGGTTGTTGGCCGACATTCTGTACTTGCCATGATGCGGTGAGCTGTTCTGAGGGTTGATAGGAGGTCTTGTCTGTTTGGACATTGAGGACACAATAATCGGGTCGTTTGAGCACTGTCAGTTTTCCGGCCACAGCTTCGGTCAGACAATTACCTCCGTCTGCGAGTGTCAATACCACGTCTTTTAAGTAAAAAGGATGAACAGAACCCTCCTCAAAGGTGTCGTTGACATTCATCCTTAGTACTAATAAGGTATCACTGGCATGAGAAAAAACGGCATTGGTCGGAGACAGTATCATGCAGATATAATCGTTGCCTGTCAGATTCGAAAAACTCACGTCATGGTCGGTGATGCGATTGCTGGAATTGTAGCTTAACCAAGAGTCTTCTGGTGCGGTGATAGTGAATTGAACGGCCACCACATCAGAGGCATTTTCCATGAGTACTGGTACCAGAATTTCTGTACCAGGAACAGCTTTCACATCAGGAACAATAAGGCGATTATCGTTCTGAGCCAACATAGGAACCACACTGGTCAAAAGGCTCGTGAAAAGAGAAAGGATGTATTTATTCATAGTGGTAAGTATTATCGATGGATGAATGACGAGGTTTGTTTGCTTATCTGACGACTTTCTTTCCGTTTTTGACATAGATGCCTTTGGACGGTTTGCGGTTAGATAGTTTTCGTCCGCTGAGGTCGTAAACGTTGGTGTTATGACCTGCCATGTCGATATCGTTGACCTCGTCAGTTAAGCCTTGGTAGCGGATGTTGACACGCTGTGCTTCGCTGTTGGAGAGAATCGCATGAGTGATGCGAGCTTTCTTTCCCTGGGGAATGCAAGCGATGACGGTTTCTCCACTTGAGAGTTCTGCACCGGACATCGAGTAGGCTACGACACGTTTATGTTGGTCGTTCGAACGTTGAGCCATGCTGAATCCATGCTGTTGCATGAGCCATTCCACCTCGGCGTTAGTCTCTATGCAGATGTCGGCTGCTGTGATGGGCTCTGGTGTGGAGAGGATGAGCTGGCCATCTCGCCAGAATAGACGTGCGGAAGCTTTTTCCTGTTCTTTGCCGCGAATACGACGAGCAGGTGCACCGTTTTGGTCGTTGTTGTCGGAGTCAAGAATCTTATTGACGAGACACACGGCGTCCTGGACATTGATGATTTCGTCTGGCCAGAGGTTGGAAGCGGTGAAATTGAACCAATAGTCTTCGACGGGAGACCCAGCCATGATGAAGTTGACCATCCTCTGCAAGTCAGTTACATCCACGAGTCCGTTGAAGTCTGTATCGCCCTCAGAGAAGCTGAACCGCATCTTGAAGGTTGTGCCTTCGGTTTCAGCGGAGTTGCTGACAACTGTTAAGAGCGAATTGTTTTGACCTGTGAAGGCTTTATTCCAGTTATACCAACTATCATCGAAATAGTTGTCGTCGTCAGCATAACGGTTGAGTACAATCCACCAGTCGTCTAAACTGCATGTGAAGGAGGTGTAGCCATTGTTGTAATGGTCGTATGTAAGAATCTGTGGTATTCCTGAGAAAGCCTCTTTCAGAGACCCTTTTGTGAGGTCGCAAACGACCTCGATATCTAAGACCTGCTCCTTTAAGTTCAGTTGTGTAATGGAAGAGGGCAGGGCAGGGGTGAGCGTCTGGAATCCGTTGTGCTCAGCTTCGAGCTGAGTCAAGGCTGGACAGACGATTCCGACTGAACCGATGTTTCCGGATAAGTGGTTATTGGAGATATTGAGGACTCGCATTTGAGGAGCTGTCTGCTCTTCACCAACAAGCGAAGCCAGCGCTTCTTCTATATTTCCCGTGAATTCGTTGCTGGAAAGATCAAGGGTGATGAGCTGTGGCAACTTCAAGAACGGTGCAGGGAAGTTGCCTGTGATGCCTCTTTCGACGAGGTCGATGTGGGTCACGTGTCCGTTCTGGAACGTCACTCCAGAGAGGTTATAGGGATTGTTTTCGAAGTCCCACGCGTCGGCCCATGCTTCGGTGCCCATTTGTGCGAAGGCTTCTTGGAGGAGGGTCATGTCTGCTTCGTCGGGAGCTTGTTCTGCGAAAAGCCGGAAGTTATCGGCAGCCATCCAGGTGGCATTGGTGTTCTCTGCCCTGAAACCGATGGTCAGCGGCCCGCCTTCGTGTTGAACAAGGAGGCGGAAGCGGGTGGGCATGTCATCAGGCGTGTTCACTTTCACGTAGGCTTCCTTTCCGTTGGTCACTGCGAAGAGATAAATGCCGTTGACCTGTGCATCTCCATTGAAACAAACCGCTTTCATGTCTGCTTGGAGGGCATAGACACCGGCAGGCAATTCGATATCCTGTGAAAGCCGTGCATCATCGAGTGTCTGCGATTCGTGCCAGCATTCGGCAAAGCGGTCGATGAAGATGCTGTCGTTGCGGTAATAGCTGTCATCTATGACACATCCGTCGTATGCGCCACCACCTTGGAACATGTTTTCAGCCGTCCAACCTCGTTGTCCACTGTCAAAGTGAGGATTCACGATGAGGGCTGTCAGTTCTTTTCCGACGGTCAACTCGTCGGTGAGCTGATCGAGCCAATAGACGTAGGCAAATGCTGACATTACCTGATTCTGGAACTCGTTATATCTTTTTTGAACGTCAGAAGCATTGTCGCAGTTCCACTCACCCCAGTTAATGATATCTGTAGCAACAGACTGATAATAGTTCAAATTGTCACGTAGTTCTTCAGACAGGTTGTAGCTCATCAGGTCTTGAGCCATCAAGGTGAGTTGGTCAAAGCGTACTTGCAATGGGTCTTTGAGCATTTGCTGGAAGGTGGGCCAGATTTGTTCTATCTCGTCACTGGTGAGCGTCTTTCCGGCGTAGCCTTGCTGTAGAGAGGCCGTGTAATCGTCCCATGCCTGTTGAGCGTCTTCATCAAGAGCCCAAAGGTAGGCTTCTTTCAGGAGATTGGCTTCCTCAATGAGAGGCATGACCTGATTGTATTCTTCGATAGATTTCTTTGCCTCGTTATAGGCCAGCAAGAGAGCGTTGAAGGCTGTTGAGCCCTGCTCAGTGTCTTGTGCATCGACAACGTGTTGCGCCGTTTCTGAAGCGGTTATCAATTCTTGTCGCGTGGTCTCAAACATCGTTCTGTCTGCCAACACCGTAGCTGAGTCAATAAGCATCTGGAGACGAACCAAGTCACCCTCCATATAGATTTCCACGATGTCGGCAAAGTATCCATACCACCCGTATGTCTGTTCATACAGTTGCTTAGTGCCAAAAGGTACTTTGAGTACGCACTCGCTGTTGATGTATGCGAAAACATCCCCTGGAATGTCAAAGGGTTCCGTGATAGAAGAGATGAGTGAGGTCAGGTTTTGGCATTCACAGAAGGCGATACCTCCAATGCTTGTGATCTGTTGGGGGATGGTGAATTCCGCGAATCCAGCCCCATAGAAAGCATCCGCGCCAATGGCGGTCACATCATCGGGAATGACCGTGCCGGTGCAACCCGCCAGCAGTTTGTTCGTGGCGGTCTCGATGACGGCATTGCAGTTGTTGCGGGAATCATAGACGGGATTGCCAACTGCCACTTGGATGGAGGTCAGCGATGGACAGCCAGAGAAAGGATTGTCTTCCGTCGGTGAGATGCTGATAAGACTGGCGGGCAAGAATACGGATTTAAGGTCGGAATTCCTGTTAAATGCGTTCAAGCCGATGCGTTCTACGCCTTCCGAAAGGGCCAGTGTCTCGAAAGTGGCCGACTTCAATGCCTCTTCCGCAACGCTCTTCATCGCAAAGCCTTTCACGGTGGAGGGAATGACCACATCGTTGGCCAGACGATTGGCATCGAAGCCAGTTACTTCGTAAGTGATGGCATATCCATTCTCTGCTTCCGTACGACGGGCGTAAATGATACCTTGTTCGTCTGTGTAATATGCTGGAGCATCCACATCCTTCATGACTGTATAGAGCTGGAACTCGCTCAAGTGTCCATAACCGCGTCCTGTCGTGGTGGCATCGATGTAGAAACGAAGGTATCGGCAATGTTGTGTATTGAACGGTGCAGATTGGAGCGTTTCGGTGTTCGTTCCATACGGCGTTTCCAAAGTGGCCAACTCCAACCAAGCTTCATCAGCTGCTTCTGGGTCATTGCTGCCATAGACACTCCAAAGCGTGATGTGGTCGTTGGTTACGGGGCGTCTGGTAATCTGCATGATGATGTCATCATCGACGGGTTCCACCAACTCCACTTGCAGGTAATGCGTATGGTTATCCACAGAGCCACCCGACCAGTTGCTGTGCCAGAATGTTGCGATGTTGTCATCCAACAGATTGCAGAGGTCGCCTTCCGCGGGCTCTGTCCAAGGCGAACTGAGTTGGTTGCAATCTGTGATGAGCGGCAAGGTCGCTACATCATAGTTCTTCACAACAATAACGTGGAAGTTCTTGGTTTGGACAAAACAGTTGTTGGCACCAGTGGTGCTGACCGTGAGACGGACGGATGAGCTATCTTGTAACCCCGACAATTCGAAGTGTGCATTGTCCTCTGGATTCTGACTCGTTGCAGAGAGATTGCCGTGGGTAACTGTGACTCCTTCCTCGGTTCCACATGTGAAGTCAAAGCTAAGTCCCGAGATGCGATAACCTTCTGGAACGGATATGGTGTAGTCGCAAGTCATGCTCGTGTTTGAAGCGACACCACTCCAAAGACCGATGTTCTCGCCATCCCAATAGAGCATATTGTTATAGCTACAATCTAAGGTCACTTGAGGGTTCATCGCTGTCGTTGCCCACTGAGAATGATAAGTATTGGTCGGTGATGTTGTCCAATTTCCCGTGTTGGCGTTGAGAGCCACATCAAATTCCTCAAACATTTCAACAATCTCTTTGAAGTTATAAAGCCACCCATCCGTCTGCTCATAAAGTGCCTTCGTGTCAGCAGGAACGTAGAGAATGCAAGAGGGGTTGATGCCATTAAAGACATAACTCGAAATGTTGAATGGATTCTGAATGTAGGACGTTACGGAAGTCAGACCATTGCAATTGGCGAAAGCATATACTCCGATGCTTGTCACGCTATTTGGAATGGTGATGGAAGTCAGGCTATCGCAATCATAGAAAGCCCCTTCTCCTATGCTTGTCACGCTGTTGCCAATCGTCACGGAAGTTAGGCCGTCGCAATCAGAGAAAGCCCCTTTTCCAATGCTATCGACATTGCATGTGACTCCTTTGTATTCTACGGATTCTGGAATCACAATATCGCCACTGTAGTAGATATCGTTCTTCCATTGGATGACCGTGGCTGTTTTAGTTTCCACTATTACATCATACCACAGTTCTCCAATTTGCACTTCCTCGGCGAGGGTGCTGGCTGCCACAGACAGGGTCAGCATTAAAAGGTATAGTTTCTTCATAATGAAAGATTATTGATTAGGCTTGGGGTGAAACGATTTTGTTTGCTTACTGCCGCAAAGGTAAGGAAAAGTTTTGATTACAATAAAAAAGGAAAGGAAAATGTTAGAAAATAGTGATGTGGTACACGAGGAAATGCTGGATTACGGGTGCAAAGGTAAGGTTTTGTCCTATAATTGCCAAATATCGCCTCTCCATTTCAGCTCATTTTCAACGTTCAATCCGTCGTGTAAGCGTCTCTTCGAGTCCGTCACCTGTAATTAGTGTTTTTTGAACAGTCGAAGCGTAGAAATACCGTCGTTTTCGTGAGCGTGTTCTATTCATTAAGTCAAGTATCGGAAGAATGAATACGCAGTGCAAAGTGACGAATTACAAACGCAGTAACGAAGCGCCACATCGATGCAGCAATCTTCTGTTTTCATGAAAGAGTTCACTGCTGCAATACCCACCTCCCTTCATTTTTCCAATAAATCCCTCAATCCCTCACCGAATGCCATAATCAACTGAAAGAAAGGCATTTGCAGGTGAGGGATTGGTGAGGGATTGGTGAGGGGAGGTGAGGGATTGGCATTAACCAAATGAGAATGAGGCAGAAAGCATTCGATAATCAGCTACAAAAATCAAGTTTCAGATGTCTGAATACGCAGCAACGAAGCGCCCCAACTGGGCTATGTGCTTATTGGACTTTCCGCTTTTTTTAGCGGATACTAATAATTCGTTAAATAAATAAATGAGCCCACTTTAAAAAGTCAAAATGAGTGCTTCTGCCCTTACAGGGCGAGATTGTTGGGTGCATACGTACCCAGGGCGCTGCCCTGGGCTGAGTGCTTTCTGCCCCGTTGGGGCGTTTCGGCGTTTATAGCCCTTTCTTCATGTGTGGAGCGTTCCTTTGGGCCGAGCATAGGACTTTTTACAGTGGGCTCAATTAATGAGTCCACTTGAAAAAGTTAAAACGAACGTTTTTGCCCTTGCAGGGCGAATCATAACCTGTTGATTATGACCCAAGGTGTTGCCCTGGGCTAAGGGCTTACAGACCTGTCAGGACTTTTTAAAGTGGGCTCATTAATCAAGTTTTGCAAGAATGAACAAACAGCAACGAAACGCCCTGAAAGGGCAGCAAGCAGTCAGCCCAGGGCATCGCCCTGGGTACGTATGCGCCCAACAAACGCGCCCTGAAAGGGCAAAAGCATATATATAGACTTTTTCAAGTGGACTCAGTAATGGTAATTCGTGTCTTATAAAAAGTGATTAAATCTTCATGAATAATGCAAGTTAAGTACCTTCGTTTGCTGTTTTTCGTCTTCTTGATAGTCGTTTTTTACTCTCGATGGAGAAAACCCTCACCATCCCTCACCATTCCCTCACCAATCCCTCACCTGTAAATATCTCATAGTCTGCTTCTTATCGCTATCGGTGAGGGATTGAGGCTTTTTTTGGCAATTTACGGGTGTATGCATAATAATGTCGGAAGGTGTACACCTTCTCACCGACTCGTCTATACGTTCACCGAAAATCGCGAAGAGATGTGGGATGAAACGTGTTTTTTAACGTGAGTTCGGTGTAAGAATTATGCAATAATCCTGCTTTTTCAATCATTTCAATGTCATTTCTGGTTCTTTTGGCAGTAGATTGTAAGATGCTTGATGATGAATGTTGATGGAATAGACCTTCTTTCGTGCATACAAAAATCAAGCGTGGACGAAGTAAAAAACTCCGTCCACGCAGAATGATTCCTTGAAAATCAGAGGACCTTTTCGAGCTTGGCGATGTTTTCGGCCACCAGTTCGTCGGTCACCTCATAGTTCTGGAGGTTGCCAGAAAGATACTGGTCGTAGGCACTCATGTCGATGAGCCCATGACCGCTGAGGTTGAAGAGGATGACTTTTTCTTCGCCCGTTTCCTTGCACTTGAGAGCCTCGCGAATGGTGGCAGCGATGGCGTGGCTGCTTTCGGGGGCTGGGATGATGCCTTCTGCACGTGCGAAGAGCGTTCCTGCCTCAAAGGTTTCGAGCTGTGGAATATCAACAGCACTCATGTATCCGTCCTTCAGAAGCTGACTGACGATGACACCGGCACCATGATAACGGAGACCGCCGGCATGGATGTTGGCAGGCATGAAGTTGTGTCCAAGCGTGTACATGGGCAACAAGGGGGTATAGCCAGCTTCGTCGCCAAAGTCATATTGGAACACACCGCGTGTGAGCTTCGGACAGGAAGAGGGTTCGGCTGCTATGAACTGAGTCTTTTTTCCTTCGAGAATATTGTGACGCATGAAGGGGAAGGCCACGCCGCCGAAGTTGGAACCGCCACCGAAGCAGGCAATCACCATATCGGGGTACTCACCGGCCATAGCCATCTGCTTTTCAGCTTCCAAGCCGATGATGCTCTGGTGCAATGCTACGTGATTCAAAACAGATCCGAGCGTGTACTTGCAGTTGGGCGTGCTCATAGCCAATTCAATGGCTTCACTGATGGCTGTGCCGAGCGAGCCTTGGTTCATCGGATCGCGGGTGATGATGTCTTTGCCGGCACGGGTGGACATCGAGGGCGATGCTTCCACAGTGGCACCAAAGGTCTGCATGATGCTACGACGATAAGGTTTCTGATTATACGAAATCTTCACCTGATAAACAGCACATTCAAGTCCGAATACCTTGGCGGCGTAGGAAAGGGCTGCCCCCCACTGGCCTGCACCTGTTTCTGTGGTGATGTTCGTTACACCCTGCATCTTGTTGTAGTAGGCCTGTGGCAGAGCCGAGTTCAGTTTGTGACTACCTACAGGGCTGACGCTCTCGTTCTTAAAATAGATGTGTGCGGGCGTGCCCAATGCCTTTTCCAATCCGTATGCCCGGACGAGTGGGGTAGAACGGTAGTACTTGTACATTTCGAGCACGGGTTCCGGGATGTCTATCCATGCGTCGGTTTGGTTCAGTTCCTGTCGTGCCAGTTCTTCGGCGAAGATGGGGAAGAGATCTTCGGCCTTTAGCGGCTGTTTGGTTCCGGGATGGAGAGGAGGCATGGGTTTGTTGACCATGTCTGCCTGGATGTTGTACCACTGTGTTGGAATCTCACTCTCTTGCAAGAAGAAGCGCTTTTGTCTGCTGCTCATAATGGTTAATATTTATGGTTTGTAAGTGTTATGCGGTGCAAAGGTAACGAATTTAAACGAAACAACCTAATATTTCTTTTACTTTTTCACCTAAACGGGCAAAAGAATAAATAAGGACATTGTTCCGTACATATATAAATACAAAAAAACACCAGCAGTAATGCTGATGTTTCTTCGTTTATTCTTGAACAACTATTGTTGTGAAGAGGAGGAGACTCGAACTCCCACGTCATAATCGACACTACCCCCTCAAAGTAGCGCGTCTACCAATTCCGCCACCTCTCCATGGTGAGGTCATACTTTACTGTCCGACTCAGTGCCCAGAACAGGACTCGAACCTGCACGTCTCTCAACACTCGCACCTGAAACGAGCGCGTCTACCATTCCGCCACCTGGGCAGGCTCTACATGACTGTAAAGTTTTCCTCGTAGATGAGAGCGGCAAACGAGACTCGAACTCGCGACCCCGACCTTGGCAAGGTCGTGCTCTACCAACTGAGCTATTGCCGCATCATCCTATTTAGTTGTTCAAGAAGTCAATTATCGTCTGCAAATCTCGTTTGCGGGTGCAAAGGTACAGCTTTTTCTTGAATTGGCAAGCGTTTTTTTGTTTTTTTTCATCGACCATGCATTTTTTTTGTTTTTGCGACCACCCATACGTGAATTTGTGGGTAAGTGTTCACCAGAATATGCTTAATCCATTCTGTCTCTATAATCCTTGTAACGGAACTCACGAAGCAATTCAATGGTGCCGTCGAGACGCTTGAAAGCGATGCTGGGATGATGGACGCCGTTAAAAGTAGTCGTCTTGACGGTGGTGTAGTGAATCATGTCCTCGAAAATAATCTCGTCGCCTACGTGAAGAGGGTGGGGGAAAAGCCATGTGCCCATGAAGTCGCCTGCAAGACACGAATTGCCTCCGAGGCGGTAGGGATATGGAGCCTTGTCCAAAGTCTTACAGAAAAGACAAGAAGAATGTTCAGAGAGGTCGGAATCCAGAAGTTGAGCAGTTATATAGTCCACCTCTTCAGAAGATTGGGAAGATATGCGGGTCTTAATGGTTGGATGATAGGGCATTTCGAGGCAGTCGGGCATGTGGCATGTGAAACTGACATCGAGGATGGCCGTCTTGATTCCGTGGTTCTCGACGATATCCACAATGGAGGCGACCAAGGGACCTGTCTGCCATGCAAAGGCGCTTCCAGGTTCAAGAATCATACGTAGATGGGGGAAGCGGATATGGAAATCGCGCAAGGTTTGGACGAGAAGTTCCACGTCATAATCCCTGCGGGTCATGAGGTGGCCACCGCCAAAGTTAATCCACTTGAGACGGGAAAACCAAGGAGAGAATTTATTTATTATATGTACGAGCGTGCGCGCGAAAACATCGGCACCGCTCTCGCAATGGCAATGGATGTGGAAGCCTTCTATGTCGGCAGGGAAGTCTTCTGGACGTGGGAGGTCCTCGGCAAGGACACCAAAGCGTGAGCCTGGAGCACAGGGGTTATAGAGCTCGGTTTCTATCTCGCTGTATTCGGGGTTGACGCGAAGGCCGAAAGACACGGACTCTCCACAAGTCCTGAATCTCCGATACTGCGACAACGAGTTGAACGTGATGTGGGAAGAACAGCGAAGAATTTCGGGAAAGTCTCGTTCGGTGTAGGCCGGGCTGTAGGTATGAGCTGGCGTGCCAAATTCCTCAAGGGCAAGACGAGCTTCATCAGGTGAGGAAGCCGTGGTGGCGTGGATATACTCGCGAAAGATGTGGAAGGTCTTCCAAAGAGCAAATGCCTTGAAAGCCAAGATGATTTCTGCACCAGAACGGTCGGCAACATCACGAATGAGGCTGAGGTTGCGACGCAGTTTGTCTTCTTCGAGGAGATAATAAGGAGTTTGCATCAGTAGATGAGCTTGAGGTTATCAATCCATAACGTTGTTCCGACAGCCCCCACGTATGCTGTGCCGAAGCTGCTGGCAAACTGAAGGCAGAGGTGAGTAGGAGTGTCATCAGCCGTGCCCCATTCCACTTCCTTGACAGGGACAATTTTTCCTTTGCTGTTGAGGGCATACTTCTGGTCGTCGCCTCCAGAGAAGAGGTTCATATAGGGCTGAAAGAAAGATTCATGGGTGATGTCGCCATAGTGAATCTCGAACTGTGCGCCGTTGACCCAATCGGTATCTTTCCCGAAGCGATGGAAAACGGTGCCGATGCGACGGGCATATAGATTGCCTTTCTCGTCTTCCCAACGTTTCTGAAGGAGAAGAATCATGCCGGGCATGTCCTTTCCTGGTATTCTCTTGACGGGGCTGAATCCCGTCTGACGGATGCGGTCGGGCTTGTCGGAGAGTTTCACTTTGTAGTCAAATTGCACGGCTTTCGGTTTCTGCGTGAAAGGAATGCCATAGTCGAGATATCCAAAGGGATTGGAACTGCTGGTAATGGGTTCGAGCATCTTGCCCACATAGATAGATCCGGCTGCAAGAACGTGGATGTTGACCAAGCCGAGCACTTTCACGCCAACGATGTGGCTAACCATTTTGACACACTGGCCATCACCACGGGGCTCTGGATAGACGGAAACGTTGGTCTTGACGACTCCCGCCACCTTGGCCATGATGTTGCTGTTTGCCCACGGCGAACCACCCTGATTCGTGTAGGGCTTCTTGCCATCCCATGTCCCGGTTGGACCAATCTCGTAGAGTTCTTGTTTCTTGCCTCCTATGATGATACTTTCTTTGATGTCGCGTGTAATCCAGCTGTCGAAATCGCTGTATTTGAGTTGTGTTGATTGTGCGCTGACAGAAAGACTGACCGTCAGCAGCAAGAGGTTTAGGAAAACGAATCTTTTCATTGTTTTGTTATTTCAAAGACCAATCTGGTCGATGTCTTCTTCCTTGATGGTGAGTGCATGGAGTTGTTGCAAATCACCGTTGAAGATATTGCAATCGACGTAGCCGTTGATGCCGTCAACATGACCAACATCAGTATATTGCCAGAACATCCAAGGTCCTTTGTACTCTAATTCCTGAATGTAGTAGTGGGCAATCCAATAGGGATATGAGTTAAACGTCGAGTCGCTCAAGAATTGTTGCTTGAAGCGGTAACCGGTGTAAATAATAGGTTTCACGCCGTAGTGTTTTTCGACGACCTGCAACCATTGTTTGACCGCCTTGCGCAAGCCTTCGGGCGAGAGAGGCGTTTGTTTCTCCACGTCCAGCACGGGTGGCAGATCGCCTGCTTCGAGATGCACTTGACGCAGAAAGAATTCTGCTTGCTTGCGGGCATCGGCAGAAGGCAGAAAGAAATGATAGGCACCTCTTATCAGGTCGTTCCTGCGAGATTGATAGAAATTCTCATTAAAGTTCTCGTCTATGAGCGTGCATCCTTCCGTGGCTTTGATAAAGACGAAACGGATGGGTTGTCCATTGATATTGGCGTTGCGTAAGCGTGGCCAGTCGATGCGGCTTTGATAATGACTGATGTCGATGCCTCTCACTTCGTATCCGTCGGGGTTGACGCCATCGCCGTAAATAGCTTTCCAACGGAAAGAGAAGGGATCGACAAAAAAGTGGATGAGTACGAAGACATACAAGGCTATTGCCAATCCTATGCCGGCAATAATCGTGAACATCATCGCACGAGATGGCAACCTTCTCCACCGCGAAACCGAGTTCGTTTTCTTTCGGCTTTGGCTGTGGGAATGCCGTGTCGTGGAAGCGCGCGACTTCGTGGTTTTCTGCTTTGAGGCAGAGTCCGAAGCCGCGCGTTTGCTATTGGATTTCGTATTGTTACTTGGCTTGTTCAAGCTGCAAGGTCTTGGTCGTCTGGTCGCAGACCTCGGTAGGACCAAAGTACTGGATGGGACCAGGATAGACATAGGATGTATTCTTTGCCCACTCCTCACGATGTGAAGCGAAGAACTTGAAGGGTGCACCGTCCAGTTCCACGAGAGCCTTGCGGATGACGGGCTTGTCGGCACCATTGCGGCGCTCGATGTTCATCATCATGGTGATGGGCACGCCACCGGCAATCCACTCTGCAGCGGGTGCCGTCGTGTTCTTGATGATGCTCATGTAACCTGTTTTACCGTTAGCAATCAAACGGCTGGCGTTGTAACCGAGGCTGTAGCAGTAATCGGCATCGTAGTTGGAGGGGGCAGCACAACGTCCTTCGTAACCGAAGAAGTGGTGTTGTGTGCTGAACTTTGGAGCACGACCTGTTTCCTTCAGTTTCTTGGCTACCATGCGGCTGAGCAGCTTCTCGGTCTCGATCAGAGAGACTTGCACATTGCCGTGAGGGTCGCGGTCGAGGCAGAGCTGGCGTGCCACATCTTCGGGAAGACTGTTGAGAACGGCAAGATTGTCCTTGGCAATGTTCTTCTTGACGAAATCGATTTGTGCCTCGGGGCTTTCGAACTCACGCGGTTCACCCGTAGTGGGATCAGTAAGGACTTCATTGAGTTCCTTGATAAGCTTCTTGATAGCAGGGATGAACTCGATAAGGCCTTCAGGAATCAGCACAGTGCCGAAGTGGTTTCCTTGTTCAGCACGTGCGGCAACGATGTCAGCAATGTAGTTGACAACGTCGTCGAGACTCATTTCCTTCTGTTCCACCTCTTCGCTGACGAGGCAGATATTGGGCTGTGTCTGCAGGGCACATTCGAGAGCGATGTGGCTGGCGCTACGACCCATGAGTTTGATGAAATGCCAGTACTTGCGGGCACTGTTGCAGTCGCGCTGGATGTTGCCGATGAGCTCGCTGTAAGTCTTGCAGGCGGTGTCGAAGCCAAAACTGGTTTCGATCTGCTCGTTCTTCAGGTCGCCGTCGATGGTCTTTGGACAGCCGATGACCTGTACGCCATACTTCTTGGCTGCGTAATACTCAGCCAGCACGCAGGCATTGGTGTTGCTGTCATCACCGCCGATGATGACAAGGGCTTTGATGTTCAGCTCACGCAGAATCTCGATGCCTTTCTCGAACTGTTCTTCCTTCTCCAGCTTGGTACGTCCGCTGCCAATGATGTCGAAGCCACCTGTATTACGATATTCATCGATGATGTCGGCTGTCAATTCCATGTACTTGTGGTCAACAAGACCACCAGGGCCGAGGATGAAACCATACAGCTTGCTCTCGGGATTGATGCTCTTTACACCGTCGAAAAGACCGCTGATGACGTTGTGTCCGCCAGGAGCCTGACCGCCGGAAAGAATGACACCCACGTTAATGGGCTCATACTGTTGTGCCTTTCCAGCCTCGAACTCGATGACAGGGAGTCCATAGGTGTTGGGGAAGAGTTCTTTAATTTTGGCTTGATCGCCAACGCTCTGTGTGGCAGCTCCTTCCTTGGCTGCTACTGGGCCTTGCAAGGCCTTTGGAAGCTTGGGCTGATAGGCAGCCCGTGCGATTTGCAATGCACTTTTTGTCATAGTGAATAGAATGATAATGTTAAGTTATGTGTCGTTTTCGCGTGCAAAGGTAGTGCAAAGACGCCGAATTTGCGAATAATAAACGCTAAAAAAGGTAAACGCGTGCGAAAGTAGGTCAGCTTATAGCCCTTTTTGATAAATATCTTGTAGGATGAGACCTGCCAACGTGAACCCGAAAATGGCCGTGATATGCGCCATTGTGCCGTTGATGGAAGCTTTTGGTCCTATATCGGCAGTGGTGTCATTGACAACATCTTGCCCTAAGTTGGGCAGCACTTCGGGCGAATAGACCACTTGGAATTTGCGTTTGGGGAACATGTGAGCACGTTTGAACTTCTGTCGCAAGGCACGAGCCAACGGACAACCTTTTACGTTCCAGAATTCATCGGCCTCCACCAGTGTCGGATCCATTTTCAAAGCTGCGCCCATTGAGGAAAAGAATTTTACATGTGAGGGCAATGATGTGGCGTGAAGAATCAGTTCCTTCTTGCACTCCAAGCTATCGATGGCATCCACGACATAGTCATATCTTTCCAGCTGAAAGTCGTCACGTGTTTCGGCCTTGTAAACTCCTTTTATTGCTTTAATCTCTGCTTGAGGGTTTATGTCTAATAACTTTGATTTCAAGGCATCTACCTTTACCATTCCGATGGTTTTCATGGTTGCCATGCTTTGTCGGTTGACGTTCGTAGCGCACACGTTGTCGGCATCGACGATGGTCAGTTGTCTGATGCCACTTCTCACAAGACTCTCAGCACACCAGCTGCCGACACCGCCAATGCCAAAGATGATGACTTGCTTTCGCGAGATTTCCTCCAGGATTGCCTTGCCCACGAGTCGTTCTGTTCGGTTGAAAATGTCTTTTTCGTCTGTCATATCAATCATGAAAATGTAAGTATATAATGGGGGGGTTCAGAGGTAGGGTGCCGTGACGGACATGGAACTGTGTGCCATCTCTTCGGGTGTTCCTGTGAAGATGATTTGTCCACCATTCTCTCCTGCCCCCGGTCCGAGCTCAATGACGTAGTCGGCTGCACGTATGACATCTGTGTGATGCTCAATGACGTAAATCGTATTGCCTTCTTCGACGAGTTCGCGAATGAGACCGATAATGCGGTGTACATCGCGCAAATGCAGACCGTCTGTAGGTTCATCGATGATGAAAATCTTTCCGCGTTCACCAAGGTAGGAAGCCATTTTTAGACGTTGCAGCTCACCGCCAGAAAGGGTGGACAAAGCTTGGTTGAGATGCAGGTAACCTAAGCCAACGCGCATCAGCGGACGCAGTTTCTCTTCGATGGATGTGCCACGGAAAAATTCGCTTGCCAGACGGACGCTGAGGTCAAAGACCTGGGCGATGTTGGCTTCCTTGTCACCTGACTTGATCTTATATTCAAGCGCTTCTTTGTTGAATCTCAGCCCTCCACATGCTTCGCAGACAGTTTCGATGTTGTCCATGAAGGCCATTTCGGAGATAACGACCCCTTTGCCGCCGCAGACAGGGCAAGCGCCGGCACCATTAAATGTAAAATAGGCTTCTTTCAGATGATGGGCTTTGGCAAAACGCTTGCGGATGTCGGAGGCCACGTCCATGTAGGTGCCAGGAGTAGAACGCAGGCTGACACCAATATTTTTCTGACTGATATAGACCACATCCTCTGGCTTTGGATATGCACGCCGGAAACATTCCATCAAAGAGCTCTTGCCAGAACCGGCAACACCGGCGACCACGGCAAAACAGTTCATCGGCAGACGAACGGATACTTCATGGAGATTGTGGAGCGAGGCTGTAAAGGAAAAAGCAGATTCACCTTCCGCGCGTCTTGTTAGGAAAGAAGAGGAATCCATTTGACGGGATGAAAGAGCATCCTTCAGGCAGTTGCCTGTCGCTGTCCCGCTTTTCAACAACGCTTCATACGTGCCTTGAAACACGATATGACCGCCATCGATACCTGGCCCTGGTCCCATATCCACGATGTGATCGGCAATGCGAATCATCTCGCGGTGATGTTCCACCAAAAGGACGGTGTTGCCTGCGTCGCGCAGACGTCGTACACTGTGTTTCATCAGTTCTATGTCACGCGGATGCAGTCCCACGCTGGGTTCATCCAGAATGTAGAGGACATCGGAAAGAGATGAGTTGATATATTTGGCTATCTTGCAGCGTTGAGCTTCGCCACCTGAAAGCGTGCCGACAGCTCGGTCAAGACTCAGATAGCCAAGACCGATTTCTTCCAGAGCCGTCAGACGTGCGCCAATGGCATCCTTCAAATCCACGGCCAAAGGGGATGCAATGCTCTGAATCCAACCATTCAGCCGTGTGATGCTCATGGCACGTACTTCGGCGATGTTGAGTCCTTCGATCCTGCATGACCTTATTCTTTCACATACGCGCGAGCCTCCACAGTCAGGGCAAGTGCCCATTCGCAACATCGGGTTCAGCACAGAAGCGTGCAGCAAACCTTCTTCGGAATTGATGATGCTGCGATACATACGTGGAATAAGCCCTTCGTACTTGGCCGTCTTTGGCCAGTTGGCCGGCGGATTCTTGAGCTTGATTTGCGGGCTGTTGAGGAACAGGTCCAGCTCTTCGGGTGTGTAGTCGCGGATTTTCTTGTCGAGATCAAAGAGGCCACTGTGTGCATAGCGTATCCATCGCCATCCGCCTTTGCCGAAAGCGATGTAATGGATGGTGTCTTCGTCGTTCAGGCTCTTGTCGAAGTCCACGAGTTTGTGGATGTCCAGTTCACGGATTTCGCCGAGACCCGAACAACGTGGACAGCTGCCTTCTGGATGATTGAAGCTGAAACTTTCGGCATAACCGACGAATGGCTTGCCGACACGCGAGAAGAGGAGTCTCAGCAGTGCGTAGATGTCGGTGTATGTGCCTACGGTCGAACGTGAATTTTGTGCCGGTTTCTTCTGATCGATGACAATGGCGATGGGCAAGTTCTCAATGGCGTCAACATGAGGACGTCCGTACTTCGGGAGGTATTGCTGTACGAAGGTGGGGAAGGTGTCGTTCAGCTCACGCCGCGACTTGGCGGCGATGGTGTCCATGACCAATGAACTTTTTCCCGAACCTGATACTCCCGTGAAGACGGTGATCTGGTGTTTGGGGATTATCAGAGAGACATCTTTCAGGTTGTTTTCCCGCGCGCCACGGATAATGATGCAGTCGTTTGTCATTTTATGACCGTTCATACATGTCGTCTGCGTCCTTGACAGAGGCCAGTTCTTTCAGCAGGAAGGCATATTTCCTGGCAACGGCTTCGGCAAAGCGATGACCCTTTTCGGCAGTCGCGAGACGGGGATTGCCAATGCCCGTGTCGTCGGTCACCTTCGTCCAATGCCTTGGCAGCCAAGCCACTTTCTCGAGCAGACTTTGCAATGCGAACGGACGGGCATCGCCAGAGCCTGCTTCTTCAAGGCGTACCAGTTCAGGGTGGTAGTGCATCATGACAGAGGTCTCCAGTTCATCGGCATGGTCGCCAGGAGCGTCAAACCAATCTTTTCCAGGAAGGACGGTGTACCATTCACTTGAAAGGAGGATGAAATCTGGATAATCCACGGCGAGGTCACGAATCATGCTCTTGAAGGAATTGCCTCCGTGACCATTGACAATCAATAGCTTTCGTAACCCTTGATGATGCAATGAGGCGACGATGTCTGTAAGGATGGCACGCTGTGTCTCATAGCGGTAATGGATGCAGAATTTCAGGTCTCGCTGGCCAGGATTCTGGGCACCCATCATGACAGATGGCAGCACCATCGCGCGCACTCCATATTGCTCTAATGCCATCTGAGCGGCATCAACGGCCACGTCGTGGGAGAGGATGGCATCGGTGAGGTAGGGGAGATGGAGGTTGTGTGGTTCCGTAGCGCCCCATGGCAGGATGGCTAAATCATACTCGAGTGGACGAGTGATGCCGTAAGCGCTGACGCTCAAGTCAATTTCTCGGTTCATGATACTGTTTTTATTTGATTTTTGTAAATAATGCGTGACAAAAGTACAACTTTTTTGAGTTGTATGCTATATTTGTGCGAAATAAATGCTAATTTTGCAGCCAAAATGTAGCACAAACGTTTAATCAGTCCGCTCTATTATGCAAGTAACCATTTTACAACACGACATTGCTTGGTGCCAGGTTGATCATAATCTGGCTCATCTGGATACTTTGATCCAAACACTGCCTCGCACGGATCTCCTGCTTCTTCCGGAGATGTTTGCCACGGGACTGAACAATGTCGCCTATGATATTGTTGACGAGCAACCTCGTATTCTGGCTTGGATGCAAGCCAAGGCAAAGGAACTGGATGCAGCCGTTGTGGGCAGCATTGCCACAGAAGACGGAGGACACTGCTACAACCGGTTGCATTTCGTACGTCCCGACGGCACAGTGACCTGCTACGACAAACGTCACCTCTTTGCCTATGGTGGCGAGGCCAAGCAATATACGTCTGGCCACGAGCGCGTCATCGTGGAATGGCGGGGCGCGCGCTTCCTGCTGCAAGTGTGCTATGACTTGCGCTATCCCTTGTGGTCACGCCAACGCGGCGACTATGACTGCATTCTTTATGCGGCCAATTTCCCGATTAGTCGCGATACGGCCTGGCGTACACTTATCCGTGCTCGTGCCATTGAAAATCAATGTTATGTGGCAGCTTGCAACCGCATTGGCACTGACCAGCAATGCGAGTATTTTGGCCGTTCTGCCATCATACACCCCTACGGCGAGACTATCATGGATTGTCCGGACAAGACGGAGTGGGCCGCATCGGCAGAAATCGACATCCCCTTCCTGCGCCATTATGAGGCCAAGTTCCCGGTGTTGGAGGATGCCGATTCATTTGAAATAGTGAACAACTGAATTCTTACACAACAAGCTCCCGAATGGAGCATCTGAGACCGTGGACATGAACACGGTTTGACTGGAACGTGTACACCTTCTACCAGTAAGGAGTACACGTTCTGCATAAATGGTCTTGTCACTACTTGCTCCACCCTCTATACATGGCTTTTTAGCCAAAAATCCCTCAATCCCTCACCTTTTTAGCCATTGATTTGTGAAACAATGCATTACGGGTGAGATTTTGGTGAGGGATTGGTGGAGGATTGTGAGGGATTGAGTCCTGAAGCTGAAAAAAATGCAATCCCTCACCATCCCTCACCTATCCCTCACCAATTCCTCACCTGCAAACCTGTTTCTTTCAGACGATTACCTAAAAAGGTGAGGGATTGAGGGTTTTTCAGGAAAAAACAGGTTGTTGAGTCGTGGGGTAGAAACGATATAATAGTGCTTTTTGAACGTTTGGTGATGGAGGAGGGGAGTCTTTCAGCATTGATATTTATGTTATGCAACACAAATTGAAAACTTTTTAATAAAAAAATGCTTAGCGTTCTGAAATAATGTTATAAATTCGCTGCGAAAAACGAAAGGGGTGTATAGACTACACTTTCATCGTTTTATGGTGACAATCTTACGATAACCAAAAGGAAATCAACTCATTCAATATCTTAAAAACGTACATGAATAACAGTATTGCAAAGCGAAGACTTGTGCGAGGCGCAAGTTGTGCTTGTGCTGCTTTCGTGCTGCTGGGCGGTACGCTTGTCTTTTCATCGTGTCAAGATGAATTATTGACAGGTATGCCGTCGTGGTTGGGAAGCAGCGTTTACGAGGAACTGGAGAATCGTGGAAATTTCCAGCAGACGCTGGATCTCATCAACGACCCAGACCTCGCAGATGCGAACTATCGTGAGATGCTGAGCCGAACAGGCAGCATGACGATGTTCGTAGCTGACGACGACGCGTGGAACCGCTACTTGAGCAAGCGAGGTTTCACCAGTGTGAAGCAACTGCCCAAATCGGAGAAGAAGAATCTCCTGAAAGGGGCGATGATCAACAATGCCTATCTGATAGAGTTGCTAAGCAACTTGCCAGGTGATCCTCCTACCGAGGGCGCGTGTCTGCGACGTGCTTCACGTGTGGATGTCCTGGATTCTATCCCCGTGATGATGGCAAGCGAGTTTCCGAAGCTAAATCCTGCTCGCGTGGACAAGACGACGGGTGAGCAGATTGACTATTGGAGCGCTGTCCGCGATCGCGCGAGCATCAAGATATTTAAGGATAACTATTCGACTCCGATGGTGCATTTCCTTCCGGATTTCATGACCAAGAATGATCTGACAAGCGAAGACCTCATGAAGTTGTCGAACGGTAAATCCTCGGACGTAGGTAATTCTGCTTATATCAATGGACTGAAAGTAGTTGAGAAGGATGTGACTTGCCAGAATGGTTACATTCATGTGTTGGAGGAGGTTCCTGAGCAATTGCCGAACATGGCCGAAATTATCCACCGTGAACCTCAGATGTCAATTTTCAGTGAACTGTTGGACCGTTTCAGCTATCCTGAATTGTGGACAGTACAGGTGATGGACGGGAAGCGTGATTCTTTGTTCGTGAAGCGTTATTTTAACCAAGGCCATAAAGACAATGCCCTGAACAAGATATCGGAAACAGGTCGCGTGGTATCTACAACGCTTGCGATGGATCCGGGATGGAACCGATATCGCCCTCAAACGGGTAACACCGATATTACCTTCCAGAACGACGGTGGTGCTATGTTGGTTCCGACCAACGAGTGGATGGAGGAATATCTTCATGGCGAAGGTGCTGCCATCGGTGCCAAATATGGCTATGACTGGCGTAACGTGCCGGATGACGTGGTATTACCTTTCTTGAACAACTGTATGCAGAACAGCTTCACAAGTTCAACACCGAGCAAGTTCGGCTCGGTCAAGAATACGGCAGCTGAAGACATGGGCATTGTTCCGGGTGACGTTGAACGTTGTTTCATGGCCTGCAACGGCGTGGTGTACCAGTTGGGTAAAGTCTTTGTGGCTCCAGAACACCAATCCGTGTTCTTCCCTGCAGTATTGCGCTCAGATGAAGACTTGGCCATCATGCACCAGATGATTGCAGATAAACGCTACGACTCGAATTATGAGCAGTATTACTGGACGCTGAATGAGTACCGTGCCTATGTCAATTCAATGGGTAGCACCTATACGCTTATGCTCCCGAAAGATGCTGCTTTCGCATCCAGCCCTGAAGGCTTCAACTGCATTGATCCTTATTCATTATATGAAAAGAAGCCCATTGCCTACCGCTATTATCTCGATGGCGAAAACACGATTTTCCCTGTTCGTGCACAGGCCATGTCTGTGGATACGACCGGCGGCGCTATGGTGGTGACAGATAAGCCGGCAACAGTACAACCGGCGGCTACGGCTTCTGCTGGCGGCTTAGGATTGGTGAACAACCGTTTGCAAGACCTGTTGGATAATCTGATTATCGTGCACGGCCTCCGTGGCGTACAGACCTTCCATCCTGACCAGGAGATCTACCTGAACAAGGCAGGCGGACCCATCAAGGTGCGTTTCGAAGGTGACAAGGTGACGGGCATTGCCGGTTCCTATCATGCATCCAAAGGCTGGTGGATTCCTGTCTCTGAGGAAACGACGTTCGACCAGCGCGAGTCAGGTAACGGTGTTTCCTATGTGCTGGACAGCATTCCCATCAGCACCTACATGAGTCCCTATTCAATCTTGCGTGACAGCGTGGCTCACCCCGACTTCTCTGCTTTCGTGGATTTGTTGGTCAACACCGACAGTTTGGGCATGATAGACACCAATGTGGACGGACACCCTACAATGGACTTCGCCTTCAAGACAATGGGTAACTATCATTATACGATTTATGTTCCTACGAACGAGGCCATTGAGGGCCTTGTCAACAAGGGATGGCTGCCCACAGGTCGGACACTCGATGCCTGGCAGGAGATTCAAGATTTGCTGGATGACTATTATTCAGACTTGAAGGTTCGTCTGGGCGACATTGAATCACAACTGAAGAACAATCAGCTGACGAGCGATGCCTATGAAGCTGCGATCGCAGAGGTGGAGGCGTTGGAAGCACGTGCAGACAGCCTTCTGCTTTCCATCTATACAGCGAAGAATGAAATCAGGAACGTCATCAGCAACTTCCTTCGCTATCACATCCAAGACGGATCTGTCTATCTGGGTGGAGAAAAAGTGAATGGTGAAATGCATGAGACGGCTGCAATCGACACGACCACGATGCGTTTCCGCAGATTAACGGTTGACAACCAAGCGGGTGCCATTCGTGTGACTGATCAGGCTGGTAAAACGGCGGCAAATGTCATCGCGGGTGACAATAGTAACCTGATGGGACGACAATATCTGTTCGGAGGTTCCGAGCAAGGTTCTACACGTCAAATCTTCAGTTCTTCCTATGTCGTCATCCATCAAATTGACAGACCTCTGGTGTATGACGATAATCCAGATGACGATGATCCTGAGAATCCGACTTTCCAATTCCTGCCAAAGGACTTCCCACAACCAACGACACCAGAATGGTTGGAAGACTGGGCCAATTCACGTCAACCTAACCCTGTATCTAAGAGAAGATGAAAACATTGAGATATTTCATGCTATGCAGCCTCTTACTTGTGTCAGCACTTGCTGGGGCTCAGATCACACGCATCAGCGGTACTGTTAGTGACGAAATTGACGTGCTGCCAGGTGCCAGTGTGACGGAGGTAGATGCCTCCAACCGTATTGTGAATGCTACCATCACGGACATGAATGGTAATTTCGTTCTGCCTGTCAAGAGCCCCAAAAACAAGTTGCGCATTAGCTACATGGGGTATAAGACACAGGAACTACCCATCAACAAGAATGTCTTCAAGGTCGTGATGCAAGACAACACCAAGCAAATCAAAGAAGTGGTCGTTACAGCCAAAAAGAAGATGAAGACTTCGGGTTTGGAAATTCCAGAACGTGAGGTCAGCTTCTCCGCTCAGGGCATCTCGGCCAAGGAATTTGAGGGACTGGGCATCACGTCCGTTGACGAGGCTCTGCAAGGACGTATTGCCGGTTTGGACATCGTGGCCAATTCGGGCGACCTTGGAGCTGGAACGAGTATGCGTCTGCGTGGTGCTTCTACTGTATCTACGCTCACGTCAAACGAACCCCTCATCGTTGTGAACGGCAATGTGTGGAACGTTGACTTGAGTGACTTTGACTCTGCTACCGCCAACGAAGAGAAGTTTGCACAGTTGCTGAATGTCAATACCGAGGACATCGCAGACATTAAAGTCCTGAAGGATGCTGCTGCCACGGCCATCTGGGGTTCACAAGGTGCCAACGGTGTGATAGAGATTACAACAAAACGTGGTACTCGTGGTGCTCCGCAAGTAAACTATTCTTTGAAAATGACCATGACCCACCAGCCTGACGGTATTGATTTGCTCACAGGTGACCAATACACCATGCTGCTCAAGGAAAGCTATTTCAATCCACAGCAGAATACATACGTTGGCGATGTGAAAGAGTTGAACTACGATGAGAATGATTCTGAATTCCTGATGTTCAACAAAAACACGAATTGGGTAGATCTAGTCAAGCAGAACGGCTTGCGCCAAAACCACTACATTAGCATATCCGGCGGTGACGAGAAAACGCTCTTCCGCATAGGTGCAGGTTATGACCATGAGACGGGAACTATCATCAAGCAGAAGCTCGACCGACTCTCCACACGTATGGCACTTGACTACTATGTCAATGACCGCATCAAGATTATTTCCAACTTTGCGCTCACTTACACAAAGAACAACCGAAACGCCGATGGTTTGCTCGGTATCGCCTACATGAAGATGCCGAATCTCTCGCCTTATCGTTATGAATATGACGCCTATGGGCAAGAGTATAACACGGGTGAGTATTACATCGTTCCACGATATGCTTTCACCAACCACGGACGACTGACTGACGGACAAAGCAAGAACTTTGACGACCAGCGAGATTTGGTGAATCCCATTGCTAGCGCGAACATAGCTACTAATGTCCAGACAACGTACGACATCACGCCTGAATTGGAACTGGAATACAAACTCTTGGGACTGGATGACAGCAAGACGCAACTTCGCTATAACGGTCGAGTGGTCATGAATGTCTATAATGACTATGCCGATTCAAGCTATCCACGTTCACTGCTTTCCACCAACTACCACGAAAACGGACGAGCGGCTAGTTCCAGTCGAAAGAACCTTGCTTTCACGACGACACACACGCTGACCTTCCAGCCTCACTTCAAGAATGAAGACCATTTCTTGATGGCACTCGGGCGTTTCCAGCTTGTCAGTGGCAGTTCCAGCAGTCAGAGTACCAACATCTATCGTTTGCCTTCTCGGCTGGAAAGTGTAACGGCTGGTGGTTTTGTCTCTGGTATGGGTAGCGGATTCAATGAATGGCGTTCGCTCTATTATACCTTCTCCACCCACTACAGCTACAAAAGTCGATACATGTTCGACTTCTCCATGCGTGTCGATGCCACCACCAAGTTCGGCCCGAATAGCCGCTGGGGCTTTTTCCCTGCTGTCTCTGGTCGTTGGAACGTCATCGACGAGCCGTGGATGAAAGCTGTTCGTGAGAAGGCGAAAGTCAGTATGTTCTCTCTCCGTCCAGGATGGGGACGCGTGGGTAATGCCCCCAATACCGACTACCTCTACATGAATCGCTATTCACAAGGTACTCGTTATCTGAACCAGGTGTCGATGAACCCCAGTGGTTTGAAGTTGACCGAGCTGAAGTGGGAAAACATCTATACCTATAACCTTGGTATTGACCTCTATTTCTTTGATGACCGTCTGAAATTTGTGGTTGACCTCTACCGTCGTGACACCAAGGATATGTTGATGAATAATGCCGGCATTCCGACGTCTAACGGATGGGGTGGCCTGGCCTATGCCAATGTCGGCGACATGCGCAACGATGGATGGGAGGTGCAGGTCATGGGCGACCGCTTGTTCAAGAAGGGAAAGTTTTCAGCAGACTTATACGTAAACTTTGCAAACAACCGTAACGTCATTACCAAAATGGATCCGTTAATCCTCAAAGCATTGAATCGGGACTGGTCAGAAGGCAACAGGAATACGGTACAGCGTGTTCAGATTGACAACCCATTCGGTTCCATTTACGGCTTCCGTTATAAGGGTGTTTACCAATACCAATATGATACCGCGCGTGAACTCGCCAGAGCGGATGCAGAAAACGGTACAACCATCTTGCAAGACAGAATTAACGCAGGCGTGACCTATCCTGTTGCCCTCAATGCCGATGGAAAGGTAGTTCTCAATGGTGAAGGCGACCCCATACAGATGCGCTTTGCTTATAAGACGGAAACGAACAGCGGTTATTATTTTAAAGGTGGTGATGCCATCTATGAAGACATCAATCACGATGGCAACATCAACCAGCTCGACATCGTTTACCTCGGTAACTCTCTGCCACGACTTACGGGTGGTTTCGGTTTCACACTCCACTATGACCGTTGGGCTTTGCGTGCCAACTTCAACTACCGCATCGACTATGACATCGTCAACATGGCTCGTCTTGATATGGAAGCGATGGTCAGCAACAACAACCAAAGTCAGGCGGTCAATTACCGTTGGCGTAAGGAGGGCGATGTCACGTCTATCCCACGTGCGATGTTTGGCAATGGAACGAACTACAACACCCTCATCAGCGACCGCTTTGTTGAGGATGGTTCCTTCTTGCGTCTGAACTATTTGCAACTTAACTACAGTTTCGATCCTAAGAAACTTAAGAACCTTCACATGAAGACTTTGAATTTCTATGCCAGTGCCAACAACCTCTTTTGCCTTACCAAATACACGGGTGTGGATCCGGAAATCGGCTATGGAGGTTACGGCGTGACAACAGATAGTTCCAAGACACCGCGCTCCAAGTCTTATACCGTAGGTGTGACCATTGGTTTCTAATCTTCAAAGCATGATTTCGTTATGAGACAGTATATTATATTTCAATATTTGAGAAACATTGCACTGACGATTTTACTGGGTATGACGCTCGTTAGTTGTAGTGATTTCCTGAACATCAAGCCGCGTGACATCGTGACAGAGGACAACTTCTGGAACGAGCGCACCGACATTGATCAGTTTGTCGCAGGATGCTATACTGCTATGCAAAGCGAAGCTTTCATTAGCAGGTGTATCGTTTGGGGAGAAGTCAGAAGCGACAACCTTTTCCCTGGCCCCTACGTGGAATCAGGAAGCTATGATCTTTATCAGATCCTTCGCGAAAACCTGTTGTCCACCAATTCCTACACCCGTTGGGTGGACTTCTACCATGTCATTGACAAATGTAATTCCGTGATTCGCATGGCTTCAGAGGTCAGTGCTAAAGACCCCTCTTATCGTGATAGCGATGTCAAAGCAACCATTGCAGAAATGACAGCTCTTCGTTCTTTGTGCTACTTCTACCTCATCCGTGCCTTTGAAGCTGTACCTTTCTACAGAGAAGCCATCCAGCAGGAAAGCGAGGTTCTTTATTTGCCTGCTTCCAGTTTTGATTACATACTTGGTGAAATCATTAAAGACCTTGAAAGTGTCAAGAATGATGCTTTGGTACATTATGCAACATCCGACAATGATGGAGTAGGGAAGAACTATAATAGTTCTTGCAATCGCATCACTCGTACATCCATTACTGCCATGTTGGCTGACATGTATTTATGGCAGGGTAACTATGATAAGACCATTGAATGTGCAGAAGAAATCATCGCACAGAAACGTAAGGATTATAAGGAACAGTTTAGCAACAGTACCTCTATGAGGAATTCGGGTCCTCAAGAGGTAACAGGACGATTCGGACGCACCGTACCTTTGTACGTAAATACTGTATCTGACCTGTCCAATTCATTTGATGCCATCTTCGGAATTGGTAATAGCTTTGAAAGTGTTTTCGAGTTAAGCTATAACTACACGTCTTCAAACACAAACTATGTGATGAGTACAGCGTTAGGCCGTCTTTATGGAGCTGGTATTACACAAGAGATTGGTGGCTTGAAACCTAATTCCGGAATTGGCTTCCTTGCTGTGAATCCTTCAATGGTTTCTGAAGTAAAGGACAAGTCTTTCTCATATTTCATCCATGAGTATGATGTTCGCTTTTACAACAGTTTCAGGGCGACGGATGATCAATATGGTGAAGGTTTCGTAAGAAAAGGTGTTGCCTCAACGTTCAATATTCAGCAGAATTCTGGTTCCACAGCATCCACCGTTCCTTACAACAACTATAGTGCAAGTGCTTTCTTGTTGCCTGGATACATGAACCGCAATTGGATTTTCTATCGTTTGACAGATGTCATGCTGATGGAAGCCGAAGCTCTCTTGATGAAGACAACGGACGAAGACACGCCTGAGAACACCGAACTGTTACATCAAGCTTTTGATTTGATTTACCTTGTCCATTATCGTTCTTTGGTCAACCCAAGTAAAGATCTCTCATTCAATTCCTACAAGAATCGCGGTACGATGCAGAAACTGCTTCGTGAGGAGCGAAATCGAGAACTTATGTATGAAGGAAAACGTTGGTTCGACTTGGTTCGCTATGCAAGACGTGATGGTCAACCAGATGTTGTGCGTGCCACTGTTCCTGGCAAACTCTCCAGTGAAAGTGGAGCCAACCGCTTTAGCAGTATGGAATCTCTATATTGGCCTTACAATAAGGATGAGCTGAAAGTTGACACCTTACTCCACCAGAAAGCAATCTATTCTAAAGAAGGTGGTGAAGAGTATGAAATGAATTAATCAATACTAATTGTTATGAAAAAGATACATATCAACCTCATCAATATTGCAATCTGTTCATTGGTGTTGATGGCTACGGCTCTCACCGCTTGTTCAGATGACATTCCTGCAGAGAGCCTCTATACATATAAGACCGATATGATGAGCGATTATCTCCGTAAGAATGAACGTTTTTCGGAGTTTGCCAAGATTGTGGAGAAAGCAGGCAAGATGGATCTTCTCGGTACGTATGGTACCTATACGTGCTTTGCGCCGACGAATGAAGCTGTTAAGACCTATCTCCAATCAGTTGGCCTGTCTTCTGTGGACGAGCTCTCGGTAGAAGACTGCGATACGATTACCCGTACGGCCATCGTCGATAGGATTTATTATTTAATTGACCTTGACGGACGTATGAACCTACCTCAGAACAACATGTTAGGTAACAGCCTGATGTTGGAACCCGTTCAAGTTGCCATTGAAAGTGAAGACGTGGATGGTCATACGAAGATTGATTCGGTGGTGACATATCGCATCAACCGTTCAGGCCTAATTGTTTACACCTTGGCAAATGACTCGGTCGAGAATGGCGTAATTCAGCCTGTTGATGGGCTTGTGGCGACTTCCACACTGACGTTGCCTCTTGTCATGAAAGAAGACAAGAGTATCAGTCTTTTCAACTTATGTTTGGAGATGACCGGACTTGCCGCAGAGATGCATCGGATTCAAGACCTTTCCTTTAATCCACGTTATTGGCGTGAGAAAAAGAAAATGGAAGGCTTATATCCTACGGGTGCACAAGAAGACTATTGCCATGTCCCAGACCAACGCAACTATGGCTATACCGCATTTGCCGTTCCTGACGAGATTCTTGAAAAAGAATACAACATCACTGACTGGAAGGGGCTTTACAAATATGGTTGTGAGAAGTACTATCCTGGTCTTGACCTTGATGAAAACGATCCAGTGTATGGCACCTCGCCAACGTCTTTGACAAATCCCCTGAACCCGTTGCGCAAGCTCATTTCTTACCATCTCCTTGACCGTAAAGGGCTATATGATAAGCTTTTTACTTTCTGCTCCATCTATTGCAACGACATCAACCCAATAGAATGGTATTCCACAATGAATCCGCATTCAACCTTGAAAGTGGAATATATTTCAGAGAAGAACGTCCGTTTCCGCAGTGGAGAAGAGAAACTCAATAATCTCTATCTGAATCATTGCTATGACCGTGAACGTCCGGGAATGTATCAGCGCGGAGCTATGATCAGCAAAACAGTTAATGAGGGGTTGACCCAGATTGCTCGCAATGGCGTATATTACTATATTGATCGCCTGATAGATTACGGTGAGAAGACTCAGAACACAGTGTTTAACTGCCGTATGCGCATGGATCTTTATAGTCTTTTCCCCGAAATGATGAACAATGACTTCCGCACCGACAAAACCGATGGTGGTGGAAAGGCAACTGAAGACCCCACGGCAGATGCTAAGAATTTCATTTTCCCGCCGGGTTATCTTGACAATGTGGACATGGATGAGGATGGTGATTTCTTCCTGCAAAACTGTCGTAACTACTTCTGGAGTTATGAAGGTGATGAGTTCAATCTTCGTTCAGATAACAACTCATACGACATCACCTTCCCTCTCCCCAGTGTGCCGACGGGACAATATCAGATCCGTCTTGGTTTCACCGCTATGGCACGGCGTGGCATCGCACAGTTCTATGTGGATGGTGTGCCTCAGGGAATTCCTTTGGATATGCGTCAGACTAATCTTGATGCGTTCCACCAGCGCATTGGAGGTTGGAAAGCTTTGGATGACGCATCTATCAAGAACAACGACGAAGCGCGTGAACAAATGAAGAAAAACATGCACAACAAAGGATGGTATCATGGACCGAGGAGTTTCCGAACGAGTCACACTAGTAGCAACCATCAGAGTGCTGTTAAAAACGACAAGCTTTTGTCAACCAGCAATTCAGATGCGACCTGTAATGCACCAAATATCGTCCGAAAGGTCATCTATGAAGGTCCGCTGGACGGTAATATTCAGCATACGATGCGTATCCGTTCAGTACTTGCCATCGGTGGAGCCGAGCTGATGCTCGACTATCTGGAGTTTGTTCCGAAGAGTGTCTATGGCATTGAGGAAGAAGGCAAGGGCGAGGATGATTTATAAATCCCGACATCATCTTTTCAATCTTTGAAAGATTCAACGTATGAAAACATCTCATTATATTACATTATCAGTAGCAACCCTTCTGGCTGTCTCGGCAATAACGGTTACTTCATGTTCCGATGAATGGGACAAGCACTATGAAGGGAACGTGGGTGACGGACCTACGTTGTATGAGTTAATCAAGGCCGATAACCAACTCAATCAGTTCTGCCGCGTAATAGAACATATCGGCTATGACAAGGTGTTGGGCTCACCGCAGTCATTGACTGTATGGGCGCCAAGACTCACGGAAGCTGAAGCAGACAGCATCATCGCTTTATATGATGAGCAGAAAGTGTCACTCATCATGATGCCTGACAGCAGCATGCGATATATTCAGGACAAGGACAACAAGGCCATTACACAGTTTGTTCAGAACCATATAGCCCTTTTCGGACGTTCTGTCTATGCAGGAATAAAAGATTCTATCTGCATGATGAATGGCAAGTATATGTTGCTTCAGGAGAACCAACTGAATGGCATTCCTTTTACCGCAAAGAACATCGTTGGCTGTAACGGCATCCTTTACAAACTCGATGGGAAGCAGCAGTTCATGCCTAATGTCCGCGAATTTGTTGACTTGAACGGTCAGCTGCGTTCCCTGTATCAGAATATGTTTCGTAAGGCAGACGAATACAACTTGGATGAGTCGGCGTCCGTACAGCGAGGAATCGTGGATGGCAAGATTGTCTATGCCGACTCTGTCCTGACGCTTTCGAATCAGTTGTACAGGCTCTTTGGCTGGATCAACAGAGAAGACAGTCTGTACCTTTTCCTTGCTCCGAGTGACTCTTTGGTGGCTCGCGAATTGCCTGTATATAAAACGTACTTCAACTATAAGAACACGTTGGAAGGTCGTGAGCAATTGGCCACCGACAATGCTTGGTTGGCGCTGATTCGCGGTCGCTTCTTCAACCTTCGTGATCAGAAGAGCATTCAGGATTCTATCTGCAACACTCTTCATAGGAACTCGGCCAACTACTACGGCCTGAACGTATTTAAAAGACCTTATGACGAGGGTGGCATCCTTCATGGATTGACGCCGTGGTCATGCTCCAATGGTCAGGTGATGATAGATACTATAGGGTTGATAGATCCCAAGCTCACGTTCTTGGAGAACCGCTATATCCTTGCTTCATCACCTGCTGTTCGCAAGACTCCTCAGATTATGGTCGGTTCCGCAGCACAACCTCAGGTGTCAGTGACTGTTCGGTCTATCCGCGATTCCATAACTTACAATGGAAAGTTCTTCGACTTCCGCGAACTCAAGGAAAAGAGTTTCATGGAGATGAAGCCCATTTCTTATTCGACGTCGAACCCCAACAGTTCCATGTATTTCTATTTACAGAACACCTATTCCAACCTTTATTACAATGTTTACTTGGTGACGGTTCCGGCTTTCGCCTCCACCGATTTCTCGATGTCTTCGGCATCCACGGACGTCCTGCCAACGCGTTTCCAAGTCTATTATAATGAACGTTTGGCTACGCCACGCACATCCGTGTCCGACAATCCCAATGATGACGTGGAATTCACTTCTCCGACATCGGAGCGTGCTTTGGATGTTCCTGACGGACAAGATCAATACAAGTCTGGTGGCCGTTATTTCCTGACATCTGGTAATGACATCGATATCATCTGCATCGACCGCGCACGCAAACCAGAATTGTCGGGCTATAATTTGGAAGGAACCAGTGAACCTGTCATGCGTTATCGTGTGACGTCCAATGTCCGCACGCCTGACCTTACCAACTATGTGCAGACGAATGTCATGCGCATCAACCGCCTCATCTACATTCCGTTCACGACGGAAGAAGAGGCGAACAACTTTGTACTCGATTTGTCTAATCTCAAAGAATTCAACGTAATAGAATGAAAACAGCTGCCTTAATTTGTCTCCCCTTGTTTTTGGCATGGCCAGTAGTGAGCTTTGCACAGGACGAGGTTGAAGAGGATGCTGCTGAAGTTCAGCATGTCCGCAAGACTGTGAAGAAGACGGAGGCTACGCGCACGATTCGTGGCCGCGTAGTGAGCCAGCAAGGTCGTGCTCCTCTGGCAGGTGTGCTCGTACGGTCTGTTGCTGGCGAAGGATATTCAGCCCTCACCGCCGAGGACGGTTCCTTCAGCCTTCAGGTGCCACTCTACAGCTCGGCTGTGGAAGTGACTATTCCTGGATATAACAAAGTGCGTGTAGGTCTCAATGAATCCGGCTTGTTGCGTGAGATTGTCATGCAAAGCGAGGCTGCCCGCCCCCTTTATGGCGACGATGATAACATCATGAACGTAGCAAAAGCGTCAGGCTTTGACTACTCCAACTCCATCAGCGTGGCTTCCGAAGTCGAAGACCGACTGGGGGGTGAAGTCCGTGCGGTGGAACGCGGCGGCATCAAGGGTTTAGGAGCCTACTTGCAAGTCAATGGTGTCAACAGCTATATGGTCAACTCCCAGCCGCTCATCGTCATCGACGGAGTCATCACCGAGATGCAGTATGGTCGTGAGATGATTCACTCGGGCTTCTACAATGATGTGCTTTCAAACTTCAATGTCAACGACATCGAGAGTGTTGAGGTCATGAAGAACGGAACAGCCATCTACGGTGCGAAAGGTGCCAATGGCGTTATTCTCATCAAAACCAAACGTAACCGTTCGTTGGCTACACGCATTGATGCGACAGCCAGTGTGGGCATTGAACTGATGCCTCGCACATATAATATGCTGAGTGGTTCCCAGTTCAAGACCTACGCCAGCAGTCTTTTACAGAGCACAGGCACCATGCTCCAGAGCTTCAAGTTCCTGGATGAGCGGCCTTTCAATCCGGCTGATCCTTATAACTACAACTATTATTATAACAAGTATGCCAACAACACCAACTGGGCAGATGAGATTTACCAGCAGGCCATCATCCAACGCTATGGCCTGAGCGTGCAAGGTGGTGGTGACGTGGCGAACTACATGCTTTCCATTGGTTACAATCATGCTGACGAAACCATCAAAGAAGCCAACTACAATCGTCTGAATGTCCGCTTCAATACAGATATTAAGATTACCGATTGGATTGACATGCGCTTCGACGCTTCGTTTAGCAACTCCACGCGCAAGCTCTATGACATGGCCGCCCCCGAGGATTATGACCAAAGCACCATCACGTCGCTCAACTTCCTCAGTTTTGCCAAGTCTTCCATGCTCAGTCCTTATAGTTTCGTGGCTGCCGACAAAGGCGCAGGCATCATCAGCACGGCTCACCTCGACATTGAGGATGAAGACTATCTGGCACAGGTCAGTCAGTTGCGTAACTCCAATTATGAGTTGGCCAATCCCGTCGCCATCCTTGAATACGGCACGGCGCAGAACAAGAACTACTATGATAATTCCTACGTCAACCTGTCCATCACGCCCAGTTGGCATCCCAACAAGCATCTGAAATTCAGTTCTCTGTTCAGCTACTCCTTGGTCAATACCAACGAGAAACGCTACGTACCTATGAACGGCGTTCCTCAATTCTGGGTACAGGCCTTCCATCTGAAGATGGACAACATGATAGGCTCGCTCTATTCCAAGCAAAACAGCGTACTTTCCGATACGAAGATTGAATGGAACAACCGCTACGATGCACACAGTATCAACCTTTTGGGTGGCTTCCGCTTCATGAACGAAAGCTATTCCCTGACCCAGCAGAATGGTTACAATACAGGTAACGACAAGACGCCCCTCATCTCTGGCACCGACCAAAAACAAATCGACGGCAGCCATGAGAACTGGGCTACGTTCACGTGGTATGGTCAGGCACGATACAACTATGCCAACCGCTACTATTTGCAAGGCGACCTCTCTATGGAGACCAACTCACAGTTCGGTCGCGATGCCAGTGGCCTCAAGCTTGGCGGAGTGGTCTGGGGCATCTTCCCCAGCATTCAAGCCGGTTGGGTCATGAGCAACGAAGAGTGGTTCGACTACGATGGCATTGATTACATGAAGTTGGTAGCCGGTTATGGCCTCAGCGGTAATGACAATCTGCCGTTCGATGCTTCTCACACCTATTTCAAGAGCAGCCTGTTCCTTGGGCAGATTCCAGGTCTCAGCCTCGAGAACATTGGCAACACCAAGCTCAAGTGGGAAACTACCCGCCGCTTCAATGCCGGTATTGAAGGTCGTTTCCTGAATAACCGTCTGGCCGTTGGGTTCAATTACTTCCACAGTTGGACGAGCGACCTTCTGACTCTTCGCTCTCTCAATTTCCTGTCGGGTATTGAACAGAACTGGAGCAATGGAGGCAAGCTCAAGAACCAAGGCTTCGACATGAACCTGACCGCACATCTGATTTCCGGCAACGACTGGAATTGGAGCGTTGGAGCATCCGTTGGTCACTATGTCAACACATTGACAGAGTTGCCCGACGGCGCAGCTTACGAAGACCATGAGGTGCTCGGTGCCACCATCCGCAGCCAGGTTGGCAGTTCCATCAATCAGTTCTATGGTTTGAGTACAGCTCAGACAAAGAGCGGCACCTGTGTTTATGCCACTTCCGAGGAAGCGGCTGCCGACGGGCTCTACCGTCTGGCCGCCGACGGCGTGACGCGTAATTATTTCTCAGCTGGTGATGTAAAGTATGCAGACTTGAACCAAGACGGGAAGATCGACGCGAACGACCGCACCATCATCGGCGATGCCAATCCAGATGCCTATGGTAATATCTGGACCAGCCTCAGCTACAAACGCCTGACCCTCGACCTCGGCTTCAATTATAGCTTAGGTGGTGACGTATATAACTACATGCGTCAGCAACTCGAGTCCGGTTCACGTTTCATGAATCAGACCACAGCACTCGTCAGCCGTTGGAGCTATGAAGGACAAGTGACAGACATTCCCCGAGCCACCTATGGCGATCCGATGGGCAACAGTGCTTTCAGTGACCGTTGGATTGAAGATGGCAGCTACCTTCGTCTGAAGAATGTGACTATCAGCTACAAGCTGCCCATCAACAACACATATATCCAAGGCATCTCTGTCTGGGCACGTGCCACCAATGTCTTCACCCTCACCCGCTATCTGGGTCTCGACCCCGAATTCTCGATGAGCAACAGCGTGATGTCTCAGGGCATCGACCGCGGATTCCTCACTGCTGGACGAACGTTTAATCTGGGTGTAAAGATCAACCTCTAATACATAATGATTATGAAACGCATTAAATATATTTTGCCTGCCCTGACCCTGGCTCTTGCGGGAACCGCCATCATGTCTTGTGACGACATGCTTGACATGGGCAATGACGACATGCTTTATGCCGACGAGAATCATCTCACCCAAGGCAACGACACCGTCAACTCCTTCGTGGGCATTCTCGCACAGCTTCAGAAGATTGCCGTCCGCACAAACCTTTTTGGCGAACTGCGTGGCGACCTCACCACCGTCAACCTCAATGCCAATGCCGACCTGAAAGCCATTGCCAACTTCGAGGTCACGGACGACAATGCCTACAACAATCCGCGCGACTATTACGCCGTTATCAACAACTGCAACTACTACTTGGCAAACGCCGACACGACCCTCCGCGAGACGGCTTTCACCAATGGCGTCAAGTCCGACTTCTATGTCTTCCGTGCCGAATACACCGCCGTCCGTGCCATTCGTGCATGGGTATATCTCCAGTTGGGGCAAATCTATGGCGAGAACATCCCTCTGGTGACGCAGCCCATTCTCTCGCTCGAAGATGCCGATAAAGCATTGGACAACGCCCCGAAGAAAGACCTCGTTGGCCTCTGCGACTATTTCATCGACGACCTGAAGCCATACGTTCCCTGGTTCACCTATCCCTATCATGGCAATCCCGCCTACATCGGCTACAACTCTGAAATGCCCTCTCGCATGGCCGTTCTTCCCATCCAGCTGGTTCTGGGCGACCTCTACCTCTGGAGCGCCAGCATCCATCAGAATCCCATGCTGGCTCGCGAAGCCGCCAAGTGCTACTATGACTACATCGATTGGATTCCAACAGATGTAGGCTTGCTCAACAATGAGAGCTACAAGGTGAAGACCACGACAGGTTTGGATGCTTGCGTATGGCCTCTCAGCAGTTTCACGAGTGGCAACTTCAATTTGGCTTTGAGCGTTAATTCCCTCTGGTTCTCCACCCGTTCTTTTGGCCGAAAGGATTCAGAGGTCATCGCTGCCATCGCCATGGATTCGGCTTCCAGCGAAGGACATTTCAATGAGCTTCGTTATCTCTACTGCTACAACCTCGAAGACGAAAAAGTCGAAGCAAGTTTCTCACCCTCTCAGGCCTGCTTCGACTATAGTGACTCCCAGACCTACTATGCCGTCTATGCCAGTGGCGATGGCTTTGCAGATGCCACGATTGGAACCGGACAGCTGACCGAACAACAGCTCCAGCGTCACTTCCTGGGCGATCTTCGTCTGCCCACCAACATCAGCATGTCTCAGCGTGGACAAAACACCTTCGAGTCACAGATGATTTCCAAGGCATATTATCCGCAGGATGTGATTGTCTATCGCCGTGGCGATGTCTATCTCCGTATGGCCGAGGCGTTGAACTATGCCGGCTTCCCCAAGTTCGCACTCGCCATCCTCACTACAGGACTCGACAACACGGTCATCAACGGTATCGTCCTGCCTCAGTGTACCAATGCCTTAGACAGCGCTTTCGTCGAGTATTTCGACTTCCCCACCATCTATTACCGCACCCGCATCGACATGATCACGACCGTTGGCGGAGTCACTTATTCCTCCATCAACAGAACTCAGGACGCCAACCTCATTTCACAATTAGGCATCAACCAGATGGGATTGCACGCACGTGGATCCGGCGAAGCCTTCAACAACGATTACTATTATGACCCCATGAATGACCAGCCTGCAGATTGGACTGGCTTTCCAGAAGAGCCTCCTTTCTTCGTGGAGACAAAGGGCAATACAGCAGCACAGAAAGCAGCTAACATTCAGGAAAGTAATCCTGAGCTGATTGTGCTGGCAGAAGCCGCCGGCTATGCCTTCCCGCAACTGGAGGACTTCAATAGTAATCACGAGCAATGGGGAAACGCCTTGGACGCATATCAAGCCAACTTGTCAGCTTTTGCCGACAGTCTCTATGAAGCTTGGGTGACAGCTGCCACCATTTGGTATCGCGACTACGGCATCCCACAGGTTCATGAACGTCAACTCGTAGTGCTCGACAGCCTTTTGGACGTCGAGTCTGCTCTCGAGACTCCGTTCGAAGGTTTCCGCTTCGGCGCCCTCATGCGTGCAGCCTATCGCAAGGGCAATGCCACCTATCTTGCTGAAAAAGTGGCACGTCGCGAGCCTTCGCTCTTGGGCCGTCTCAGCGACCGTCGAAATTGGTTTGTCAGCTGGAAAGGGCAAATAGGCAAATAAAAGACATCTGCCTATACTTTTCCTGCTGAAATCCCTCAATCCCTCACCTTTAGACGTATCCCATTGAGGCATAAACGTTTAATGGTGAGGGATTGGTGAGGAATAGGTGAGGGATGGTGAGAGATACGGAAATTCCTCACCATCCCTCACCTATTCCTCACCAATCTCTCACGCGTAAGTGACTCGTTCTCAGTAAAATGAAGTGGAAGGTGAGGGATTGAGGCTTTTTCCAGAAAAACACAAGGAGAGGGTGGACGGTCGAAGCGGTCAGGGATGAACGTTTGCACGTGATGGCGTGAAGGTGTACACCTTTCATTGTGAACGTGTACACGTTCTGCCATGAACGGCCACTTCTTCAAACGCTTTCCATCAAGAGCAACCGATTTCCTGGACTATCATTCAGACGGAATCCGCATTCGTCACTATCGTTTTTTCTTCATCGCATCAGTTTTCTGTCAAATTGTTCGCCGCTCTCGCGAAAAAGTTGTAACTTTGCAGCCGAAAAAGCAAAAAGCGCGACATGTTGAAATAAAGATTTTATGATAGAAAGAAAAATCATAGACCGTCTTATCGACCAGCTCGGCATTCAAGACTTTGCCAAAGCCACCATTCGTGAGGTGAAGCAGGTGGCGGCGTTGGCCGAGCAGCAGAGCGGCGTGGAGTTCATCAAACTGGAGATGGGCGTTCCTGGTTTGCCGGCAGCAGAGATTGGCGTGAAAGCGCAAATCAAGGCGCTGGAAGACGGGGTGGCACGTTTCTATCCCGACATTCAAGGTCAGCCCGAGCTGAAGCAGCAGGCCTCGCGATTTGTGAAGGCATTCGTGGGCGTGGACGTCGATGCACAGGGTTGCGTCCCCGTGTGCGGTTCCATGCAGGGCACCTTTGCCTCGTTCCTCACCTGTTCGCAGGCTGACAAGCGGAAAGACACGGTGCTGTTCATCGACCCCGGTTTCCCTGTTCAGAAGATGCAGCTGAAGGTCATGGGCGTTGGCTTCGAGACCTTCGACGTTTACGACTTTCGTGGAGATCAGCTTCACGACAAGCTGGAAAGCTATTTGCAGAAAGGCAACATCTGTGCCATTGTTTACTCCAACCCCAACAATCCGGCTTGGATTTGTCTGACGGAGGATGAGTTGCAGACCATTGGTCGGCTGGCCACCCAGTACGACTGCATTGTCATCGAGGACTTGGCCTACTTCGCGATGGACTTCCGCGAGGACTTGAGCGTACCTTTCCAGCCACCCTATCAGCCGACCGTGGCACGCTACACGGACAACTACATGCTGCTCATCAGCGGTTCTAAAGCATTCTCTTATGCTGGTGAACGCATCGGTGTGGTTTGCATCAGCAATGCGCTTTTCTCTCGCCACTACGATGATTTGAGTGCCCGTTACGAGGGGTTGCCCTTTGGCATCGTGTTTTCCACGCGAATGCTCTATGCCCTGTCCGCCGGTACGAGCCATTCGGCACAATATGCGTTGGCGGCCATCATGCGTGCAGCTGCCGACGGCACCTACTGCTTCCACGATGAGATCAAGGTATATGGCGAACGCGCGCGCCGAATGAAGGACATCTTCCAACGCCACGGCTTCCACATCGTTTATGATCGCGACCTGGACCGTCCCGTGGCCGACGGCTTCTACTTCACCATAGGCTATGGCGACATGACGGGAAGCCAACTCGCGCGCGAATTGCTCTACTACGGTGTCTCGGCCATCAACCTCATCACGACTGGCTCTCATCAGGAAGGACTGCGTATCTGCGTCAGCCACATGCGCGACGACCTTCTGCCCTCGCTGGAACAGAGGATGGAGGAATTTCATAAAGAACATCAACAAAACCGATAAAACATGATTTGGAATCCGAACAAAGAATGCATGAGCCGCGATGAGATGCGCGAGCTTCAGGGAAGACGCCTGCACAAAATCGTAGATTATGTCTATCACAATGTCCCGTTCTACCGCCACAAGCTACAGGAAATGGACATCGAGCCAGACGACATCAAATCAATCGACGACATCGTGAAGCTTCCTTTCACGACCAAACAGGATTTGCGCGACAACTATCCGTATGGCCTGCAGGCTGCACCGCAAAGCGAGATCGTGCGTGTTCACGCCTCCAGCGGCACCACCGGCAATCCCACCATCGTGGGTTATACGCGCAAGGATGTAGGAGTTTGGAGCGAGTGCATGAGCCGTTGCCTCACCGCCTATGGCATCACGCGAGAAGACACGTTCTCCGTGGCCTACGGCTATGGTCTCTTCACTGGCGGTCTCGGAGCCCACTATGGCGTCGAGAACCTGGGTGCAACCGTCGTGCCAGCCTCCACTGGCAATACCGAGAAACATCTGCGACTCATCCGCGATCTCCATATCACTGGCATCGCCTGCACACCTTCCTACGCCCTGCATCTGGCCGAAACGATGGACAAAATGGGCATTAAGAAAGAGGAGATTCGTTTGCGAGTTGGAGCTTTCGGAGCCGAACCTTGGACCGAAGACATGCGTCGCGAAATTGAGAACCGTCTTGGCCTGCAAGGCTTCAACCTCTATGGACTGAGCGAGATCATGGGGCCGTGTGTCAGCTACGAATGTGAGTGCAAGAACGGTTCCCACATCTGTGAAGACCATTTCTTCCCCGAGATTATCAATCCAGATACGCTCCAACCCCTGCCCAACGGCCAGCACGGCGAACTCGTGTTCACGACGCTGACAAAGGAAGGTATGCCCTTGCTGCGCTATCGCACCCGCGACCTCTGCTCCCTAATGGAAGGCGACTGCGAGTGCGGTCGCACGTCCATTCGCATGAGTCGCATCATGGGACGTTCCGACGACATGCTCATCATCCGAGGCATCAACGTCTTCCCGTCGCAGGTCGAAAGCGTCATCCTCTCCACCAAGGAATTTGAGCCACAGTACCAGCTTATCGTTGATCGCATTGACAATCTCGATCGCCTCACCGTGCGTGTCGAACTGCGCAATGAATACATGACCGACCTGCTGCCAGAACTGGCCGCCCTGGAGAATAAGCTCTCAGAGAAACTGAAGAGCGTTCTCAGCATTCGTGCCAAGGTGCAATTGTTGCCTCAAGGTACTTTGGAACGCAGTCAGGGCAAGAGCCGTCGCGTCATCGACAACCGAAAGCTATAAGAAAAAGGAAAGTGAAAGCGTGAAAAGAAACAGATTCGATTCACTCTCCACTTTTCCCTAAACATTTTTCACGCCATCATTTTAAATTCTAACTCTTATCTTTTTTCATTCTCCTATGATACATCAACTCTCTGTCTTTATAGAAAACAAGTCCGGCACGCTGCTCCAAATTCTGGAGCTATTGAAGAATGCCGGTATCCAGCTTGTGGCCACCAACATCGTCGATACGATGGACTACGGCATCTGTCGCATCATTGCCACTCAGCCGCAACTGGCATGTACAATCCTGCAAGAAGCGGGAATGAGTGCCAACCTCAATGAAGTCTTTGCCATCCAATTGGACAACCATCCCGGCAGTGCTGCTGACGCCATCGCGGCTTTTGCACAAGAAGGGGTCGGCATCGTCTATCTCTATTCCTTCCTGCTTGGTGGAAAAGGCGTGCTCATCTTCCGTACAGACAATACAGAGCGTGCACAAGTTATCATCAAAGAAAGTGGCCTGCAAGTCATTAACGAGAATGACCTACAGGCCCTTACCTGAGCGCACAAAAGCACTTAGTGACGTTCGTACCCCCAATCGTCAATGGCCTCTCCCCAGTGGTCGTTGACGAGTTGGATGGTACGGGGTTTATATTCGTAACGATTCTTCTTATAGCCACGCTTGCTTTCAATATAGGAGCGGATGGCTTCTTCTGACGCTTCCCAGCCAGGAAGATTCAGTTTCTCATAGATGTCTTTGGTCACGGCGTATGCATCGTGTTCAAAATCCTCGAACTTCACCTCATAGAGATGTCCTTCGGGGATGCACTTTTTCTGTTGCTGATATGCCCTGTAGAGTCTCGGGTACACCTCGATGGCGTTCATCTCTATTTGGTCGTCGCTGACATCCTGAAGCTTGAGTGGGGCAATGGTCTGTGTGAAGAAAGACCGGGTGGATTCGAAGACCGTGTAAGGATTGCGCATGAGGTAGATGAACTTTGCATCTGGAAACATTTCGACCAGAGCTTGAACATGTCCCGTGTGAGGCGGATTCTTGGAAAGATATTGCGTTCCGCCCGTATTCCAAAGCGAAATCTTGACAATCTTCATGAATGCATCCTGATAGGCACGCTTCTCGGCCTCCGAGATTTTCTCGAAAGTCAGGTAACGGTCACAATAGTCGAGCATACGCTTTGGAAAATACCAGAAGTCGTAGTAGGAGTATGGTGTCGTATTGCTGAGCGCGAATTCCTCTTCCTGTGGCAAGTCAGGCGTTAACTCCATGCCGTCGGTTGGTCGATGATCAGGGATGAAGAAGTTCATGATGGGCTTGATGAAACCTTGTCCGAACATCATCAGGTGGGGAAAGACGGTCTGATAGGTGGTAGTGTGTCCAAAGTGCTTGTCCTGTGCGAAGATGTTATGAACGAAGGTCGTGCCGCTGCGCCAGTGTCCGAGAATGAACAGAGGGTCGTGCTCCAAAGGCTTGTTGGCCAAGAGCTTCTGGTAGCGGCGTTCTTGAATGGGTGCGACCGTAGAAAGCAACCGGCAGATTGCTTTCGTCAACAAATACTTGGACCAATACCCTTTGTCGATGGGCTGTCCGGCAGCCATTTCCTTAAAGGTCTTCCAGTCTGCCCCGACGAGTGGATTGATTGGTAAATTTTCAAATTTCAGAACTCCCATGAATGTTCCCACCCTTCATCTTCCATATAGAGCGGAAAATCATACCTTGGTGGGCGAAGGCTGTCGTGTTAAACATGATGAATACCTATTGATGAAGGTGGCAACTCTCTCAAAAGGAGGATGAAGGAGTTTTCACTTTCACTTCAATACCTTGACGTGCAAGCTCTTTGACGATAATCTCTATTGCGTCGTAATGTTCTGGCTCGATGCCCAATTTCTGAAGGTCGAGGGTGGGCACGATATCCGTGGCAAGTGTGCTCTCGTCGAGTGGAGCAAGTATCATCCCGACCGCCGAAGTGTTGTTCGTGATGGGGTCGATGAGAATAAAAGCTCCCGTCTGTCTGTTATCGTTGTAGGCATCGAAGAAAAGCGTCTTTGCCGTGAGCATATCCACTTGCCCGATTTCGTTCAACACGAACGGCTGCCCAGGCTTTTTCTCCAACGTGTTGACATCCACTCGATGACGGATGGCAGCGATGGTGGCACGCGTGGTGTTGGTATTGTGTTTAAGGAAGAACTGCTTGCCCGTGTCCATCGGTTCTTCGTCCATCCAGACAAGCATGGTCGTGAAATGGCGTCCGATAGATGGCACGTTGTCTGGGTGGACTATCATCTCACCACGACTGATGTCAATCTCGTCTTCGAGTGTGATGGTGACAGATTGGGGTGGGAAAGCGACGTCGCCCTCTGCTCCCCGTTGAGGATGATCGGGGTCGCAGGAATCGTCACCCGCTTGGGGACTATAGGGAAGTACGATGCTCTTAACGTGACTGCGCTTCATGCTGGGCAAAGCCATGACTTCATCGCCGACGCGGATGATGCCGCTGGCCACTTTCCCCGAGAAGCCCCTGAAATCGAGGTTGGGACGAAGAACATACTGCACAGGAAAGCGGAAATCGCGATAGTTGCGGTCGGCGTGGATGGGAACCGTCTCAAGGAAATCGAGTAGGGCAGGGCCGTCATACCACGGAGTGCGTTCGCTGCGTTCGACGACGTTGTCGCCGTCGAGGGCCGAGAGGGGGAAGCAAGTGACATCGTCAATGCCAAGACTGTCTGTGAGTTGTTTGTAATCTGCCACAATCTTGTCGAACACGTGCTGGTCGAAGTCCACAAGGTCCATCTTGTTCACAGCCAAGACAATATGTTTGATGCCGAGCAACGAGACGAGGTAGGTGTGGCGGCGTGTCTGTGTGATGACACCCGTGCGGGCATCCACAAGGATGATGGCAAGGTTGGCCGTGGAACCGCCTGTAATCATGTTGCGGGTGTATTGTTCGTGTCCCGGGGTGTCGGCAATGATGAACTTGCGGCGGTTTGTGGAGAAGTAGCGATAGGCTACGTCGATGGTAATGCCCTCTTCACGCTCGGCCTTCAATCCGTCAAGCAACAAAGCATAATCGATATGATCTCCAGCATTGCCCACGCGCTTGGAGTCGCGTTCAAGAGCGGCCAGCTGATCGTCGTAGAGTTTCTTTGAGTCGAAGAGCAGTCGTCCGATGAGGGTGGATTTGCCATCATCGACGCTTCCAGCGGTCAGCAGTCGAAGAAGATCTTTCTGTTCGTCGGCATCGAGGTAGGCTTTGATATCTAAGTCTTTATTCATAATGAAATGTTATATGGGGTTCATGAGACTCATGGAATCATAAGGACTCACGAGCCTCACGGGAATATTATAGAGCTTTGATGTTTTCGCCGTCACGCAGGATTTTCTTCTCCACGATGAGTGAACCAATTCGCTTGACGAGGGTGGTGTCAATTCGTTTCGTGCGTCGGGCATAGCCCAGTTGACGTGTGGCTGCGCGCAGCAAATCTTCGAGGGGAAGGGCAACCTGGGTGTTCACCACTTGGAGGATGGCTTCATCGACCATCTGAACAGGGATGTCGTCGATATCGGCCTTCCCGTCTGTTTTCGCCAAGAGTGTGGCTGCAGGAGCAGCCTGCTTGGTTTTCTCTTCCACAATCTTAGGTGTGGTGAGGTTCAGTGGCCCGTCGTCTTGAGAAGAGGACTTGTTTTCCTCAATGGCATGGACGATGGTCTCGAGGACGCGCTGACGATTCTGCATCCAGTCAACACCCCATACCCGAAGAACTTTCCATCCAAGGTTCTGAAGGACGGACGGTTGCGTGAGTTCGCGGTCGCGTGCAATCTTGGTCGTCAGACGCGAATGGCCATCGATGAGGATACCCAGGAGATAGCGTTCTTTGTCTTTCGGATCTACGACCGCCACATCCACCTTGAACTTCGAGCGTCCAACGGATGTGGTGGCTTCGTAGCCCAGCTCTTTGAGCGCCGTGACCACAGAACGCGCCAAGGCGTCCGTCGCCTGTTGGGTGGTAGCCTCGGCTTTGGCTGTTTCTTGATTGTCCTTAGGAAGTACGCCCGTCTCGGCATACTTCAGGAACTTTTTCAGGCCTTCGACTCCGGCGGCATTAGAACGTTTGAGGTCGATATGCTCTGCACGGAGGGTGGAGAAGACCATCATTTCATAGCGTGCGCGTGAAACGGCCACGTTCAATCGGCGTTCACCACCACGGTTATTGAGCGGGCCAAAGTTCATACTGACGTTTCCGTCCTTGTCCGGACCATAGCCGATGGAGAACAGAATGACATCGCGTTCGTCGCCCTGCACGTTTTCCAGATTCTTGATGAAGATGGGCTCTTCGCAGGAGAAGGCTCTACGTTCCAGTTCAGGTTTACCGCTGATAACTTCCATGAGCACGTCCTCGATGAGGTTTTGCTGAGCCACCGAGAAAGCCACGACTCCTATGCTGCGCTTGCAGAGGTTGTCGTCGGCCAGCCGTCGTATGATCTCACTGACAACGGCCTCTGCCTCTGCGCGGTTACTGCGTTTGCCGCCCTTGTCGTAGGTGCCTTCGATTTTCACCAGCGACACTTTCGACACGCGGTCGTCGGCTGAGGGGAAGGTAAAGAGGCGACCATCGTAGTACTCTTGATTGGAGAACGCGATGAGCGACTCGTGTTTGGAACGGTAGTGGAACGCCAAATAATGGTCGGGCACAGATAAAGCCTGGCAGTCGTCGAGTATGCTGTCCAGATCATCGAGCTCTGCATCTTCGTCGTCAACCTGTTGAGTGGCGAAGAAACTGGTAGGCGGCATCTGCTTGTTGTCGCCAACGACGATGAGCGCCTGGCCACGACCTATGGCGCCAATCGCTTCTGCGGTCGGCATCTGGGAGGCTTCGTCGAAGATGACAAGGTCAAACTTCGGCCAGCTGAGGTCTATGAACTGAGCCACGGAAATGGGACTCATGAGCATACAGGGGCAAAGCTTCGGCAGCAGATTGGGTATCTGGTCGATGATGTGACGGATGCTGGTGCCCCGCCCGCCGTTAGCTATGTTGCGCTTGAGGATGTTGACCTCTGAACTGGTGGCGGCTTCGATGCTGATGTTAGGTATTCGGGCGGCCAGCCGGCAATAAAGTTCTTTCTTGGTGAGTTCCTGGAAGTGACTGGTCAGTTGTCTGTAGCGGGCGATGACGTCCTCAAAGACAAGTCCGTTGAAGCGGCGGAGGCTGTCATCGGAATCAATCATGCGCAAAGCCCACTCTTTATACATGGTGCACGCAAGGGTACGGGCTGCCTCTTCTCCGCTGTGCCCGGCTTCGATGTAATCGACTACCGGCTGCAAACCACGGTCAATGAGTGACAGCCTTCGCTGCGACCATTGAGCCCACTCACGCCATTCCGCTTTGTGAGCAAGCCATGTCGGGATGGCCTCGGTATGGTGAATCGTGGCGATGTCGTGGATAAAGCTGTCGATGCCAGCCTTTGTCAGCGACGGCTGGTAGCGTTGCAGTCGGCTGAGGAAGCTGCGCTGTGCCAGGAAGCGCGGCAGGAACCATTTTGTCTGAATCTGTTCCCATTCTGCCGCGAGCAATGATGGTTGTTCTGCATTGTGGCTTTGGAAGCTGGTCAGCAGGGCTGCCGTTTTCTCCAATGCCTCACGGCGGTCATCTGTGAGGACAAGTCCCGTGAGCGGATGTCCGGCTGGATGTCCGCTCACACGGAACAGCGCATCCAATTGGGTCAGTTCGTCGGAGAGCGATTCGAGCTGTGCATTGTCCAGTTTTTCGGCCAGTTGACTGCAATCTGCTTCCATAGGTGGCTGCGGCGAGAGGTCTTCATATTTTTCGATGCAGTCATAGAGCGAAAGCCCACAAGTGCTCTTCTGGTGCATGACCTGTATGTGCTTATTGAGCTGTTGACGCAGGCCAAACAGTTCTTCAGACCGCTTCTGGAAGTCTTCGTTCAAATGTCCGTGAGTCACGTCCAACGCTTGTTGTAACTGTTCGAGGAAATGGCTCTTGGTGACTTTGTTGGAGTGGAGCTCAAGGCAGAACGGATCCAAACCTATTTGTGTCAATCGTTTTTGCACGACTTGCAAGGCCGCCATCTTCTCTGCCACAAAGAGGACGCGTCGTCCTTGATACAGCGCATTGGCAATCATATTGGTGATTGTCTGCGACTTGCCTGTTCCAGGAGGTCCATAGAGGATGAAGCTGTTGCCGTATCCGCTTTCGATGACCGCCTCCAGCTGTGACGAATCGACACTGATGGGGGTTGCCACATCTGCGGGACGGGTTGTCTGATCAAAGTCGCGCGCGTCAACAGCCTTGCCCTCGCTGGTGATGGTCAGCCGTCGTTCCACAAGACTCTGTACGATGGGGCTTTCTTGCAGCTTGGCGGCGTTGCTGTGGATGTCGTTCCACATGACAAACTTGTTGAACGAGAACAGTCCGAGGACACTCTCGTCCAGTATTTCCCACCGCTTGTGTTGGGAAATGGCTTGACGCATGGCGGCAAAGATCTTAGGAACATCTACGCCGCTCTCGTCCTTCGGAAGCGGGTCGAAGTTCGGCACGAGGAGCTTGAACTGTTGGCGCAGGAATTCATTGAGCGTCACGTTGAGGATGGTTTCTTCGTCGCGCATCCTGACAACATAACCGGCACCGTTTCTGACCAAACTGACGGGCAGCAGAAGAATTGGAGCAAACCGCGGTTGTTCGCTCTTCTCAGTAACATACCACTTCAACATGCCAATGGCAATGAACAGCGAGTTGGCACCATTCTCTTCCAGTGCCGTGCGGGCACCGCGATAGAGGTTGGTCAGCACAGGTTTCAACTCGGAAGCCGTTAGGAATGTCGAAAGTTTATGATTCTTGATGTCGCTTTCGAATTGCTCTTGCAGCGGAGCCGCTTGCGTGGCCGAGTGGTAGATGCCATCCTCTGTTTCCAGTTTCTTACGCTCTTCCGGCCACGTCTGAATGGTATAGTTCTCTCCCGTCTGCAAGAGGTCTTCCATGTGGTTGACTCCGAAAGAGATAAACTGCACAGCCCGCTTGCCCAGACGGGTATTCAGCAGGTTGTTACGCAGACTGAAGTCCAGGAGCTTGCGTTCCCAAAGAGCTTGCCGGGTGAGTTGTCGTTCGTCGATACGTAAGGCGGCTTCCTCGGAATCGAGGGCGACAGGTTCTGCCCCTTCCTGTGCTTGAAGCGCCTCGGCCTGTGCGTGAAGCATCTCGTCCATAGAAGATAGTATTGAGATTTTTAGGCTACAAAGTTACAACAAAATCAGCAGACGACGAATTTTTTTGCGCAAGAACTTCCCTCCATTAACGTATTTTGTCGCAAACATCAAGTCCTCACACCGTTTACCACTAATGATACTCTTGTTTACCATCAATGGCATTCTCATAAGCATTTAGCCTACAAACGCTATAGGATAACGTAAGGAGATAGGGCTAAATGTAGTGCAGTGACAGATGCTCTGCTTCAGAAGTATCCTTCGCGTTTCTTTTGCTCCATGGACGCTTCTTGGTCGAAGTCGATGACACGAGTCGTGCGTTCGCTCTTGGTTGTTGTCATCATCTCTTCTACGATTTCCTCGATGGTGGTGGCCGTGCTCTCTACAGCTCCTGTGAGCGGCCAACAGCCGAGAGTGCGGAAGCGTACCATGCGCGGACGGATAAGTGGACGATATTTTTCTGGCAAACGGTCGTCGTCGGCCATGATGAGGTTACCGTCGATTTCGACACAGGGGCGTTCCTTGGCATAATAGAGCGGCACGATGGGAATATGTTCAAGACGGATATACTGCCAGATGTCGAGTTCTGTCCAGTTTGAGAGTGGAAAGACGCGGATGGACTCGCCCTTGTGGATGCGGGCGTTGTAGATGTCCCACAATTCAGGGCGCTGGTTCTTGGGGTCCCATTGCTGGAACTGGTCACGGAAAGAGAAGATGCGTTCCTTGGCACGGCTTTTCTCTTCGTCGCGCCGTGCTCCTCCAAAGGCAGCATCGAACTTATACTTGTTGAGTGCGTCGAGCAGAGCTTTGGTCTTCATGAGATCGGTGTGGACCTTGGAGCCGTGGGTGAAGGGACCGACACCAGCGCGGAAGGCTTCCATATTACTCTCCACGATGAGGTTCCAGCCGTGCTGCCTGGCATATTCGTCGCGGAACTGAATCATTTCCTTAAACTTCCACTTGGAATCAATGTGCATGAGGGGGAAGGGCACTTTGCCTGGTGCAAAGGCTTTCTCGGCCAGTCGCACCATGACTGAGCTGTCCTTGCCGATGCTATAGAGCATGACGGGGTTTTCAAACTCGGCGGCTACTTCGCGGATAATGTGTATGCTCTCGGCTTCGAGTTCCTGAAGGTGGGAGAGGGAATAGGTGGTATCCCTCTCTACTGTTCCTGTAATTGGGGGTGTTGAATGCATTTGACGGATTATATCTGACACCATGAGTTGAGTTGACTATAATGAGTTGACAGTGGGTTGTTGGATGTTATCGATGAGTTGAAGGACACGCCTGACGCTCTCTTGCAGAGGAAGCTGGCTGGTGTCGATATCGAGCGCAGGACGTAAAGGTGCTTCAAAGGGTGCGCTGATTCCGGTGAAGTCTTTGATTTCTCCTCGTCGTGCACGAGCATAAAGTCCTTTGACATCGCGTCGTTCACATTCTTGGAGGGGCGTACTGACATAAATCTCAAAGAAATCTGCATTGCCGATGATGTTGCGTGCCAACTGACGGTATTCGTTCGTAGGCGAGACGAAGGCTGCAAGCGTGATGATGCCAGTATCAACAAAGAGCTTGCCGACCTCAGCAATGCGCCGGATGTTTTCGCGTCGGTCTTCTGGAGAGAAGCTGAGTCCGGCATTGATGCCTGTGCGTATGTTGTCGCCGTCAAGGATTCGGCAAAGGAGGCCACGGCGATGAAGTTCACGTTCTACGCCAAGGGCGATGGTGCTCTTGCCAGAGCCGGAAAGGCCGGTGAACCAAATCATCATGCCGTGCTGGTGAAGAAGTTGCTCTTTATCGGAGCGAGTCATGGTGGCAACAGGATAAAGAGTGCCACCAGTCCCGTCTTTCCTGTCAGAAAGGGAGCTATTAGCATTTGACGGGTTGCATGTATCTGGTTTCATTAGTTCAACTGATAGAATAAAGGTATGAGTGTGACCGTGAGGATGAAAACGATGATGTTCATGGGCAGACCCACCTTGAGGAAGTCCTTGAACTTATAGCCTCCCACGCCTTGCACGATAAGATTTGTCTGATACCCGATAGGTGTGGAGAAGGCAGCACTGGCAGCGAAGCAAACACAGACGACAAAAGGCATGGGGTTTGCTCCGAGCTTTTCGCTGACGGCTAATGCAAGCGGAAAGGCGAGAGCGGCAGCGGCGTTGTTGGTGATGAGTTCAGTGAAGATGTTGGTGATGAGGAAGAGGGCGGCGAGGATGACGTAGATACCGTAGTCTGTTCCCTGCACGATGCCGGTCAGGGATATGATGTAACCTGCCATGTAATCGGCAAAACCCGAGCGAGTCATAGCCGTTGAGATGGCAAACGCACAGGCGATGGTGATGAGGACGTCCCATGAGAAGAATTTGGTGTACTTACGAGGTGAGAACATGCGTGTCCACGCCATGATGATGGTGGTCACACAAACGAAGAAGAACATGTCGAGCTTCAGCGCCGGCATGTGTTGTTGAACGAAGGATTGTTGGGCGAGCCACAGTTTCACGGGTTCCAGCTCACCAACGGTGGCTCCAACGACCATGAGGATGAGCAAAATAAGAGCCAGCCATCGCTTCTTTTTGCCCAAGGGTGGTTCATAGTCGCCGACACGGTTGATCATCCAGAAGACACGGCTATCTCCCCACGCTTTCATGAAAGTGTCGTCGGCGTCGATGATGAGTGTGTCTTCATGGGTGAGTTTCATGTTCATATAGTCGCCAATGAGGATATTGCCTCCTCGGCTGATGGCGCGAACATGAGCCCCGTAATGGCGGAAGAAGTCGAACTCGTGAAGGGTCTTTCCCAAGCCAGGAAAGCGGTTGCCGAGGAGGACTTCATGTCTGGTCATTCCTGGGGCGAGGTCTTGCTCTTGAGCTTCTTCTTCGCTGCGTCGGTTGTCCGGAAGCAAGTATTTCGAGAAGAAAATGAGATAGATGAGTCCAGCCAAAGCAATAAATATGCCGACTTTCGTGAGCTCAAACATCGACATTCCGTCAATGCCGAAGCGCATGAGGATTCCTTCATTGCCGCCGTTAGCTACAATGGCGGCTTCGTCTTTGGCCTCTTGCAGGAGCATACCGTGAAGCACAAGGTTGGTGGTCGTGCCGATGAGCGTGCAGATGCCTCCGATGACGGTGGCGTAGGAAAGAGGGATGAGGAACTTGGTGGGCGGCAGTTTCATCTTGCGTGCCCAGTTCTTAATCATCGGCGCAAAGATGACGACGACGGGAGTGTTGTTGAAGAAGGCAGAGATGAAAGTAACGATAGGGTAGAAGCGGAGCCCGGCAGAGGTGATGGAGGCATTTTTCTTGGGCAACATGCGAAAGACGATGCGTTCCAGGAGGCCGCTCTTGCGCACGCCTTCACTGACGAGATAGAGCAGCGCGACCGTTATCATGCCTTTGTTGGAGAATCCCTTGATGGCTTCCTCGGGGGTGATGATGCCTGCCACGAGAAGAAGCACGACGGCCGTGAAAAGAATCAGGCCTGGACGCAAGCATTCCCTCATCAATGCAACGAGCATGAAGATGAGGATAATCGCTACGTATATGACAGGAAAGGACATGATATCTCTATTCGCTCCGATTACTTATATTCGCTCCAACTCTTGATGGCGAGATCGTCAGGTGTGATGTTACAGAAAGCTTGGATAAAGGCAGAGGCCAGTCGTGTATTGGTGAGGAGCGGGATGTTCAAGTCAACGGCTGCCCGACGGATCTTGTAACCATTGGTCAGTTCGCCAGCCGTGAGATCCTTGGGGATATTCACCACCATATCTATTTCATGCGCGTGCATGAGGTCGAGCGCTTGCGGTTTGCGTCCTTCGTCTGATGGCCAGTGAACGAGGGTATTGGGAATTTCGTTGGCTGTCAGGTAACGGCTGGTACCTCCCGTGGCGTAGAGAGCATAACCTTTTTCGTGCAACAGGCGTGCGGCATCGAGCATGGCCGCCTTCTCCTTGGCACCGCCGGTGGAAAGGAGCACGGCTTTCTTGGGGATGCGTTGTCCGACAGAGAGCATGGCTTGCATGAGCGCCGAATTAGTGTCATCGCCCAGACAGCCTACCTCTCCCGTCGAAGCCATATCGACTCCAAGCACGGGGTCGGCTTTCTGCAAGCGGTTGAAGCTAAACTGACTGGCCTTGATGCCCACATAGTCAAAGTCAAAGAGGCTCTTGTTTGGTTTCTCCACGGGCAAGCCCAGCATCACCTTTGTGGCCAGTTCGATGAGGTTAATCTTCAGCACCTTAGACACAAACGGGAAGCTACGCGAGGCACGCAGGTTGCATTCAATGACCTTGATTTCATTGTCTCGTGCGAGGTATTGGATGTTGAAAGGACCGCTGATGTGAAGTTCACGCGCAATCTGCCCACTGATTTTCTTGATTCGGCGTACGGTTTCCACGTAAAGCTTCTGAGCGGGGAACTGAATCGTGGCATCGCCTGAATGAACACCCGCAAACTCTATATGCTCCGAGATGGCGTATGCAATGATTTCTCCGTCGCGAGCTACGGCATCCATCTCGACCTCTTTCGTGTTGAGCATGAACTTTGAAATGACGACGGGGTGTTTCTGCGATACGTTGGCGGCTAACTGCAAGAAACGCTCCAGCTCTTCTTGGTTGGAACAAACGTTCATGGCTGCTCCGCTGAGCACGTAGCTCGGACGGACAAGAACGGGGAACCCAACCCGTTGGATGAAAGCGTTCACATCTTCCATGTTGGTCAGTGCACTCCATTCTGGTTGATCCACGCCGATGCGCCCAAGCATGGCTGAGAACTTCTCGCGATCCTCGGCATTGTCGATGTAGCGAGCTGCTGTGCCAAGGATGGGCACACGTTGAGCATCGAGTTTCATGGCGAGATTGTTGGGAATCTGTCCACCAGTAGATACGATGACGCCGCGCGGCGCTTCCAGGTCGATGATATCCATGACACGCTCGAAGGTCAACTCATCGAAGTAAAGACGGTCACACATATCATAGTCCGTCGATACGGTTTCCGGGTTGTAGTTGATCATTACAGAGCGGAACCCTTCCTGACGGATGGTGTTCAGGGCTTGAACGCCGCACCAGTCAAATTCAACGCTGGATCCGATGCGGTATGCACCTGAACCGAGTACGACGATGGAGCGGCGGTCGTTCTCGAAATGGAGATCGTGGGAAGAGGGCGAAACGATGTTGCGGCATACCGAACAGCCTTGATAAGTCAGGTACAGATAGTTGGTCTGTGCGGGGTACTCAGCGGCGAGGGTATCGATTTGCTTCACCACAGGCAGGATGCCAGCCTGCTTGCGGCGATTGCGGATGATTAACACCGCATCCTCGATGTCCATGTCTGTCTCCATTCCCAATGCACGTGCAATCTGGAAATCCGTGAAGCCCTGAACTTTGGCCCTCAACAGCAAATCGTTTTCCATCTGATTGATGTGCCCCATGTAATGCAACTTCAGATCCGTTCGCATGATGCCGGCCAACTTTTGCAGGAACCAGCGGTCGATCTTTGTCAGTTCGTGTATCTGGTCAACAGTGTAGCCCTGACGCATCGCTTTGGAGATGATGATGATGCGCTTGTCGGTGGGTTCACGTAAGGCGGCATCGATGTCCTCGATTTCAATTTCCTTGTTTTCCACGAAGCCGTGCAGGCCTTGTCCTATCATGCGTATGCCTTTTTGGATAGCTTCCTCAAAGGTACGTCCGATGGCCATCACCTCACCCACACTCTTCATGGAACTGCCCAGTTCGCGATCCACTCCCCTGAACTTGCCCAGATCCCAACGTGGAATCTTGCAGACCACATAGTCCAAGGCCGGTTCAAAGAAGGCAGATGTGGTCTTGGTCACGGAGTTCTTCAGTTCAAACAATCCATAGCCAAGGCCAAGCTTGGCAGCAACGAAAGCAAGAGGATAGCCTGTGGCCTTGCTGGCCAAGGCTGACGAACGGCTCAATCGGGCATTGACTTCGATAACACGATAGTCTTCGCTCTCAGGGTCAAAAGCATACTGCACATTACACTCGCCCACGATGCCGATATGACGTATGATCTTGATGGACAAGGCGCGCAACTTGTGATATTCGCTGTTGGTCAGGGTCTGCGAGGGAGCGATGACGATGCTTTCTCCTGTGTGGATGCCCAGCGGGTCAAAATTCTCCATGTTGCAGACGGTGATGCAGTTGTCGTAGCGGTCACGGACGACTTCATACTCGATTTCCTTCCATCCCTTCAAGCTCTTTTCCACCAGCACTTGAGGCGAGAAGGAGAACGCTTTTTCTGCGAGCCGGTTCAGTTCTTCTTCGTTGTCGCAGAAACCACTGCCCAAGCCGCCAAGGGCGTAGGCCGCACGGAGGATGACAGGATAGCCCAAGAAGGCAGCAGCCTGACGAGCTTCCTCAATGGTCTCGCAGGCTTGACTCTTGATGGTTTTGACTCCTATTTCGTCGAGTTTCTTCACGAACAACTCACGGTCCTCGGTGTCGATGATGGCCTGAACGGGCGTTCCCAGCACCTGCACGCCATATTTTTCCAGCACTCCGCTTTTGTAGAGTTCCACGCCACAGTTGAGGGCTGTCTGTCCACCGAAAGCAAGCAGAATGCCTTGAGGGCGTTCCTTTTCAATGACACGTTCTACAAAATAAGGTGTCACGGGCAGGAAGTAGATCTGATCGGCTACACCCTCCGAAGTCTGAACGGTGGCAATGTTCGGGTTAATGAGAATCGTTTCGATGCCTTCTTCTCTCAGCGCTTTCAGAGCTTGTGAACCGCTGTAGTCGAATTCGCCTGCTTCTCCAATCTTCAGGGCTCCGGAACCGAGGAGGAGCACCTTGCTGATCTCGCCTTTTCCTCCTTTCAAGAGGAGTGGGGTAGTGGTTCCCTCAATTTGTCGTTCAGTATCCTGAGCACATTTGTTCAACCTCGTCTCGTGAAGAGGGTGTTGGGGATTGAGGCAATTGACAAATTCATCAAACAGCCATTCGGTGTCCACGGGGCCGGAACAGGCTTCGGGATGGAACTGAGCTGAGAACCAAGGGAAGCGCTTGTGGCGGATGCCCTCGTTGGAACCGTCGTTCATATTCACGAACAGCGGTTCCCATTCGGCCCCCAACGTGGTCGTATCGACGGCATAACCGTGATTCTGTGAAGTGATGAAACAACGCGTGGTGCCCACTTGACGCACAGGCTGATTATGGCTGCGGTGGCCGTATTTCAGTTTGTAGATACTGGCTCCTGCGGCCTTGGACAAAAGCTGGTTGCCCATGCAGATGCCCATGACGGGGCGGACGGAACCGCCTTCGGCAGCCTTGGCTTCTTCCGTGAGGAGGAACCGGCGGATGTTCTGCACAGCAGCCTCGCACAAGTCGGGGTCACCTGGGCCGTTGGCCAGGAAAAGGCCATCAAATTCGAGCTGGTTGAAGTCGTAGTCCCAAGGTACACGGATGACCTCCATTCCTCGTCTCAACAGACAACGAATGATATTGGCTTTCACGCCGCAATCGACAAGAACCACCTTGGGCGAACGGGCATCTTTTGCCTGGTTGTCTGGCTTGTAAGTGATGACCTCCTTGCAGCTTACCCGTTCCACCCAGTTCACAGAATCATACTTCTCCGTGATCTCAGCATTCTGCATGTCTTCGGCGTCGTCGAAAACGATTTTGCCCATCATGACACCATGCTCGCGCAACACCTTTGTCAGTTGGCGCGTGTCGATGCCAGTGATGCCCGGAACATGCTCGCGTTTGAGCCATTCTGCCAACGACTCCTTGGCGTTCCAGTGTGAGAACTCTTCGCTGTAGTCGGCCACGATGATGGCTGAAGCGTAGATGCGGTCGCTTTCCATGAACGTTGGCAGGCCGTTCTCCTCGAAGGTAAAAGGTGGAACGCCATAATTGCCAACGAGCGGATAGGTCAGCGTCATGAGCTGGCCGGCGTAGCTGGGATCGGTGAGCGATTCGGGGTAGCCCATCATGGCCGTGTTGAAAACTACTTCGCCTGCCACGGGCTTTTCGTAGCCGAACGACTGGCCGTGGAAACGGCTGCCGTCGTCGAGAATGAGAGTCACGTTTTTCATTGGTTGTCTGTGTGCTTGGAGGATAAACTCAGCGGGTGCGAATCTTTAGGACGATACCGTTCAGTGCCGGAACCACGACGTGCATGGGGCTTTCGTCTGTGAAACTGGTCTGCACGATGTCACCTGTCAGGAGGTTGGTGGCCCGTATCTTAGAAGCGGGCTTTAGCGAATAAAGTTCAAAGACGTGCGATGGAATCTGTACGTCAAGGACAGCGTCTTCCTTGTCGAAATTGGCCACGATGAACAGCACTTCTTTGCCAGCCCTGCGCAGGAAGGCATACTGGCGATGAGGATTGAAACGGTTGCTCTGCGGGTTAGCGTACATGAGGTCATAGAAGTCGCCCTCGTAGATTGCTTTTTCCTTCGAGCAGAGGTTGAGGATCGTGGTGTAGAATTTCTGGATTTCAATCTCTTGCTTTGTCAGCCGATGGCCGTCGAACTTACCTTTGTTGCGCCATCGATTGACGGCGTCAACGGTCCAGTAATCGAAGATCGTCGTGCGTCCGTCGCGTCCGCTAAAGCCCTCGTCGTCCATGCCCCGTTCGCCCAATTCCTGACCGAAATACACCATGACGGGACCTCGGCTGATGGTTGCTGCCACGAGCATGGGGGCACGTCCGTATTCAGGACTGCCGGCAAAGAAATCCGAAGCGATGCGTTGTTCGTCGTGGTTCTCGAGGAAAGAGAGCATGTGGTCACGTATGTCATCTACGGCTCGCCAGCATTGCGTGATGCTCTCGGCGTTTGCATAGCCGACGGTCACGGCACGCAGGGTGTCGTAGAGTCCCACTTTGTCATAGAGGTAGTCGAACCCGCCTTCGTGGATGTAGCGGCGATAGGCATCCGGACCATAGATTTCGGCGATAAAGATGATGCGTGGATATTCCTGCTTCACGCGTGGAATGGCCCATCCCCAGAACTCTGCGGGAACCATCTCGGCCATGTCGCATCGGAAGCCATCGACTCCCTTGGACGCCCAAAAGCGAAGGATGTCGGTCATTTTCTGCCACGTAGAGGGAACGGGGTCGAAATGCGTGGAGCGTCCATCGAGATAATCGACGCCATAGTTGAGCTTGACTGTCTCGTACCAGTCGTTGTGGTTGGCAAAGGCAGAGAAGACGTCGTTGCCCGTGGCACGTGCTGGCTGCTCCTGATAGGGCTGGGCTTCGTCCTGCTGCAGATTGAAGTCGGCACGGAAAGGTTCGCCCGGGAAATAGTAGAAGTTATTCTCTGGCGAGAAATGCTGTGTGGTGTCGTCTGCTGCTCCGAGGTCCTCGATGCCTTCAGGGCAGGCGTCGCTGTGGTATTGGCGTGCCACGTGGTTGGGGACGAAGTCGATGATGACCTTCAAGCCGGCGTCGTGTGTGCGTTGGACCAGTGCTTCAAACTCCGCCATGCGTGCAGGCACGCTGATGGCGAGGTCGGGGTCAACGTCGTAATAATCCTTGATGGCGTAGGCCGAGCCTGCTTTTCCCTTGACAATGGCGTGGTGGTCGCGAGCGATGCCGAAGGAGGAGTAGTCGGTCTGGGTGGCATGTTCGATGATGCCGGTGTACCAGATGTGTGTGGCACCGAGGCGGCGTATTTCTTCGAGCGCCTTGGGCGTAAAGTCGGCCATCTTGCCACATCCGTTGGCAGCGAGGTCGCCGTCGTGCTGATTGATTTCCCTGTCGTTGCCGAAGAGGCGTGTGAAGACTTGATAGACAATGGGTTTTTCCATTTCCTCTGGTTGGGTGGGTGAAGAACAAGCTTGCGTCAGACCCATCAAGAGTCCGATGCAAGCTTGAGTGAAGAGTGTCGTTTTTCTCATTGGTTACAACTCTGTGGCACCGCATACCACGAGCCCCTCGACGCCTTTGGCAATCTTAGAGATCATTCCCTGCAAGGCCTTGCCGGGTCCGCATTCAACGAACTCGGTGGCACCGGCTTCGAGCATGGCTTCGACCTCTTGTGTCCAACGGACGCTGGCTGTGAGCTGTGCGATGAGGTTTTGTTTGATTTCAGCGGGTTCGGTGTGAGCCTTGCCATCGACGTTCTGATAGACCGGGCACTGAGGTGTACGGAACTCGGTGGCCTCGATGGCAGCTTGCAGCTCATCCTTTGCAGGTTGCATCAGCGGGCTATGGAAAGCTCCTCCCACGGCCAGGGGCAGGGCACGCTTGGCGCCAGCAGCCTTCAGGCGTGAGCAAGCTTCGTTGATGGCCTCGACGGCACCGCTGATGACCAGCTGGCCTGGACAATTATAGTTGGCGGGCACGCAAACACCCATCTCCTTCGACACTTCGGCGCAGATTTGTTCAACCGTCTCGTCGGGAAGGGCGATGATGGCGGCCATCGTGGACGGCTGTGCCTCGCAGGCCTTCTGCATGGCTTGAGCGCGGGCGCTCACAAGACGAAGACCATCCTCGAACGAAAGGGCTCCAGCGGCCACAAGGGCACTGAACTCGCCCAAAGAGTGACCACCCACCATGTCTGGCTGGAACTTGTCGCCCAGGCAGATGGCTGAGATGACGCTGTGAAGGAATACGGCTGGTTGAGTGACCTTTGTCTCTTTCAGCTCTTCGGCTGTGCCGTCGAACATAATCTTCGTGATGTCGAAGCCTAAGATCTCATTGGCTTTGTCGAACAGGCGGCGAGCCTCGGGGTTACTTTCATAGAGGTCTTTGCCCATGCCCGGAAACTGGGCACCCTGACCAGGAAAAACAAATGCTTTCATAACTTTACGTACTTTTTTATAATTGTTGATTTTGATTCATTCTCGCTTAATCGGGTGCAAAGATACACATTTTTTTCGAGACTTGTGTCTTTTTAACCTGTTTTCCCCTCACTTTTTTTCCTACTCCGAAAAATCAACCACAATTAGCGAAAAGAAGCACAAAGTGAATTTCAAAGTAACTAGCAGGGGAATGTGTAAAGAAAATTTCCAAGAAAAAGGAAAGAAAAAGAGAAATGTTCCCCCATACCCCCTTTAAAGAGAAAAATAAAGAAAAAAGAAGGTTTAACGGCTGGTGCCGTCTCCGTTTGTACGAATTTCAGATCGTCAAAACGTTGAACGACAAGCAAAACGAACAATACTGCACCACCACAACCACAAAACATGGAACGTGTGCACCTTCCGGTCTGAACGTGTACACCTTCCGGCAGGAACGTCTTCACCTTCCATGCGCCATGTCTAAGTTTTTCCATTCTTACGGATAAGGTGGCTCGCGCCTGCGCGCTTGGGCGAAAACCTTTCTCAGATGTTAATCTTCTCAAAAAGACTTGCGTGGTTTGTGATTTCTTTATACTTTTGCCGAAGAAAGATAGGGAAATCTCTCCGAAAGAGTAGGATTTTTCCCTTGCACGGCTTGGCAGAAGGCTCTACCTTTGCACCGTCAAAACATTTTAATAACGCTTAAACCAAAGGAAAAATGAATAAGATGAACTTACGCAATCTTTTCGCAGCTCTGCTGCTCGCCATCCTTCCACTCACTGTCTGGGGCCAGGATGACATGTACTTCGCATCGAAGAAAGACCGCGAGGCCAAGTCTGAAAAGAAAGCCCAACCAGTCAGGCGCTACTCTAACGTGGAGGTTATCTACGTGGACGACGACGACGATAACATCGAGGGCATTTCAGGTTCCAACCGCGACATCGACGAGTATAACCGTCGGGCCGTCCGCAGCCAGTCTGGCGCTCAAGGACGCCTCGTGGAGAACCCTGACGGCACCTTCTCTTATCGTGTATCTGGCAAGGACACCCTCTACGTCGTCGATGACACCACGGCTATCACCACGCGCCGTTTCGCCGATGACCTCTATTCACAGGGCTATGACGAAGGCTATGCTGATGGAGAAGACTTCGCCTACAGCAACCGCCTCGCACGCTTTGGCTACAGTAGCATCTATGCTTCACCTTGGCGCTATAGCTGCTACGACCCTTATCTCTACGACGGCTGGTACTGGGGCTATGACCCTTATTGGTATGGCGGCTACTACGGATGGCATCGTCCATATTGGGGCTATGTAAGTTGGAGATGGGGCTACGATCCCTACTGGTATGGCGGCTACTATAGCTGGTACCGTCCTTACCGCTACGGCGGCTACTACGGCGGTTCACGCTACCACCACCACTATGGCGGCGGTGGATACTATCACGGCAGAGGCGGCTACAGACGTGGTTCCTACGATAGCCGTGTGTCAGACCGCTATGCCAACAACCGCACATTCGGACGCAATGGTCGTCCGGGAGCTGCCAACTCGGGTGTGCCTTCCGTGCGCCGCGGTCAGAATGCTCCCTTAGGAGAAATCAGTGGACGCAGCAATCGCACCACGACTGACGCTGGCCGCAACTCCGGTCTCTCCAACCGTTCCAACTCCTCGAACAGCGTTCGCAGCGGCTCTTCTTCCAGCAGCCGGTCCTCCAGCATCTATGGTGGCAGCCGCATTGGAGGTGGCAACTCCAGCAGCCGTTCTGTCTCAAGTGGTGGCAGCAGCACACGCAGCAGTGGCAGCTTCGGCGGCAGCAGTGGTGGCAGCAGCCGTGGAGGCGGAAGCTTTGGAGGCGGAGGCTTCGGCGGTGGAGGTGGAAGCCGCGTCGGCGGTGGAGGTGGCGGTAGCCGTGGAGGCGGCTCACGCAGATAACCTTGACCATCCAACAGACAAACCTGTATAAGAATCTTGAATAGCAAACACTAAAAAAAAGACCATTAACCTATGAAAAAGATACTTGGCATGGCAATCATTGCCTTCTCCGCCGCTCAAATCGCACAGGCACAAGAAACCTACCTCAACGACCGGGCTACCAACACGTCCGATGTGATTGGAACTGCACAATATGTGGGCATGGGAGGAGCTATGGGCGCATTGGGAGGAAACATCTCCGTCATTAGCAACAACCCTGCTGGCATAGGCATCATCCGAAATGGAAATTTATCGTTCACCCTCGGAGGACAAATCCAGGATTCCGAACCAGCTTATGGCGACAGCCGCGGCACCTTCACCTTCGACCAGATCGGTGCTGTCTTCAGCCTGGGAGCCGACGACGACGGACGCCTCAACTTCGCTTTCAATTACCAGAAAAAGGCAAACTTTAACCATAGCATGTATGCCACACAACCGCTCAAAGGACTCGCACAAGGCGACCTGTTCTCATGGGTGGCCGGCGACAAGGAAAGATTCGGGAGCAACGACAACTTTCTCGGTTTTTCCAACCCTGTGTTCAACGCATTCGAGCAAAGAGGAGTCTTTGAGCTGAGCCCCAATCGAGCAGCTGACGGTTCTTCATACTACCGCTCGCCCATCGCTGGAGAAACAGGACGTTTCTACCGCAATACCAGCGGCTGGCTCAATGGCTTTGACTTCAATGTCAGTGGAAGTGTCGAAGACCGCTACTTCTTCGGATTGACCGTGGGTCTCGACCGCTTGAACTATAAGTCTTCATCTTCTTATGAACAGATTGCCGACGTACCCGAAGGCTCCTACATCCTCTATCAAGACCAGAACCTGAAGGGAACGGGATTCAACGTCAAGGTCGGCACCATCATACGACCAGTTGAAGACAGTCCCTTACGCTTCGGCATTACCGTGGAAACACCCACATGGTTCTCCCTCAAGCACACCTCATGGGGCTATCTGGCCGCTGTGGGCGACGACGGCAGATACGAACGCGCATACCCTATGGATGATTATTACAACATGTACTCTGGCCAGAGCAATGATTCATACGACCGTGACAACTACTTGGAATATAACCTCTATACGCCTTGGAAGTTCCGTGCCAGTGTTGGATCCAGCGTGGAAGACTTCCTCGTATGGGATGTGGAATACGAATACTCCATGAACAACTTCACAAAGATGGGCTACCCCGACAACGATGATTTCAATGGCTTCTATGGCAGAGATTTCAACATATCCATGACCAAGGATAAATACATGAACGAAATGACCAAACGCAACGTACGCGGAGTGCACAATATTCGCGCAGGTTTCGAGGTCAAGCCCATCAGACAGTTTGCCATCCGTGCAGGATATAACTTCTACAGCAAGGTTTTCAAAGACGATGCCCGTCTCGACCAGACCTGCCAGTCATCGGCCATCAACTATCTCATCAACACCGACTACATCAACCTTGGCGCCGCACACCTCATCACCCTCGGACTTGGTTACCAAGGCAAACACTTCTTTGCAGATGTCGCCTACAAGTATCGATATCAGCGCGGCGACTACTATTCCTTCGACGACAACTTCACGTCCTATAACAGCTATTTCATTGCCGAAAACCCCAATCTCAAGGATGTACAGCTCTCACCGACGGAAGTCAACTTCGACCGCCACAATATCGCTGTCACACTTGGCTGTAAATTCTGATGACGTCAAGGACAAAGTCTGAACAACTTTTGGTGTTCACCTCCTGAATGGAAGGCAGAACACATCCTAAAAGAGCGCCCACAGGAGCGCTCTTTTTCGTGTTTCCATCGCTGTCCCTGAACTTTTCCATGAGTGCGGATGCGTGTTAAAGTGCTATGTTCTTCTGCTTCAACCAGTTCAATCATTGTTCGTTGCATTGAATTTTCCACGGGGTAGGTGATTAAACCTACGTGAAAAAGCAGTACCTTTGCCGCAGATTCCAACGATAAATCAACAAAACCAAAACAATTACTACTATGAAACGCTCTTTTATCTTACCTTTGTTTTTCCTGTTGGCTTTGGGCGTACAGGCACAGGATACCCTGTCTTACGACCATCCTATAACGCCTCCTGATTTGACCCGAATCAGGCTGAAAGAAGCCCCCGGTGAGACGCTTGAATTTATTGGAAGAATCGGCAGTGATTTTGATACTGCGTTAGATTCTCTTCGGAAACTTAAAAATATTCCATCGGAAATAATCAAAGAACCAATAGAGGTTCTATTCGACTACGACGACAGACTATTCTTTGGTATATCATACGGCGATTGTGCCATGTATTCGGACGTACTTGACACGAAAGGTTATTATTATTTGAGGTCGTGGTATTGTTCGGATGATAACTATCATCCCTTCTTAGAAAACGGGAAAGTATGGAGGACGGGAATCGATTCAAGTGACGGCTTTTCGGAGCAGTATGAATATTGCTTGTATGGTGATACTGTTTTAGACGGGAAGACATGTTGTGTGCTTGGAGTCAGTAAGCTGAAGCCCATTGGAGGGGCTTATACTCCCATTGATACGCTGTATGTTGGAGCTATGTACGAGGAAGGACACAAGGTGTATGGTGCCAAGCAGGGGGAAAGTCATTTGGCACTTCTCTATGACTTCGAGTCGCCTGAAGGAACGGATCTCAAAATAAATGGAGACCTATACACTATTACATGCAGGGTAAAGAGCACGGATGACGCTTATAAGGGTAATTATACCTATATTAAAGTCAAAGGAGATACAGAGGAGATTGTGACTTACTGGATGGAAGGTGTCGGTGGTTTTCATAGTCCCATGGAAAGCGTCTTTGATTCTTCCCAAACAGGTCTCAGAAATGAGATACTCATTTCCTGTTCCTTGGGTGATGAAGTCATCTATCTAAGAGAAGACTGCATCCCAAACAAGTTATATGTCAAAAAGCAATGGCTGGACTTCACGCATGTGACCAAGCCGCGTCCCAAGGCTCCTGCCAAAGGGGCTGGCCAATCGCACATCTCACTTCTCACGTCTTCCAAGGAAACTACAGGTGCAAATGGTGGCGAAGGAGAGACGCTTTCGGGCGATTATTCAGACACAAGACTCTTTGTGAATCTGAATCCGTTGTCGGGGTTATATTTCATCACCATGCTGGACGAGGCTGGTCAAAAAGTGTATCACAAGGAGGTCCTAACGAGCAATGTTGTGGCACTGAACTCAGACCTGAGAAACTATAAAGAAGGCCTCTATACTCTCACCATCGAAAACAGTGAAGAGCAATATACAGCCTACCTCACACTCCCGCTCCCTCTTGATGACGATGCCGTTAGCTCCCCTCAAATGATAAATGATAAATGGTCAAATGGTAGATTCTTTGACCTTACGGGTCGCCGCCTCAACACACCACCCGCCAAGGGAATCTATATCGAGGATGGGCGGGTACGGGTGGCACAGTAGCCATCATATTCGTGGTGAAAACAATTTATATTTCCATGAGAAGTGTGATCAATATCTTGATGCTGATGGTCATGTGGTGCTGCGTGGCTTGTAGCAATGGTTCTGAGCAACCGCCGGGCGCTGGTGTGTCTGCAAAAGAGCAATATGAACAAGCACTGAACGCTTTGGAGCAGGACAGCGTTCGACAGGGAGAGAGTTTGCTTAGAAAAGCTATCACACAGGCAGAACGGGAGGGTGACCTCCATACACGCTATTTGGCTGAGTTGCGGTTGGCGGAGAGCCTTGCCTGGGGCAACACCGCCGCCGCCCTCGAACTGGCCAAGCAGGCACTGGCCACCTACGAACGGCGACCTGACAGCGAACGCAACCGAATCATCATATTAGATTATATAGGTACGTACGCGAGCCAGCTGGCCTTCAACGAAGACAGTTCGTTTGACGAAGCCCTTACTTATACCCGCCTCGCCTACGAACTCGCCCTCGCCTCCCGTGACAGCCTGGGCACGGAACAGGTGTGCCAGACGCTTACCAGCCTCGCAAACATCCATTGGGCAATGGAAGATTTCAAGACCGCCCTCCGCTATGCCCGTCAGGCAGAGGCCTTTGCACCAGAAGACCTCTTGTTAGGCACCCAGCAGATCTTGGCGCGCTGCCTTGTGAGTTGTGACTCCCTATCTGCGGCTGAGTCGGTCTATCGGCGTATGCAGCCTGCAGAGGACCTGAAAACCACCTACATCATCCAGAGCAACCTCGCCAAACTGGCCCTGCGACGCAGCGACACGAAAACCGCTGAGGCGGCCATTGATTCCGCCTTCCAGAACGCTGAGGAACTTTACTATCAGGCTCTCCGCCAGAAAGATGACTATTATCAGACCGCCCTCCAACAGGAACGGGAAAACGAGCGATTGCACTACAAGGCCGCTCTCCAGCGACGCATGTTCTGGGGTGGTTTGTTGCTGGCGTTGGTGCTGCTGGCGGCTGGCGCCTACACCGTTCGCAGCCGGCTCCGGCAAAAAGCCTTGCTGCATGAACAGGAGGTACAACGACATCAGCATGAGCTGCAACTGCATCGGCAAGAGGCCGAGGCACAGCGAGAACAACTGCGGCAGCGCGACGGAGCCATTGAATTCCTGAAGAATTTCATCCTGGAGCGTTCAGCCGTCATCCAAAAACTGGATGCCAGCAGCGAGCGGCACATCACCCTCCTGCAACGGGAGTGGACAGAGATAGAGCGTACGCTGAATGCTATTGATGATGAACGCTTTGCACGGTTGCGCCAACGCTACCCAGAACTGAAGGAAGAGGACCTTCAACTCTGCATCCTCACCCGTCTGCGTCTCACCAACCGAGCCATCGGCAACATCTATGGGGTCAGCATCTCGGCCGTTCAGCATCGCAAACTCCGCATCAAGAAAGACATCTTCCATGAGGAAGATCCCGACATTCCTTTTGAACAGGTGCTCAACACCTTGTAGGGTCGGCATTTCTTATTTTATCACAGATTTCACAGATTGCACGGATTCTACCGTTGGTGGGAAAAAGTCTGTTATGTGGATGGTTCCATCCCCCAAGCTACATTTATTCCATGAGTGGCCTGGGGGATTACCTTATATATGTCTATGAGTTAGCATATTATGTCATTAGTGTTTTCCATGAGCTGATAGCTGCTTATTCAAGCCGTCGGGAGTAACTTTGCAGCAGTTATCAACACTCAAAAAAGTAATGACTATGCAACGAATGAAATCTACTCTTGTGACCTTATGGATGCTGCTCTGCGGCACATACGGTGCTGCCATCAACGTGGAAGGCAGCAGAAACTATCAACCCGCTAACGAACAGACACTATGGTACTTGCTGCCAGCCGACCAGCACAATTCCAGAAATTCATGGATGGAATACTATTTGCCATTGGGCAACGGACATTTGGGCGCTATGCTTTCCGGTGGCATTGATAAGGATGTTATCCAGTTGAACGAGAAAACGCTGTGGGAAGGGAGTGACACAGAATATGGCAACTACCAGAATCTGGGTTATCTGTATATTGAGGATTTGTCGCCATCTGATGTCTCTGACTACCACTTCGCCCTGAATCTGCAGACAGCTGTTGCAGAGACGGAATGGGAGTCGGCAGGCAAGGGTGGACATATACGCAAGGAATATCTGTGTAGCTGGCCGGCAAGATGCCTCGTCATTCATCAGACGGCTACCCGTCCGGCAGGCTTTCAGCAACGCATCCGCCTGGAAGGGACACACGGCGAGACCATCAGTTACAGCGGAAACAGCATCATCATGCAGACAACGCTGGAGCGTATTGTTGCATCGACGGTCGTACAAGTGCTTGTGAACGATGGCGCAGGTATTCAGGCGACAGAGAATGGACTGACGGTGAGCAACGCCCGAGAGATGACCGTGGTGTTGACAACCGAGACGAACTACCAGCCCTCGGTCGTGGGGTATGTGAATCGCAGTTACGATACTATGAAAACGGCACGGCAACGCATCTCAAATGCTGCGATCTGCGGGTGGAACGCCTTGAGGGATGAGCATGTGAGGGATTACCAGCGTTTGTTCCAGCGTGTCTCTTTTACTTTGGACGATGCCCACTGCGAACGGCCCACCGATGAATTGGTGATGGAGGCTGAATCTGCAACGGCCAATGAACTTTGCTTCCTACAGCAGTTATACTTTGATTATGGCCGTTACCTGCAGATTGCTACTTCCCGCGATGGTGCCGTACCCAGCAATCTGCAAGGCATCTGGTGCAACAGCAACACGCCACCGTGGCGTTGTGCCATCGTCTCGGACATCAATGTGGAAATGAATTACTGGGCGGCAGAACCAACAAATCTGGCAGAGACAACAGCGCCACTGCTCAACTATATATACACGGGTGTCATGGAACAACCTTTCTGGCGCGACTATGCTTGGAAGATGACAGATATCACCGAAGGATGGCTCTGTTCCTATGCCTGCACCCCATTGGGCCACAGCGCTCCTTGGTCTGCTAACCACTTCTATTGTGCGACACCTGCTTGGTTCTGCTGGCACCTCTGGCAGCACTATGTCTATTCGCAGGACATGGACTTCCTGCGCACGAGGGCACTGCCCGTGATGCTCGGTACCATCGATTTCTGGATGGAGCGATTGGTACGCGATAAGGAGGATGGACAATGGGTGGCTCCAGGCGAGTGGAGTCCTGAGCAGGGACCTCTGGATGACGGCACGTCACACACGCAGCAATGTGTATGGAACCTCTTCGACTTCACCCTGAAGGCCATAGATATTATTGGTATGCAAGAGGCTGGAATCAACAATGACAGGCTCATTGCCATCCGACGGAAGTTCGCAGAACTGGACAACGGGTTGCACACCGAAACCTATACGGGTGCTTACGGCAACAAAGTGAACGGGGTCAGCCGAGGTGACCTACTGCTGCGCGAATGGAAGCATTACCCATATACTAACGCTACGGAACAACAACACCGCCATGTCTCGCACCTCCTTTGCCTCTATCCTTTCAATATGCTGAAAGACAACACAGAACTGACAACTGCTGTGCGCAATAGTATGCTCCTTCGGGGTGAACGCAACACTGGGTGGTCAATGGCTTGGAAACTCTGCCTTTGGGCACGAATGGGCGAAGGTGAACGCTGCCACGACATTCTGCGCGGTGCCCTGAAACATGCGAAGACCTATAACATCAGTACAGACCCCAAAAACTCAGGAATCTATTGCAACCTTTTCTCTGCCCATCCACCGTTCCAAATAGACGGCAATCTGGGCACTACGGCGGGTATCACAGAAATGCTGCTGCAAAGTCAGGGTGAGACACTGCGGCTGCTGCCAGCACTGCCCGGCGCGTGGAATGCTGGTGGAAGCATCACAGGTCTGCGCGCAGAAGGCGGGTTCCAGGTGGATATCCGATGGGACAAGCAGGTCGTCCAAGCTGACATCCTTTCGGTGGCAGGCAAAGATTGTAGCATCATTGTACCTGAAGATAAGCAGGTTGAAGTCTGGAATGAAGAGGGACTGCTCATGTCCAGCACTCAAGAAGGTAACAAACTATTATCTTTCCACACCACAGCTGCCAGCACCTACACCGTCATAGTCAATACTTCTAATAGCATAAATGATATGAGCATGATGGCGCAAAAGAATACAAACTACTTCTTCGACCTTATCGGTCGCCGACTCTCCCGACGTCCACACAAAGGGCTTTACATAGAGAATGGCAGGGTTAAGGTCGGGGACCCCCTATAATCCCCTGGGTTTATCTCTCCAACGCCTTTGCCCGCACCCTCCGCGAGGAAGTCTTCAAGAACCCCTCCATCACCATTTACGACCTCTATCGCGAACTGGCTCGCACCACCACCGGCTCACATGTCAACATTTACAACCAACAGCAAGGATTAGATTCGCCATCAAATCTTTGGGAATAGTCATCGCATCGCAAAGTTGTTGGGTACGAGAAACAGTAAGACTAATTTTGAAATCTGATGAGATGCCAGTCCACGACACTTTCTCTAACAGATAGGCTGCAGCTATCCTGCGTTGCTTCATGTCAGTTGGATCAAGGCCATACTCAAATGCTTTTGCAATGATGCCCCAAGCAACAGCGTTGCCAGCTTCTGGTCGGAAGTCGTTGTCTTTGCCATCTGCGTAATCCCTGATGGCTGCGATACCATCTTCAATCCATTTGTCAATCTGCTTCGAGAAGGCTTCCTTTTTCTGCTGTATGCTCTCCCAGATTTCTTTGATTTCTGGGATGCCCAGCATTTCCCGGACTTGGTTCTCTGCGTTTTCGGCTCGCTGATGCTCACTATACGCCTTGTTGCCTGAACGGACAGCCTCGGACTCAGCTTTGCCAACTCGCTCCTGTAGTTCCTTGATTTCTGCATCTTTCTTGTCCCGAAGCCGAGTAATGGCATTCTCATCTATTGACGCTATCCGTTTTCTGAGGACATCGTTTTCTTCAGTCAATCGACCGTTCTCCTTTTGCAGTTGCTTGTTCTGCTCGATAATGGCACTTGCATTCTGCATAGCTTTGTGGTAAAGCGACTTTCCCAACTTCAGAATATCCTTATTATGGGCTTCCTTGGCTTCCATGAGTGTGGCCTGTAAATCTTTGAGAATGGTCTTAATAGCCTTACGTCGTTCCTCGCGCCATTCTTTCTGCCCGAATGCAGGAATAGGCTTGCTCAGTTCTTCTTTTATATCGTTCCAGTCATTCTTTACGAGTGGATTGGTATTCAAGGTTGGTACTATCAGGTCTTCTTCCTTGATGTCCAATGCCGCAGCATAATCTTCCAATTGTGAGATGTTGCCTTCCAGCCTTTCCTTATGCTGCACCTTGTTTTGTATCTCCCCCTCTAACTTGTCTTTCTGCTCTTCCAAACGGTCCTTCTGCTTTTTCATGTCCTGCACCTCACTCGCCATCTTTTCCTTCTGACCTTCCAGACGCTCATTTTCCATTTGGATCCTGACAATGGCATCCTTTGCCTGACGTTCTGCCTCCAAAACAGCCTTACTCTTGTGGACACGTTCACGCCGTTCCTCACTTGGCAGCATGGCAATGTCATCACCACGCTCCAGACCGTACTTATGCCCAACCTCATTGTAGTAGTCAGTGTGCATCTGGTAGTAGGTCTTGCCTACGGCATA
>JAGCPY010000081.1 GCA_017965425.1 Bacteroidaceae bacterium | reverse complement strand
CAGCAGCGGATTACGATGCCGTATGGCCCAACGGCCAAGCCCCCCTTGGCTACTTCGTCACCGACGGCAGCAACAGCCGTGGCTACCAGACTTTCCTCGACTATGGAGGCGACAACAACAGCAAATACCCGACCTATTATTTCCGCAAGCAGATGACCCTTGACAGCAAGCCTAAGAACACGGAAAGCTTCACTCTCAACTGGGTGGCCGACGACGGCTTCATCATCTACGTCAACGGCGTGGAAGCCGGACGCTACCTGATGCCCTCGGGATATGTCGGTTTCAACACCTTTGCCTCGACCTACGCGAACGACAATCCCGACGCTGGCAACATGACGCTTGCTGCCTCGCTCTTCAAGAAGGGTGTCAACACCATCGCCGTGGAACTGCATAACAACGCAGCCAACTCCACGGATGTCATGTGGGATGCCGAACTGGTGTATTTCAAAGAGAATGCCGGCAGCATTGCTTCCACGGAAACCGCCTTCGTGATTCCTGAAAATGCGTCGTCCATCACGCTGACAGCCATCTATGAGAAGATGAACGACGGTGATGCCGGGGCGTGGGATGCTCATCCCGTGAAGATCAATGAGGTGAGCGCCGACAACGAACTCTATGTGAGCGAAAGCTTCAAGAAGAGCGACTGGATTGAGCTATACAACACTACCGATGCGGAAATCGATGTCGCCGGCATGTACCTTTCTGACCATCTGGAAACGCCCGAGAAGTGGCAGATTCCCGCTTCCGACGGCAACTTCTCCACCATCATCCCTGCCCACGGACACCTGGTCGTCTGGTGTGACAAGACTGCCAGCAAGACACAGCTTCATGCCGACTTCAAACTCAACAATGAAGACAGTTGCCTCATCGTCCTCACGGCAGAGGACAAGAGCTGGGCAGACACCCTTGTCTATTGCCGCCACGATGGCTACCACAGTGTAGGCCTCTACCCTGACGGAGGCTCGCAGCTCTTTGTCATGGAACGTCCTACCATCGGCACAGGCAATATGCTGACGACCCTTGCCACCACGTGGAAAGAGCCCTTCATCGAGCGCCACGACGAGGATGGAATGCAGCAGTTGGCAGACGATGACATGCTGCTTGTCTTGAATGCACGGAGCTTGGTGCTCAATGGTGCAGACGCAGCTCGCCTCGACATTTACAATGCGGCAGGACAGATGGTCATGACCACTCGCATCAGCCAGACGTCGCCTGTCAGCTTAGACGGCCTTCCACGCGGTGTTTATATTGCCCGAGCCAAAACCGATGACGACGAAACGAGCCTCAAGTTCACCCTTCAATAACCCAACATGAAAACGGTACTTTATCTTCACGGCTTTGCCGGCAGCGGTGCCAGTGGTACGGCTACCTATCTCCGCAATGCGCTCTATGAGCAAGGAGTACAGGTCGTTGCGCCTGATATCCCCGTGATGCCCGTAGAGGCCATGACCTTCCTTCATGAGCAGGTTGAAAGCGTCCGACCAGACCTTATCGTGGCGACCTCGATGGGAGCGATGTATGCCGAGCAACTGCGTGGATGGCAGCGTATTCTCGTGAATCCATCGTTCTGCATGGCACGTCTGCTGACCTTTGGTGGCATGGGAAGGAAACCATTTCGTAATCCGCGACAGGACGGTGCCAAGGACTTCAAGGTGGACAAGGACATGATTGCTCAGTTCAAGGAGGTGGAGAAGCACTCATTCGAGGGCATCACCCCGGACGACCGCGGCTTGGTTTACGGACTCTTTGGCGAACATGACAAGCGGGTCAACTGCCAGCCGCAGTTCCAGAAGAACTATGGCCGTGAACATTTTTCACTTTTCGACGGTGAGCATTATCTGAACGACACGGTGGTGAAGAAAGCGGTCCTTCCGCTTGTGCGTCAGCTGCTAAGTCTCTGAAAACAATCATTCTACTTAAATAGACAAACGATCATGGAAATAACTGAACAAGATAAACAGTTTATGCGTGAGGCCATTCGCTTGGCCGACGAAAGCGTAGAACGTGGTGGCGGGCCGTTTGGAGCCGTCGTCGTCAAAGATGGTCAGATCATCGCTGGCAGCGCCAACAGCGTGACGATCAACAATGACCCAACGGCACATGCCGAGGTGAATGCCATCCGTCAGGCTTGCAGCAAGCTGGGTACATTTGACCTGTCTGGTTGCACGGTATATACCTCGTGTGAGCCTTGTCCGATGTGCCTCGGAGCGATTTACTGGGCACGCATCAGCCGCATCTACTTTGGCAATAACCGCAAGGATGCACGCGAGATAGACTTTGCCGACGATTTTATCTACGAAGAACTGGAAAAGCCTTTGGAGGCACGCCAACTGCCCATTATTCCTTTGCTTCATGACGAAGCCATCCATACCTTCCGCCTATGGAAATTAAAGGAAGATAGGGTGGAGTATTAGGCCAAATTTCTTGACATAGCTCAATTCTTTTTCATGTTGCTGGCGAAATGGCGTAAAAAAAGTCTAAATGATGACGCTGTTTCGCAAGAAAGGATTAACTTTGCGCCGCAAAAATTCAAGAACCTTCGGACGAGTTGGAGTCAGTTAGTCTGAATTACAGAAGACGAATCGCCACTATCTGTTTGTTTCTCATGGGCTTATGTGCTTGGGGGCAGCAGATGATTCATACTGATGACCTCGTTCGTGTCTTGGCAGACGAAGGTTTTGAGGACATCCGTGTGAAGGTTGTGGGCGACACGCTTTTTGCATCCTTCGAGGATCAGGCACATCGGGGTACTTTCCGTGGAGCCGCCGTGGCCATTGAAAAAATGGCTACAGAACAGCCTGACTTACAGTCCTTCCACCTCGTCTTGACAGATTACAAGATGCCGCAGCTCATCGTCCGCGCATCCAAGTGTGGAGCCACATGGGACGTGAGCGTTGACAGAAACATGACTCGTGCCTTAGAACAGCTGCAAGCTGAGAAGCCCGTGGCTGCCTCGACAGGGAAGCTGGACATTGTCGTCTATCCAAGAGTCTATCTCATCAACAACAAGCTGGATCACCTCTTCGACTACAGCATCCGCATTGCACCCGCCTTGGCAATGAACTTGTGGAAAGGAGGACGATTGACCTTGCAACCCATCTTTCCTGTCTTGTACAGACTCGATGACTACAACAGCAAGCGTTTCATCCAGATAGGAACGGCCAATCTCACACAGCAGCTGATTTCCAACCAGCGTTGGCAGTTGACAGCTTCGGTGGGATTTTTTGATGTTGAACGTGCGGGCGTACATGCGCGCGTTGGCTATCACGCCTTCAGGAACCTTGACTTCTATATAGATGCAGGGTTGACGGGACAGGCGAATTACGACAAGATGAACGGCTTCGGCCTGAGCATCTGGAACCGCTTCGACGTGATGGCACGAGCAGATTACTACGAGCCGCACACCCGTTTGCAGCTGGAGCTGCAAGGTGGACGTTTCGTCTATGGCGACTGGGGCACAAGGGCAGATGTCACGCGGCATTTTGGCGAATACGCCGTAGGAGTCTATGGAATCCTTGCGGACGGCGAGTGGAACGCAGGTTTCCATTTTGCCAT
>JAGCPY010000080.1 GCA_017965425.1 Bacteroidaceae bacterium | reverse complement strand
TGAGGATACACGTACCTCGGGCAACCTGTTGCGGCATCTGGAAATCAGCAAGCCCATGACGGCCTTCCACATCCGTAACGAGCATCAGGTGGTGGAACGCATCGCCGAACGCATCGAGGCAGGGGAGACTTTGGCCTTGGTGACCGATGCAGGCACGCCTGCCATCTCCGACCCGGGCTTCCTGTTGGTGCGCGAGTGCGTGAAGCGTGGCATAGAGGTGGAGTGCCTGCCTGGCCCGACGGCTTTTGTACCCGCTTTGGTCAACTCAGGCTTACCGGCAGAGAAGTTCATTTTTGAGGGTTTCCTCCCGCACAAGAAAGGCCGTCAGACCAAATTGCAGGCCGTGGCGGAATACCCTTACACGACTATTCTTTATGAATCCCCCTTCCGCCTGCTGAAGACCTTGCAACAACTGGCTGAGGTGTGTGGCCCTGAGAGAAGGGTCTGCGTCTCTCGTGAACTGACCAAGATCCACGAAGAAAACGCCCGTGGCACCTTGGCAGAGGTGATCGAACATTTCTCCAAGAAAGACATCAAGGGCGAAATCGTCATCGTTTTGGAAGGCGCGACAGAACCGTCGACGGAACCATCTGAGGACGACGAATAAAAACAGTAGAGACGGTGCATGCACCGTCTCTACACATTATATCCCATATTGTTTTTTCAAATCAAAACGCGAACGACAGCCTCACGTAGTAATCCGTGATGACATCTCGTCTGCCACCGTTGATGCCCAGGTCGGCATCTACGACATCGATGGCCGACAGACCAAAGCTGATGTAAGTGCGATAAATCTTCAGTCCCACAGCACCGCCGGTGTACAAGCCCATGGATTTGTAGTGATGGACTCCTTCGGGATCATTGCAGGTCACATTGCCCAAAGGTACCGAATAACCGATACGTCCTTCGATGAAGGGACTGACGGGCGTATTGGGCAAGGTGAACTTTAGGTTAGCGTAGATGGGCAGGGTGGAGATGTAAGTTTCCTGCATGTTGTGGAACAGGCTGCAGTGCTCACCATAGGTCGAATAGTACTCTGCACCTACGCCGATGCTGGTAAGATATCCGATTTGGCATTCGGACATGCCACCCAAACTGAAATGATAAGGGATGTCGTGCATGAAAACGGCTCCAAAGTCATCGTAACCGAGCTCGCCATATACATGGAGGCGAAACTCTCCGATTGGACTATAGTGGTGGGACTCATGTCTTTCACGAGGTTGTTCCACCGTTCTTCTAGGGTGATGCCTAAAGCGCAGATGAGGTGGACGGATTTGTGCCTCGGCCGAAATCGATAGTGCGAAGAGGAGGCATAGGGCTAAAACAGTCTTTTTCATAGTCAATATCTTTTTGATGTTGACCTATGAAATACAAAAAACATACCAAAAACAGTAGAGACGGTATGCACACCGTCTCTACAATGCATTATTCATTATTTCACCTGTTTTTGATATGCTTTCAGTCGGGCTTTGAGGCTGTTTTTCACGCCTTTGGAGGTGTAAGAGGCACCACTGATGGCATCAACCTCTTTGTTGAGGGCTTCGTCGGGGGTGAGACCGTTCCAGGCTTCATAAAGACCGCCGTCCACAACGCGTTGGGCAAAGTTGGGCGTTTCCTGGTTCTCCAGCAAAACGACATTCTTGATGCGCCCTTCGGCATCCAAGGCTATTAATAAAGGTGTGGGACCATTAAAGCCTTTCACATTGTCGGAATAAGGTGAAGAATACAAGACCGTACCCAATTTGTTGCCTTTGGCGTCTTTGACTTCATAGAAAGCCGTGTCGATGGCCTTGGTCTTGGCGGCGTCGGCAAAATAAGGTTTGACTTCTTCAACAGGGAGTTCAGGCAGTTTGGGGCCGCAGTTGCACAACCCTAACATTGCGGCAAGCAGGAAAAAACCTGCAAATTTGTGAATGGTTCTCATATTCTATTATTTCTTAAAGTTTTGGCAAAAATAAGCAATTCCCTCCAACAATTGACCACATCGAATCAAAGATTTAGGCAATTATACAATCAACAAATCAACAAAACCACTATCTTTGTGACCTCAAATCGTAGATTCAACGTAGTTAAAACTTCTTTATTATGTTAGTCATTGGAATTGCTGGCGGATCGGGTTCAGGGAAAACCACCGTCGTAAAGGAACTGGTCAGACAGTTGCCAGAAAACTCAGTATCAGTCATTTCGCAAGATGCCTACTACTTCGACAACGGCGACAAGACGCCCGAGGAGAAGAAGCAGATCAACTTCGACCACCCCGATGCCATCGAGTGGGACTTGCTTATCGACCATCTCGACCGTCTCAAGCAAGGCGAGACCATCCCGATGCCGATTTATACCTACGTCACCTGCGCCCGTTCGCAGGAAGTGATTTATGTGCATCCTACTGAGGTCATCATTGTGGAAGGCATTATGGTGCTGACCCAGGAAGAACTTCGTAAGCGTATGGATATCAAGGTGTTTGTGGATACCGATAGCGACGAACGCTTGATGCGTATCATTCGTCGCGACATCGCCGAGCGTGGCCGTACTTGGGAGGATGTGCTGCGCCACTACCAGACTTTCGTCAAACCCATGCACCAGCAGTTCATCGAACCCACCAAGCGCAGCGCTGACATCATTCTGCCGCGTGGCTCAAGCCCCGTGGTGGTCGACATTCTCGCTTCAAGGATTCGCATGCATCTGGGCAAGTAAGGGCATTTTCAATCAGATTATTCACTAAAATTCATACCATTATGAAAAGACACTACTATTTTCTGCTCATGATGCTGGCCATGGGTGTTGTCAGCTGCGACTTTTCCGCCAAACAGAAGACAGACAATAACACAATTGTTGTCGATAGGCAGGAAATGGTCGTCGATAGTTCAGAGATAGCAATCCCTGAGCAAGCGCCGTCCCATCTTTCGGAATGCGACATGGCCTTGCTCGACAAGGGCAAATTGTTCTTCTACAATAGTGAAAAGCAAGCCCTGATACCATACGAAGCCGAGACCGACAGCGTGGTGAATAGTGTCTTCGTGGGTGACAAGCTCTATTATTGCGTTCCTGAAAACGGAAAGATCGTGCTGAAATCCATCCAATTGGATGTGCCCGATGCCCAGCCCGTCAAGGAGGCTGACTGGGGTTTGGACTTTGAGAAATGCGTGACGGAGACCTACGGAACGGTGTCACCGCTTTGCTATTATGCCGGTCGTCACATGTTGGGACTTTGGCATGAATTCAGCTGGGATTCCTACTCACTGAGCGAGCAAAAATTGTTCAATCTCGACACGAAAGAAATCACCGACTGGAACTGGGAAGAATGGGAGCAAGAGGAACTTGCCCAACAGAATCATGAAGGGGAGGAGCAAACGGAAGAGAATTACACATTCGATCCCGTGAAAGACGAACTCAAGGACTACTTGATGCAGAAAGAAGATGGCAATTACTGGTTTGTGGATGGCATTGAGCATGTTTGT
>JAGCPY010000079.1 GCA_017965425.1 Bacteroidaceae bacterium | reverse complement strand
GTCCGCGAAATCGCAGAGTGCTTCAATATCGAGGATGAACAGATCCTTGATATGCTCGTGAACAGGTCGGACAAACTCTCTCATTTTATTGAAATCTATCAATTAAAACTGGCAAGTTAGGAACTTGCGAAACTTGAATAATATCATAAAAGATCCTCGCCGAAGAAGATGAGCATCATCTTTCTAGTAGAAGAAGAGTATCATATTATCAAGATAGCAATGAAATATAAGATTATGGTGTCATAGTCAGTCATAGTATTCTATTTGCAGTTCCTGACCGACATCAAACTCGCGGTCATCATCGTAGAAATAAACCAATCTGAGTCCACGATAAACTGACGGAACCTTCAGAACTTCTAGCAGATGCCATTTGGGCTTGCCGAAATCATACGATGAGCGGTCAAGGATGATTCGATTAGCGGTATAATCGAAATGATAGTAGCCACCACCTAAACATGAATCACCAGGTTTCAGCAAGTCTTTATGCTGGTTGACCATGCCAAGGCGGAAGTAACCATCCATTGTTATTATGAACTTCGGTAGTGCCATCATCATTTGTTCATTACCCATGCAAAACCCTTCGCCGTTCTCTTTTCTGAATCGATGAAATGGTTGCCAGGATTCCATTCTAGTATTGTGTTGCCAATCTGCTCTGCTAACAGCTCATTTAACTTACGTATAGCATTGCCTACTTGGGCCATCACAGGATTCTTTGTCTTTTCCTCCTTATCCCCAAGACTGAGATAGATGGATTTAGCAAAAGGTTTGTTGTCTGTAGCATATTCAATCCACTTGGGGAACCAGACCGATGGAGAAGCAGCAACTATCCCCTCAAACTTTTCTGTCTGATAGGATGCCCATAGTGCGAATAGTCCTGCCAGAGAATAACCGCCAAGTATTACATGAGGTATTTCCTCTTGAACCAAAGGCAACAGTTGGCTTACGATAAAATTCAAAGTATCAGTAGCCCCATTGCCAAAAGGAATCTTACCGAATACTGGAGGTGCTGGCCAAGGGGTGAGTTCCTTATTCCAGTCCTTAATCATAAATGCAACAAGGGAAAATGGCTTTTCGGATAGTTTTTTTATTATCTCTACTTCCTGATCCAATACTTCCAAGTCATGTTCGTCTATAGGCTGAACCAACAAGAATTCAGCATTGGAATCTTTGCATAGATAGCATTCTCTTCCTGATATGTTAACACCAGTACCCTTCATCACTCAATAATGGTAATACGCATTTCTATGTCATCGATAGGTCTATCACCACGACCTGTAGCTGTTCCCTGTATCATTTCCACAACGTCAAGACCTTCTTCTACTTCACCAAATACAGTGTATTGACCATCAAGATGTGGTGTACCGCCAACAGTAGAGTATATCTTCAACTAGTCATCGGTTAATCCTGATTTCCCCACTTTGCTTTCTGCTTCAGCAGCCAGTTTATCTTGCAATTCCTGTAGCCCGGCACGATTTCTTTCACGGCGCATCTGCATGATTTCATCACGATGTTCTGCTGCAAGATCATTGAAAGCAGCCTGAACCTTCTGCTTCCTCAACTGTTTAGAGAATTGGCGAAGCTGCCCCTTATTATACACTTGTCCCCAGACGATATAGAATTGGGAACCGCTACTGCGACGTTCTGGATTCACTTCGTCACCTTGTCTTGCAGCGGCTAAAGCTCCACGCTTATGAAACAGTCCGTCCTTAATCTCGGCTTCAAGGGTATAACCAGGATCTCCCACGCCAAGCATCTTTCCAGCAGGTGCGCCCTTTGAATCAGGATCACCGCCCTGAATCATAAAGTCTTTAATAACCCGATGGAACAGCGTACCGTCATAATAGCCCTCCTTTACCAGTTTGAGGAAGTTCTTGCTTTTGCAAGCGGCAGAGCCGAGCGGTCACGGTGGATGGGAGTCTCGTCGTATAGGCGAACTACAATGTCGCCAAGCATTGTTTGAATCTTTACTTTCATACTTATATTCTCTCAATTTGGTGACAAAATTACACAAAAATAGGGAAAAACATTCAAATCTAGAGTGAAGATGTGTTATTTTGGCAATTTTCTACTGAAAATTGAGTAATTTTGTAGCCGTTTTTAAATTCGGTACAGAAACAATGATAAGATTGGAAAGATTAAAGACTTGGCTTCTGATAGCTGTTCTGACAATTTGTGGAACGGCCAGTTTTGCCTCATGCTCTTCAAATGATGGCAATGCAACAACTGAGCAAAGCAATATCACAATTATTGCTGATAAGGTCTGGGCTTTCAGTCAGTCCCACCCCGACGGCTTCACTGTCGACATTCGCACGATGACGGAGCCGACCGAGGGAATCGCTGTCAGTTATGCAGCAACACAAAACAGCCATTCGCGTGAACGACTCGACAAGGTGGTTAGCCATGCCTTGCAGCATGAAGGATATGTCGGAGGTTGGTACAACCGCGAGGATGGCCTTTACTATTTCGACAGTACAAAGCTTTTCCCGGAGAACGACCTGAAAGCTGCGCTACAGTTCGGAAAGGAGAACGGCCAATACTCCGTTTTCATCCTCTCTACCTATACAGATATTCCCATCAATGGCAAAGTAGCAGAGATTCTGGATCGAGGCACTATCCTCTTTGGCACTACCGGTGACTACAGACCGTTATCATTCTGCGAACCGAAGGAGCAGCGAGAGCAGAGCCAAGCTTGCTTGGACTCTTCCGAGTCGCGTCTGAGGTCGGCTGTAAGCCAACCCGATGGGACATATTGGGGCTTTGGTATTGAGGTTGCCAACGAGATAGCAAGACGGTTAGGAGTGAATATAGAGTTCAAAAAGACCTCATGGCCTACATTGACTGCCGACGTTCTTACAGAACCTCAGCTATTCGACCTTGCCATTGGCGGAATAACGATAACAGATACCCGACGGGAAACGATGCTGATGAGCGACGGCTATCTGGCTAACGGCAAGACTATCCTTTGCAGGGCTTCGGAGGCAGACCGCTACAAGTCGCTGGCTGACATAGACAAGCCCGAAGTGACTGTAATGGTGAATCCCGGGGGACTGAACGAAAAGTTTGCCAACGCGAACCTGACTCACGCCAAAATAGTGGTTCACCAAAAGAACGAGGAAATACCGGCTCTTGTAGCTGAAGGTAAGGCCGACGTGATGATAACGGAAATTACAGAGGCGCCTTATTATGTGCAGACTGACACCCGACTCGCAGCCCCACTATTGAATGCTCCGTTTACTCATGGTGAAATCGGTGTCCTCATGCAGAAGGGGCAGGAGGATCTCTTGCAGATGGTGAACAATGTCATCGGTCTGATGAAGTCCGACGGCTCTCTTCGTAAACTGCATGAGAAGTATGGGTTAGTATATGCCTACGAATAAGAAGACTTGTTATTATAGTTAAGAACAGTTGGACAAGTAAGTATTGAGCCCACTATTTTTAGCGGGCTCAATACTTCATTTTCAGTGACGTACCACGACCTTGCGGCCATTCACGATGTAGAGGCCCTTGCGGTTGGGCAGCTTGTCGAGTTTGCGGCCGTCGACGGTGTATATGCTCCCCTCGCCCTTTCGGACGAGGTCGGCGGAGAGGCTTACGGTTCCCGATGCCTCGTCGCCGCCGAAGTCGATGTTGAACGCCGTCAGGCGGGCATCAGTTGCGCCGTCAGCGCCAATCTTGAAGTAGGCACGCTGTGCGCCGATACTGGCACCATTCAGCGGGTAGTACAGCGTATTCTCTGCGCCCATGAGCAGGATGCTCTTGTCCTCAGCGCCGAACGTGGTACTCTTGCAGGTGCCGAGGAAGCGGACGCGCAGGTCGCTCTCGGCGCCGTTGTCGTAGCCGCGGTCGGCTGCGTCGATGAACACGCCGTTGAAGACAGGGCTGACGAGGTTGTGGGTGTCGTCGTTCACATAGTCGTCGGCCTTCTCCCACTTAATAATATAAGGAGTACCGGCCACAAGCGTCGTGACAAGATCGCCGAAGGTCAGATTGAGCGTCGAGCCGCTGATGCTGGCCGATTCGAGCGTGCGAGCCTCAGCACCAGCGAGCGGGCTTCCCGCAATGGTCACGTTGAAGGGCAGGCACAGGGTGTTCCATGCACCGTCCTTGTAGAGCGTACGACCTTCAAGCGTCACGTCGGCCAGATAGCCGTCGGCGTTGCTGATGACGGTGCTGTTGTCGACATCGTTGGCCAGGCTGACAGTAGCAGGAGCCATGTAGTACGTGCCATCGTAGAGGATGCCGGTCGCGTATGCCTTCACCACGGCATAGTCTGCTGCGGGCGCACCGAGGTTAGCGGGGATGGTAGCGAGGGCGAAGGCCTCCATGCCCTGGTTGGTGGGCAGGTTGGCAGACTCAACGTAGTAGCAGTTGGTGATGGTAGGCTCGTACGAGACACCGTCTGTGGTATGCCAGCGGGCGAAGGTATTGTTGAGCATGCCTGCAGCCACGCTGCCGGGCTTCATCAGTGAGTTCATGATGGTGGGTCTGTTCCATACGGGCCAACCTATGAAGCCGGCGCAATTGGTAGTGCCGGCAGTGGTGGCAAAGGAGCCGTCGAAGACACAGCCATCGATGATGATGGTGTTTCTGGCTCCGCTCAGCGTGCTGACAAATCCACCATGGGTGCCGTCGCCGCTCGTACTGCTATTGATGTTGACTGAACTGCGACAATCCATGATGGTGAGCGAACCGTGCGACTCGCCCACGAAGCCGGCGGCATCCTGTGCGCTGGTGTAGATGGTGCCGTCGACGTGCAAGTCCTTAATCGCGGCGTTCTTGACGTGACGGAACGGGGTACAGTATGGCTCGCTGAAAGGACTCTCGGCAGTACCCATGTTGAAGGTCAGCGTGTGGTTGTCGCCGTCGAAGATGCCCTGGAACGAGTTGGAAGTGTCCGTGCCTGCCATCGTCGTCACACTGATGGTTTCGGTCAGCTTCACATATTCTTCGGTGAAGGTGTTGCCTTGGTTGACACATCCAGTGAAGGTATTCCAGTCGTCTGTGTTGCCGATGATGTAGGGATCATTGGCAGTACCTGAGCCACTGAGTGCGAACCCCGTCCACTCTGCACTGATGGTCACGTCGGCATCGGGCATGGTCAGCGTGGTGCCGCTCAGCGTTCCGGCCGAGGCAACATATTGGCTGAAGGCGTAGCCAGTCTTGCTGCCATGGCTCAGCTCGAGGCTGACGGTCTCGCCATTGCCGGCGTAGTAGGTGCCGTCATACTTGATGCCCTTGCTGTATGCCGTGATGCCTCCGTCAACGGAGGTAGCCGTAGCCTCGCCGAGGCTACTAATGATGACACCCTCGCCGGCACTGATAGTACGGGCCTGCTGGGCGCCGCTGACGGTGCAGGCATTGTTGGGCGAACCAATCTGTGGTGTCACGTAATAGCAGTTGGTGATGGTGCCGCTGCCGCCCTGTAAGCCCATGGGGTGCATAGACGCGATGTTGGTGTAGGTACCCTTCTCTAAGCAGTTCTCAAGTGCGGGTGTGGCACCATTGCAATATCCCAAGATGCCGCCGATGTTGGCACGGTTGCCGTCCACACCATTGATGGTGCCGGCAAAGACGCAGTTCTTGATGGTGGTGTTGGAGTTCAGGCCATTGCCTACGATGCCGCCAGCATAGTCGCTGCTGATGTTGAGCGTAGTAGTGACGACGCAGTTCTCAATGAGATTGGTACCTTCGGCGAAGCCAACAAGGCCTGACGTATAGACAGTCTGTGAGGTGATGTTGCCCGCCACCTTGAGGTCCTTGATGGTGGCGCCATTTATGTAGTGGAATGGTGATATGCCCTGCCAAGGTATGTCACCATGTTCTGGATAGATATTTTGATTGAATGTCAGCGTGTGCCCGTTGCCGAGGAAGGTGCCCTTGAAGGGATGAAAATCATCGTATCCTATCATCTCAGTAACAGTAAGGTCTGTTTCCAGCCGGATGTACTTGCCTTCAAAGCTACCCTTATCGTCTTCACTGGTGGCGACCATGCTGGCAAACGTGCCCCATTCGCTGCTGCTGCGGATGGTGTACGGGTCCTCTGCCGTGCCTTCACCTTCCGTCGGCCACTCAAAGTGGTCGAACCAGGCCACAACATTGACATCCCTCGCCGGCATGATAAAAAAATAGTCGCTAGGGGAATTGCAGTATACGGTGATATCGCTACCAGAAACCGTCTTCACGCTAATCTCTTTCAACTTGCGAGATTCAGACGTCACAGTCAGCCTGACGGTTTCCCCCGGAAGAAATCTCGGATTTATTTCATTAAGTCCCCCGATGCCATAGCTTTTGACGTTGACGGCATAGGGATACTTGATGGCTTGGCAATACAGGTCGTAGCCTTTGCTTTTGGCATCGTTGTATTCGTCATCACTGTAATAGTCGTACATATGGTCGCTAGAAGCCGCCGGAGCTTCACCCCCCACGTATTTATTCTTCTGGTCTTTGTTGACCGACACGGTACCGTAGAAGGTGCAGTGGCTGACTGTTTCCTCGTTGCTGCCAACAATTCCGCCCACGCTAGTTTCCTTTCCTTTGACCGTCACGTTGCCCGTCATGCAGCAGTACTCTACACAGTATTCATTTTGACCAGCAATGCCGCCCACATCGGCATTATAGAGCGAGGGAGCTTCATCGGTAATGATATCGGCCTCTACCCAGCAATTGCGTACGGTGGTAATGTAATCATCTCCGATACAGCCGGTGATACCGCCTACTTGCATTGATGGGCCTGTGCATTCTATCCTGCCCATCACATGACAGCCTGCCACGAAGGCACCCGAATAAGTATAGCCGACGATGCCACCAACACAATCAACTTCGTGGCAGAGGATGTTGACAGTTGCCGTGCAGTTTTCTATGTGGCCCCAGCTTTTGCCGGCGATGCCGCCTACAAGAGATCGCTGGGAAAAGATGTTGCAAATCACGTTGACATCATACACCCTCCCATAAGTATGAATGGTGGAGAACAGGCCCTGACCCGCTTCATCGAGATCCCATATATAGTAGGTGATGGTGTGGCCGTTGCCCCAGAACTTGCCACTGTAACCGGTGTTCGAATCTACGCCCATGGGTAGCCACGAGTGCTCCGTACCCATGTCGATGTCAGCGTTCAGATAGTAGTCCAGTTGAGACCAGTCGTCCCTATCGACAGGGAATTCCGAATCCTCGTAGAAGTGTTCAGTGATGTAGGCCAGCTCGGCTGCCGTGTTGATGACCACGACATTGCTCTTTCCGCCATACGAGGCGTGAAACTCTGGCTTTGTCTTTGTCGGATAGCCGTAGTCGTCGTCAGCCCATGCCCCTTGTGCGACCGCGCACAGCAGGGCGAGAATGAAGATAATCTTTGTTTTCATATTGTTTGTGATTTTTTATGCTCTTGTCATATATCAGCGATAGTTTGTAACTTTCATTCCTACGTCGTGGCGGTAATGGGAGTCGAACCCATTACCGCCTGTCATCTTTTTACCTTATTTATAAATACTGAGCACCATTACATTTTCACTGCATCGGGGATGGTGAACAGGTGGCCCTTTGCTACATCATAATACTTCAGCGTCACCGACTCACCTGCACTACGGCCGTAGACAGTCAACGACGTGCTGCCATGAGCGGAGAGATATGCCGTGCCACGGCACTCGTCACCCACGAAGGCTCCCACCACGTTACCACTGACGGGCGTGAGGCCGACCTTTGTCAGCAGCGGCTCCACGACCACCGTTTTCACCAGGGGATACTTGGCAGAGCCACTGGTGAACAAGGGGATGAAGTCCTCGTCAATACCTGTCGTCTCGTCGGAGTCCAGCGTGATGTCGTCGGTCAGCGTGAAGAGGTGCTTCAGCGTCTGGCTGTAGTATTGCAGCGACATGTTCACCGTTTCTGCGCCCGCCTCGTTGCCCCAAGCCTTGAGCAGATACTTGGTGTTGCTCGACAGGTCGCTACCCACGATAACGGCGGGGCTGGCCAGTCCGCGCAGTTCGCCGTTCACGAAGAGTGCCATCAGGTCGTCCTTGGAGGCGTAGGGTTGCAGTGCCTCCTCAATCTGCACCTTCAGGATGGTCCAGTTCTCGTAGATGGACGAGAAGTCGGGCTCCGTCCAGTTGGGGCGTTCCTGGTTATTGCTCCAGTCTATTTGCCACGCAGGAGCCTCACTGACTGCGGTCTCTGTATAGGCCGTTTCTGGGCTGGTTCCGTTGCCGTTGCTGTTGCTATCGTCATCGTCCTTGCAAGCCCCCAGTACAAGGCTTGCCAGCAAGACGAAGAGGCCCACCCCCAGGTTATTCATTATTCCTTGATTCTTATTCATAATTTTCGTTATTACGTTATATCGTTATTACGTTATTACGTCATTTCGACTATCACCCCGCAGGCTTCCCCTCCTTTACGGGAGGGGTGCCCAACGGGCGGGGTGGGTCTTTATTTCACGACAATCTTCTTTCCATTGAAGATATAGACACCTTGGCGCGTCGGGCGCTTCTGCAGCTTCATACCGTTGATGCTGTACCACTGGCCGTCTGCGTATTCAGTCTTCACGAAGTTGATGGCTGTCGGCTGGTCGGGACTGCCGATGACGGCATTCGCCTGGTAAGCCATGACCTCACCGGTTGCCGCAACGATCTCACCGTCACGTTCGATGGCGAACCAGATGTTGGCGGTAGCATCGCCAGCTATGCTCAGGTAGTATATACTCCCCTCGCCATTCGGAGAGGGGTTGGCGGTGAGGCTTTCCCCTACTACCTCGCCATCTACGTAGGCCACCAGCACATCGCCCTCCTCAGGCTCGAAGCCTTCTACCACGGCACTCACGCTCATGGTGCTGCGGCCTCGTGCCGGAGCGGCAGCGCGTCTTGCGCCTGTTGTCCAGTCTTCACGGAAGTTGCTGTTCATGTCGAAGTACGGATAGGTGAACTCGGTATCGGTCCCACCCTTGCGGAGCATCATGTAACCCTCGCCGGGCTTCATGTACTGCAGCGAGCCGCGCCAGCGTCCGGTGTTGCCCTGCTTGGTGAAGTAGGCAAACTCGGTGTGGCTCTTGATCACGTCGCCTGGCTCAGCCTGGTCGTAGTAGTCGCTGAGGGCAGTCTCGACGGTCAGGTTGGTCATCGGTGTGTAGCCAATGGCGTTCCATCCCTTGCTCACCGTGATGGTGCGGTCGTCCTGCTCCTTGATGACGGTGCCGCCAATCGGGAACTTGCAGTCTTCCTTCACCTTGATGGCATACGCCGCCTTCGGCGAGAAGGTCACGGTGTCAGTGCTGCCGGTGGCAATCCATTGCTTCTCTGCGGCCTCGTAGTTCAGCGTCAGGTCGCTGCCCAAGTCGGTCAGGATGTCGCCGTCGCTCCACTTCATGCCGCCTAGCAGCTTGTTCACGTCGCTGAGCTGGTCGCTCTTCAGATTGAACGATACCCAGTTCCAGCCCTTTTGCAACTTGAAGTTCTGGACGAAGGCCTCGCCGCCGTCGAAGCGTACGGGTGTGTCGGTGCCTAACATGGTATCTTTCTGGAACTTGATACTGTCCTTCGGTGTCAGCACAATCTCACGTCCCGTGCTATACTGCCACAGACGGAAGTTCAGCTTGCGGCCACTCGTCTGGTTGTCATAGACCGTCAGGAAGAGGCCCGTCTCGCCCGACTGCGTGTCGTGCATGATGTTGGCAAAGCCGTGGCACTGGTTCTCGTTGTCAAAGACGCCCACGATGTCGCGTGCATCGGTGTCCAGCTCGTCGTAGAGATACACCTGTCCGCTGATGTTCATCAAGTTCTTCAGCAGATCGCTGTTGATGCTCTCTGCCCAGTCAGGCTGATCGCCCTCGATGGTCAGGTTCAGGTAGAACGGCTCGGTGATGCCTTCCTCGTCGGTCAGGTAGAGAATCTCGTTATATGTACCGACATTCAGGTCCTTGCTGGCCGTAGCAGTGACATAGTCCAGCGACTGGGGTGCAATCACATCGCTGTACTTGTTCAGTGTGAGCCAGCGCGGGCAGTTCTCGATGGTGTAGGTGTGGCTCTGTGCGCCGTTGTTGTAGAACGGCAGTGTGCAGTTCTGGCCGCTACCATACTTAATCGTAACGTCTAAGCGGTTCACCATCCACTGCAGGCTGCTGTTGGTCACATAGTAGCAGGCCGTCTGCGGCGAAACCATCGTGTTGCCGTTCTTGTCCTCGATGTCGCGCACCGTCACGTAGATGTTGCGGTGGTTCAGTCGGGCGGCATTCTCGTCAAGCTCTACCAGCAGCTGGTTGCCGCGTCCGATGAAGCCGAACTTCAGGTTCTTCACTTCCTCGTAAGGCACCACGGGTGCAGCGTCCTTCTTGTCGAAGTGCGTCAGGATTTCATCGGGAGAACCGACGAACACATAATCACGCACCAGTGTATTAGTGGGTTCCTTCGTCTCCGGGTCGAGCTGATAGCGGGGCTGGCCCTTGTCGTCCAGATAGATCTTCTTGCTATAGACGTAGGGCACCAGTTCCAGGTCGTTGTCCTTCTGACGCTCGATGCGGTCGAAGCTCAGGTAGGTCATCAGACCGGCCTCGTCGCCATTGGGACTCTTCGAGGCATAGGTGCTGACGAGCTGCTGCGGCAGAGCCTGAGCGAAGAACATCAGTTCATCGACGTTACCCTTCAAGGCGTCGTCGCCGTCCTTCACCTCCACGTCGCCATTCTCCTTCACCACGTCGTAGCGGGTGGCACCGATGAGCGGATAGCCGCCGCTGATGCCGCCGAGGCTGTCGGCCTCGAAGGTCGTGCGCAGTTCCTTATCCACGTAGATGTTGGCCACGTTGCGGGCACGGTTCATGGTCATGGCGAAGTTGTGCCACTTGCCGTCGCTCCAGTTGCCCGGAACGTTGGCGACAAAGCCGTTGGATCGGTACTTCAGCGTGTCGGCCTCGAAGCCGATGTGGAACTGGTTCACAGCGCCGTTGTCCTCCTTCAGTCCGCGACCATTGGAGAGCAGCGTGCCGCGTCCGTCCTTATCGGTCTTGAACCAGAACATCAGCGTGTAGTCCTGTTCGGCGGTGCGGTTCATGGCGTTCTTATCCAAGAGCACACCCTTGTCGGCCTTATCGACATGTAGCGACAGGCCCTGTGGGATGGCCCACGAAGCGTTTATCAGCTGAGCGTTGGCACCCTGGGTGTAGTCAATGACATAGTCGCCCGAACCCTCGTTCATCGGATAGTAGTCCACGAGGTTGCTCTCGTAGCCCGTCAGTCGGCGGCTGCCGTAGGTCGTGCCGATGAGTCCGCCGTCCATGGCGGCATACCACAGACGGGCCTCCATCATACGGCCTTCATAGTACTGGCTCTCCGTGCTGTTCTGCTCTTTGGCGCGACCGAAGATGAGCGGACCGGTACCGGTGTAGAGTGACTTCAGCTTGTTATGTCCGATTTCCACGCCGCCGTTGAAGAACGTCAGCAGGCTGTCTGTCTGGTTGATGCTGACAGCCACCTGTGTGAAGCCTTTTTTCACGATGGCCTCGTCAGACGTGAAGGTTTGGTCGTTCACCACAGCCTTTAGCTTGAAGTCACTTGTCAGCCACAGATGCAACTCCTGGCCGTTGGTGCCATGCGAGAACAGCGGCATGTCGCGTCCCGTCTCGGCGGGCTTCACCATCAGATCGATGGTCAGGTCCTTGCCGCTGAAGTTGCGCTTGGCCTCGCTCTCCACGCTGGCTGTCGAGCCGTCAAACTGCACGCTCACCATCTCAGAGAGGTTGTCGTTGTTCACCTCGCCCTTCACCTCGAAATTGGTGATGGCGCTCAGATAGTTATATTCAATATCCTCAGAGAAGTTGAACACGATGTCGTCGCCCTGCGTCAGCAGACCGCTCTTCGGTTCGGGCGTGCCGAACAGCTGCGGACGGCGCGTGTCCTTGATACCGCTGATGATCTTCGACGACGTGGTCAGGAAGTCGTTGCCGTTGCGGCAGAAGAGCACGGCACGCAGGTCGTAGGTGCGTTCCATCACCCAACCTTCGCCGAAGAACTGCGTCACAATGTTGCCGTTCTCAGGAATCAGTTCCCTCACGCCGTTGGCATTGGACATCAGCGTCGGGTCGGCATAGAACGAGCAGATGTTCGTCCACGAGTCATCGCCGCGCTGCGACTCCTTGTACTGGAACTCAATATGGTCGAAGTTGTGCTGGTGGCGGTCAAAGCCGTTGATGGTCACCGGCAGGTACCAGCCGCGCTTCGAATCCATCTGCGCATTGGTGTTCAGCACCCACTTGTCGCCAGGCACGGCAATGGCCACGCCTCCTGCCTCGTGCAGGTAGTGAACGTTGAACGAGACGAGTTCCTTGGTATTGACAGCGTCGGTAGGCGACATCACGCCGATGGTCAGACCCATGAAGTCGAAACCCTGGCCGGCACGCACCTCCATATCGAGTTCCGTTTCCGAGCCCGGCACCACCGATATGGTCATGCCGGCGGTGGTCAGCACCTGTCCGTTGACGCTGATCTTCGCACCGTTGGGATTCAGCTGGTCAACAGAGAACAACTGTAGAACAGTCAGACCCTCGGTAGCCTCGAGCTTCTCGCTCTCGTTGCTCACATACACCTTGAAGTGGGCTGCGTCGTTGATGCTCACGCCGCTCACATCCTGCTTGTCTAAGCGAATCTTCGGGTTCACAATCTTCAGCGTGCGGGCATCAAGTTCCCGTCCCGTTTCATAGAACTTCGTCGTGCGCTGGTCTTCCCACGGATTCTGAGTAGCACCGCCACGGGTACGGAAGACGAAGCCACGCGGACCTGTGAGGCCATCTTCGCGAGCCTCCTTACCCACGAAATCTGTCACCAAATCGGTCATCTTCTCGAATTGGTAGTTCGTAAAGATGTTGGTAACACCTACGGAATCGTTAGCGATATACCGTGGATTGATCATGTTATGGACTAACGAGCCGGTCTTATCATACTCATACAGGGGCTTCACGCGATAGACATCCACACTCAGACGGCTCATCGGGTCGGTGGCAATGGTAAAGCTCTCCGTACGGTTGAACGCCTTAGCCTCAGAATTGGCACCTACCGTCTGGTATAAGGCCACAGGGGTAATGGTCCACTGGCTCAGTTTACCACCGAAATCAAGCGACGCATTCCATCCATCGTCCTTGCTAATATCCACCTTGGATGTAGCCACTCCAGGGCTTTTCCAATATTTCATCTCTTCCAATGAAGCAAGGATACTGCCCACAATGGTAGCACCAATAGAGAAGGCCGAAGTGGCATAACTGATGCCGGGGCCGAAGTAGTCAACCTCGGTGGCAACGGGGAAGTGGTGCGTCCATGAGTTAGAGAAGTTACTGTCGAAGGTCTCGCTGTAGTTCACACCTTGAGCACCTGCTATGTCATAGTTGGTCAGCAGGTCACTGGCTTGCAGTTTCTCATACTCGTTCTGGGCTATCATCTCCGTCCAGGCCTTGATAATCTGGTACTTCTCTGTCACCTCATCGTTGAACTGATCCGGCGATGTGCCATTAGGTATCACCACCATGTAGTTGATGCCCTTTTCGGCTTTGTCGATGTTGTAGTTGTAGGCACGGTCGGACAATTGCTTGTTCACCACGGCAAACATCGAGTCTGTGGGTTCGCGCAGCGACCAATAGACAGGCTTGCCAGTCCTGTCGGCTATCGCCTGCGCATCGGCCTTGGTGCCACAGAACATCATATCGACAATCTCCTTCGCCTTGTTGGGGATAATCTGCGTCAGGATTTGCTTCTGCGAGTAGATGAACTGCGACTGAATCTTCGGACCATAGCCCAGTGCCACGTCGCGTATCAGGTAGATGCTGTCACCCTTGGCATCAACGCCCTCGGCAATCTTCACCACCGTTCCATAGTCGATGTCCTTGGTCATCTCAGATGCCTTGTTGATGCCACCCTGGCGGCCGGCTATCTCGTCAAACATCTTCTTGTTCACGGCGCGGACGGTGGACATCGGTGTCACCACAACGTTTTGCACCGCACCGATGTAGAGGTCGGCGTCGGCACCCACCATCGACGGGTCGCCGCTGGTGCTGATGTTGTTGCCGATGGCCATGGTATAAGAGAAGGCCTTGCTGCCCTGTGCTGAGTAAATAAATTGGTCAATAGATCCCTCCTGTGTTTCTCCGGCACTGATGGGACCGACAGCGGTACCTGAACCTTGAGGTGCCACCACGGTGGCAGACAAAGTTTGCAGTTTCTTACCATCCTTGTAGGTAATCATGATACCTGCCATCAGCGTCAGGTTCATCATGTACGAATAGTTCAGTGTAGCGCCCTTGGCCAGCGTGTTCGAACTGTAGGATCCAGGCGGGTCACGCAGGATATCGAACAGCAGAGGCTGACCATCGGTCAGAAGTTCTGTGCTCTCGCCAACGGGGAACATATTGAGCACATAGCCCTGCAGGGGCTTAGCCTCAAGGAAGGTTCCGTCGCGCATCACGGTGAAGGTCACCGTCTTCAGCGATTTTTTCATGTTGGTGGTCTGGCTGGCCTGTACGGTGAAGCGTGCCCGTCCGAGGCTGTCTATCATCACCGGTTCATCGTATGAACCAGGCTTCATGCCGTTCTGCATCATGGCCATGCCGCCGCCCAGTCGGACGATGTCAACCTTGCCGGCTGGGTCGTTGTTGTAAAGATAGTTCTCGCCCACCTGCAACTCGATGGTATATTTGCGATCAATGCTGAACACGGGGTACGTGAAGCTGTAAACCGCCTTCGTCGTGTCGGCGGGGTTCGGGAATGCCAGAGGCACCTCCACCGTCTCGCCCGTCAGTTCGCTGGCGTAGTAGTTCTTGTCGCCGAAATAGTCGAACGAGTCGTAGCCCAACTGCTTGTAGGTCACCTCCACCGGTGCACGGTAGATGCGATTGTAGATGGCGTTGTAAGTCAGCTTGGGGTCTTTCACCGTAATGGTGTCAACATCCTTGTAGCTGCCCGTGTAGGTAGTGGTGTTCGGGGTGAGGCAGTCGGTCAGGTCGATGACCTCGCTCACCTGTCCTTCCTGGAACAGCGTGGGATAGCCTGTGCAATACACTTGCTGCACCTTCCAGCGTACTGGTGGCAGCAGCAGTTCATACTCGCCCGTCGTCGGGTCGGGCCATACGGTCATGCGCTTGCGCTGGGTCTTCACCGACGTGAAGTGCTTCTGGCCGTTGCGCTGGTGGCGCACCACCTCCTCGCGCTCCGTCTTGTTCGGGTTCAGGTTGTCAAACACTAACCACGACGTATTGTCACCTTCCAAGGTGAGCACGATGGTCAGCGAGTCGCCCAGGTTGTTTGTCGAGAGGTTGTTGCCCAAAGGCTTCTGTCCCTGCTCCTCGCCGCCGACCACGCGGCCAGCGAGCTTCACCTTCGTGGCGTCGTAGAAGTAGATGCCAGCCACGTCGTCGGTGAAGTTGTGGCCAGTGGCGCCCTTGAAGTAGCCGTCATTCGTAAAGTTGTGGCCGTCCATTACCACCTGGATGGTGTCGTTGCCGGGCAGCACGCGAAACGAGAAGCTTCCGTCGTACTCCGTCTCTAAGAGTTTGCCCTTCGTGTTATAGACCTTCTTGCCGTTCACCTTGAAGTTGGCACCCTTCACGGGGATGCTCGTGCCGTCGTACATCACGTAGCCCGAGAAGCGCTTGCCGTTCAGGATGGAGATTTCGCGCAGCGTCTCGTCGTTGCTATGGGCATCGAAGGTTACGCTGAAGCCCTTTGGCGAGAAATCTTCGCCGTTCTTGCCCACGGCACTCACATCGTAAGTGACGCTCGTACCGCCCTGGTACGACAGTTCGTCGGCCACGAAGTGTCCGCTATCGTCGGTGAAGACGCTCATCACCTTTTTACCTTTATAGTTGATGTCCACCTGAATGCCAGCAGCACTGGTGCCGTCGTTGAAGCGCACATAGCCATCGACACGGCCCGTGTGCTTGCACTCGCCCGGCTTCACCTCGGTCGCGGTCGAGTCACGGCCCTCGCAGTCATTCACGCCGAGCACCTTGTATTCGTAGATAGCCAGAGGCGACACACTGGTGTCCTCATAGCTCATATCATCCAAGAAGGTGGCAATCTCTTTCCAAGCATCGTCGCCCTGACCCTTCACGCGGCGCATCACGGTGAAGTAGTCGATGGGGTTGCCGTCGGTGTTCCAGGCCAGCAGCACGCTGCTCTGGCGCGTCGTCGTCACCAGTGTCTTGTCTATTGTACCCGTGTTCTTGTGGTAGAAGTTGGGAAGCGTCGGCTTGGTAATCTCGGCGTAAACGGGCTCCTCGACCGTCGTGGTTTCAGGAACGAGCTTGTCACCCTCCTTCGTCCAGCCGTAGGTGAAGTATGGTGCAAATTCTGCCTCAGTGGCACCAGTCATGCTACTGCCCATCACAGGCACCACTTTGTTGCCATCCACCTTCCAGTCAGAACCCAGATTCTTGGCCAGATCGTTTGCCGACAGGGAGCCTACGTTGTTCCATGTGTCACGTCTGGTCATCTTGGGCAGCGCGTTTTCGCCATCCACATACCAGCCATCGCCCAGTTTCTCGACAACATAGTTGATATTGTTATGCCTGATGCCAGAGGTATGAACCTCGGGCCAGTTTTTGTAGGTATAGTTATTTGAGCTGTTGCCAGTATTACCCCAATAATTCCAATTCGTCCAGCAGAATCCTTGGTGGTTCACGTAGTAAAAACTTCCGTCATCCAAGCAATTGGTTACGTGGTGATCTGCATCGCCTGACCAACCGATGAATGATCCGCCCCAGGCATCATCTCCATTTTTTCCATCGTTATTGCAGCTAATGGCACCGTCGAACAGACAGTTGTTGATGTTGATCGGAGTTTGGTTTGCGTGGCCGATGAAGCCGCCGGCATGTGAAGCGTTACAATGGATACCGACCGATACCCAGCAACTCTCGATGTAGTTGCGGTCTGAGCCACCGCTGCTGCTCACAAGTCCGGCTATGTGCATGTCGCCACCGTAACTGCCCTTGACGTGCAGATTCTTGATGGTGTAGTCACTGGCAGAAGCGAACATCGGGCCATTACTCATCGTGATGGTATGAGCATTGCCATCGAACACACCCTTGAAGTTCGATATGGAAGTATTTGCAGAAATGTCTGCATTCAGAATAGCATTGACGGATTTACTGCCACGATTGTCCACCGCAGTTCTGAACTCTTCCCAGTCACTGAAGTTGTTGATGAGGTGGCAGAACTCCTTGGTGGCATAGCAGTTCGAAGTCGTGTAGTTTTCACCGCGTGCCCATGTATCGCTGCCGTAGGGGTCGGTGTTGACACTGGCAGGCATGAAGAGGCAGTTCTCAAAGGATACACGGCTTCTTGCATAGCCAACATAACCACCGTTATCATTGCTGTTGGCTCCATCAAAACTGCCGTCGAACTTACAGTTGCTGAACGTCACTTTGTCATTGAGATTGATAAAGCCTATAAAGCCGCCCATACAGCCATCGCCACTGACGGAAGTTTTGAGTGTGACTGACGAATGGCAGTTTTCTATCGTGACCGTGTAGTTTTCATCAACGGTGCCAATCAAACTACCTGTACGGTTTTTCGAGCAGGAAACAGTTCCTGTCAGTTTCAGGTTCTTGAAGGTGGCGTTGGCCACGTGAGAGAAGAGCCCCGTGTGATAGGCATCGTCTGAAATGTTGAGGTTCAGCGTGTGGCCATTACCGTCGAAGGTGCCGCGATAAGGATAATTGGCTGTATAGCCTGCAATATAATCCTTTCCCTTACCCGTCACAGTGATGTCGGCAGTGAGGATGGCATTCACGTCATACTGGCCATTGGCTTCTTCAACCTTTTTGACAAACGTTTTCCAGTCATCGACAGTACCGATGTTTACCACCTCTGAAAAACCACGGGTGGCATAGCTGTTGATGACCGTCAAGGTTCCAGAGCCACGACTCCATGTTGCGCTGTTTTCGGCCTTGGTGTTGATGCTTTCGGGGGCGAAAAGACAGTTCTCGATGGTGACAGAGCCGTTGGCATAGCTCACGTAACCGCCGTTTTTGGTGCTATTAGCAGCCTCAAAGCTTCCGTCGAACTTACAGTTGCGGAACGTGACATTAGCATTGGAATTTACAATGCCTATGAAGCCACCGTTGTTACCATCGCCATTCATAGTGTTGTTGAGTGTCACAGACGAGCGACAGTTCTCAATATCCACTGTCGAGTTGAGCTGGACAGAGGCAATAAGGCCTGCTTCAAACTTATTGCTGATACTGATGGTGCCAGCCGTGTGCAGGTTGCGGAAGGTGGCATTGCCCACATAGCGGAAGGGGGCCATGTACTCTTCATCGTATGGTTGTTTGACGGTCAGTGTGTGTCCGTTACCGTCGAATGTTCCTCGGTAGGGGAAGTTTGTAGTCCAGCCAATAAACACGTTAGTCTCTGGGATGTCGGCATAGAGGCGGGCGTTCACGTCGTACTTACCCTCGGCAGCTTGCACTTTGTCGCGGAATGTCTCCCAGTCGGCAGCCGTGCGGATGGGGAAGTAGTATTCCGTCACATCGGCTAAGTCGTTGATGGGCGACTCGCCCTTCTCCACATACATCTCTATGTCATAGTTCACGCACGAGCGCGTGAGGTTCACAATCTTGTAGCGTTGTGTGCGGTCGTTCTGGTCGAGATTGTAAATCAGGCTATCGACCACCGCGCCGGCACGGTTGCGCGACATGACGCGCAGCACCATCTGGGCACGCTCGTCCCACACTGCCCCATGCTCGTCGGCATAGTTCCACGACACGCGGACGGTGTAGGCATTCTTGTCCTCCCAATCAGCCGTGTAGTCGGCAATGCGCAGCAGGTGCAGGTTATCGACAATGCTCTTCGTGCTCGCGAAGCAACTGTTCTTGGCCCAGTTCCAGTCTTTGGTGATGGTACGGCGCACACGGTAGGTCAGCTTGTCTAAGGTACCGCCATTCACCAGCATGTCAGGAGTGATGTCATCCATCAGGGTGTTGTCAACGAAGGTATAGGTCGATTGCTTGCTGACAGCGATGTAAGGCAACTGTTGTATGGTGACGAAGTCCTTCTCCTCACCAGTAATCGAACGCTGCACCTCGAAGAAGTCGGTGGGTGTCAAATCCTCATCGTCAGGATAGGTTATGTTCCACTTCACTTCCACCTTCAGGTCCTGGCCGTCCAATTGGCGGGCGGTCAGTCCGACGGGGGCGTGAATCAAGGGAATGTTCTGCACCGCAGACCCTTGGTTCTCTATGAGGTAAGACCCCTTGTCGCTCGCCTCCTTGTAGCTGCAAACGACGCGGAAGTTACGGTAGGGCACGTTGGCATCGAGCAGGATGGAACTGCTCTTCACGTTCTCAATCTTTTCCACATGGCGCTTGCCAGTATCGTCGGTATATTCGTACTGGGCACTGACAATGCTGTCGGAAGCTAAGAACCAGGGCACTTCCAGTTTGCCTGGATTGTTTGCGCTCAGCATGGGCAGCGAGACGAAAGGCTCCATCTTTGCGCTTGCCGCCGGCATGGAGATCTCCTTCGCCTGAAGGCCTGGCACTTCACGGTCTAAGACAGTGGCAGAGTTACCGTTACGCTTGACATACCAGGTGAACCTCAGCTTCTTGCCCAGCAGGTTGTAGGGCACAGCCCACTCGGCACTGAACCCGAAGGTCTTGCCGTCGCTGTTGCGCACCACGTCTTTCCATCCGCCATTGTTCTTGGTCAGCCGGAAGGTGTTCCTCGAATTACCCAGCGTAATGTCGAAGAAACCGTCGGCAGTGGTAGTGAAGTTCACCGGCAACGTTGTTTTGTCGTTGTCGATGTCCGCTTTGGACTCCCAGTGAAAGATGGTGACTGGATCAGCACCATCTACCGACACCCGCAGGTTGCCGTCGTAGATCCACGTGTCCGCACCACGCGTGTCATAGCACGGAGCCGTGAAGTAGATGACATTCGAACCACCCAGTTCCACTGTGTAGTTGTCGGGATCGTCCTCATACGAGAGATCCGCCGCCGCCCTCTGTGGCAGCAGCCAGGCCAAGAGCGCTGTCAGCAACAGTATCTGCCACGGCCGCCCTCGTCGAATTTTTTCGTAATGATACATAAATGTTACTTATTAAGATGATTAAATAAATTTGAGTAATTCGCTATTCATCTACATCGCCGATGAAGAAATCGTTTTCTTTCCTGTACTCTTTCACCTGCTGAGAACCTCCCAGCATCACGACAGGACCGTGCAGGGCGACGATGTGTATTTGGGGATTTTGATATGTCTTTTTCATAACTTAATTATCATTGAAAACTTTAGTGTTTGTACCGCTGTAGAGGGAATTCTTGCCTATATTGATTTTCACGTCGTGCTGGTTGCCGGCAGTGAAGGCGGCACCGAAGGGGATATAGGCCGTGCCGCTGTAAACTGGGCTATTATTCTTTGTGATTTCGCACTCAATCTCCAGATAGCATTTATCGGTAACTGAAGCGATGTCGTTAAGGGGGTCCCATGGAGTCAGTGTCTGAGGAATCATAAACAGGTAGGAGTCCGTTTCATTGCCATTCAGCAGGGTAAAGGAACCAGTGGCAAGCAACTTCTCTGTATTCAAAAGATTGTTTCCGTCACCTCAATGGTCAGCGGATACGACGCCACAGGGGGCTGTGCCACCCCTGGCTCGTCATTGTCACTGGAGCATGCCGCACAGAGCGCGAGGCAGAGCAGCATGCCGCTTGTTTTCATTTTACGATTCATCATAGTCTTTTTTTTATTTATAAAAGTTGTTATTCATTGGCCTAATGACGAGTTCAAAGTTACTCAAAATCTACCATCTGGCCAAGCCTAAAAAAACTCGCCACGAAAGATTTTGCATTAGCCGAAATATTTTTTGCATTACCCGCAAATCGCCGGCTCTTAATTTGTACTCCCGTGAAGCGCGATTGCATTAGCTGAAAGTAAAAATTGCATTAGCTGAAAGTTGAGATTGCAATTTTTGAGGCTCAGAATTGCAGATGTTCAAAAAAAGTTGTACCTTTGCACCAGAAAGGCGTGCGAGTCTGCTCAAGCTCGGTTTGCAACGTCCTTACACACTAAAAATGTGAATACAATGGAAGCTCTTGAACATATATCCACAAAGGTCATACTGTTTATGGTGCTCTACGGCGGAGCGATAGCGACGGCTCTGATTTTTTGCCTCTACCTGCTGCTGTGCAAGGGAAAGGCCATCGCGCCCAGCATCACTCCTCCCGTGCGACTGCGCCGATGGGCGGCAGCGCTCTTCGGCATTATAGCACTGGGACATATCTGGTGGATACTTGCCTATATCTTTTGGGGTGACAAACAGTCGTGGAATTACCTGCCACTCATCGTTCTCGACTGCGTGACGCTGACAATCACTATCGCCGGCACACTGCTCTCCATGCTACAGGACCGCTACAGGCCAGTATGGCCCTTCGTAGCAGCCACGTTCCCCATCGTGATACTCGGAGGGTTGCAGTTTGTCTGGCCCGCTGTCAATTTCGTGCCCCCCATCATTATCTATACGCTGTCGCTATACGCCCTCTTTACAGTCTACATGGCCAAAGCCGTCATGGAATACAAGCGGTGGTTGCGCGACAACTTCGCCGACCTGGAGCACAAGGAGGTGTGGATGAGCCATACGCTGCTCATCCTGTTCCTGCTGCTGGTGGCTATCTATGGGTTCTCGGTCGAAGGCCCGCTGATCTACCTGCTACGTATCGCCGACTTCGTGATCATCGGCCTGCTGCTGTGGCGCGTAGAGACGCTGCCAAGCCTCACGAACAGCCTCACCGCCAACCCCTCCCAAGAAGAAGAGGAGAACGAATGCCCTGCAGATAATACGGACGGGCAAGACAACGACGGCACTCCCTCACAGGAAGAGACTGCCGGGAATGAGGCAGTCAGAGCTGAGGCGTTGTCCCGCATTGGCCCATTGCTGACCAAGCACTGCGAGGACACGAAGCTCTACCTGCAGCACGACCTGAGCCTGACGCAGCTATCGGCAGCCATCGGCATCAACCGCTACTATCTCGGACAGTATTTCGCCAATCAGGGCACCAACTACTACACCTACATCCACGACCTGCGCATCCGCCACTTCATCAACCTCTGTCGCGAGGCCGTAGCTGCCCAGCGTCCCTTCACCGCCCGGCAGCTGGCCGGCGAGAGCGGCTTCCGCAGCTACAGCACCTTCAGCGCCGCCTTCAAACAGCGCATGGGCCAGAGCGTCACCTCCTGGATGCGCGAAACAGAAGAGCAGAACCACGGATTAAAGGATTTATAGGATTCTTTTACCCTTAGGCGGCGTTGCACAATGGGGATGCGGCTAGATTACAGCGACTGGCGCCGCGATTCTTCGGAATCCATGGTTTTCTTTAGTTGAAAGAGTTGACTACGATTTAGAATAGAGGTGTTGGGGAGAAGAGGTGTTGTGGAGATAATACACAGTTCTTGTAACATCATTACAAGGGCTTTGTAACGACATTACAGCGTGCTTGTAACATCATTACAGCGGCCTTGTAAACACATTACAAGGCCGCTGTAATGATTCCGTAATTCTGGTTTGATTATTTAGAACCGCGGATTTAAAGGATTAAAAAAATCCTCTGAGTCCCAGGAATCCGTGGTTTTCTTTAGTCGGAGCATGTTGAAGAACGAGGTTACTTCACCACCTTCTTTCCATTATGTATATACAGTCCCTTCTGCGTCGGCTTGCCGCTGAGCTTACGTCCATCCACCGAATACCAGGCGCTGGCACTCCTCGCTCCCTGAGAGAGTTTTTGGGAGATGCCTGCAGCCCCATCGTTGCCGAAGTTCAGCACGAAGACTCTCGCTTGATTGGGCTCTTGATGTAGGGATCGCAGTCTTCAATATTCTCTACGTTCACAAAGTCGAGATACAGCGTACCCGTCTCGGCGATGAACTCTGACGCCTCGAGCGTTATCAGTTCCACACCGTCGCCGTCGAGGACAGAACCGCTGAGCGTGAGGTCGAACGGCAGGCAGAGCGTGTTCCATGAGCCGTCCTTATAGAGTGTGCGGTCATTGAGCTTCACAAAGTCGGTGTAGCCCGGATTGTCGCTCAGCACGGTTGAGTTGTCGGCATTGTTTTCCAGTACGAGAGGGTCGACGGTGGTGAAGAACACGCTCTCGCCCCAGTCCGCCGGCTCAACCCGCATCTGCATTTCATATTTGGTTCCACTCTCCAAACCGAAGATTTGGTGAGGATGGTCTCTCACATAGGGCATATTCACCCAATTATATTGTTCCGGGTGATCCACCGCATTTTGGTCGAAGATGGTCACGTCGTCAATATACAGAGCCCATCTGTCGTCGCTGTTGAAATGGCGGAAGACGACCTGGCCTTCTCCTAAATTGCTAAGGTCTATGGTGTAAGCCGTCCATTCATTGGGCTCTTCCGTATATACCCCCCCAGCTGTACCAAATTTGCAGTTACCTTTTCTTTACCATCAGGAAGGAAGAACACGCCGAAATTGTCTTTAAATTCCTTCTTTTTAGAACGAACGCAGAAAGAGAGAGCTTTCCCTCTCAAATCTATTTTAGGCATGAGAAGCCAGTTGTCGGGGGAAAAAGGTTCATATCTACCCTCATCGAAAGAATATGACGCCCAAACACCCTTTCCGCTATGAGCGTCGCCTGTCTCTTCATATTGCCAGTTATGGCTATCCCCGTCGGCATCCCATTTCTCCAAACCATCAAAAGCCGCTGCTGACTCATACTCTAATCTTTCATTAACCTTGCGGTAACGCAGAATGATGGAATACAAACTAAACGGCCCTTCGACAGACCAACTGACATCAGCGGAATTGTATATGATGTTGTCGATTTCGTAAATAAGGTTCAATCCTCTGATATCCACATTAGTCTGGTCGTAACCATTAGAACCCAAAGTGATATCGAATTCATATTCTAATCCGCCACTAAAAAGATAACATGTGTACCACGCCAATAGTAATAGAGGTAAACAGCATAATTTTGAGACTTGTTTTGTGAGCGTAAAATGTACTTTCTCTGAGGGAATTGTCGTTGTTGTCTTGCCATATCAAAATAATTATTTGCACTAAAAGAGGATTTTGCAAAGGTAGCGATTATAGTGCAAATAATCCATTTTCCTCCCCTAATTAAGCCTAAAAAGCACGCTTTTGTGCTACTTATTTGGCACTAAAAGGGGCTAAAAGGAAATAGAAAACGAGGTGTGCAAAAAATAATGTTTTGCGCACCTCGCTAAAGTTCAATTAGTTACGCTTAAAAAGAGCGGCTAATACTCATCCTCGTTGAAGAGGAAGTCTTCTTTTGTTGGGTAGTCGGGCCAGACATCTTCGATGTTCTCGTAGATGTCGCCTTCATCTTCGATTTCGTTGAGGTTCTCGATGACTTCGAGTGGTGCACCGCTTCGGACAGCATAATCAATGAGCTCCTCTTTGGTAGCAGGCCAGGGGGCGTCTTCAAGTTTTGAAGCTAATTCCAATGTCCAGTACATATAGGATTTCGGTTTAAAGTTTAGTGTTTAGAGCATGTCCACAGAAAAAGGTTTAACGTCCTTTTTGTGAAATCGGGCGCGAAGATACGTATAATTTATGATTCTAAGGTTAAAAATTACGAACTTTTTTCTCGTTTCTGCAAAATATTTTCTTCAACTCCTTGTAATTTATTGATCTTTCGAGCTAAAACAAAAAGATAGTCGCTGAGCCTGTTAATGTAGGCCATCAACAAAGAGTCCACGGGTGCTACAGCTGCGAGAGCATGAATGGAGCGTTCTGCTCGCCGGCAGACGGTGCGGCAGACATGGGCGACGGCTGCTCCGCGCGAACCTCCTGGAAGGATGAAGCCGCGCCATCCTGGAAGGCCATCCTCGGCAGCATCGATGGCGTGTTCGAGGGTTGTGATGTCTTCTTCTGTGACGTAGCGTCCTGGGCGGACATCGCGTTGAGTGGTGTCGGTGGCCAGCATGGAGCCAATGGAGAAGAGGAGGTTTTGGACGCTGATGACGATGTCACGGTCTTCTTGTTCCTGAAGATAGGTCAGCAACAATCCCAGTTGGGAGTTCAGTTCATCGACGGTGCCGTATGCTTCGAGCCGCACGTGTGTCTTGGGCACACGCTGACCGCCCACGAGACTGGTCATGCCGGTGTCTCCCGTGCGCGTATATACATTACTTTTCTTCATAAGATTAAGGTAGGTGCCCGGAACGGGAATCGAACCCGTACGGCCATCACTGGCCAAGGGATTTTAAGTCCCTCGTGTCTACCAATTCCACCATCTGGGCTTGAATTGCGGGGCAAAGGTATATAAAATTTACGATTTGACGATTGCCATGTTATGTTTTTTTTCTTCATGGCATGTTTTTCTGGGAAAAATGAGTAATTTTGCGGCGTAAAATCGGTCACAGAACTATGGAACAGCTTATTTCCAGCACTCAGAATCCTCGCATCAAGCGTCTGTTGACGCTTCAGCAGAAATCATCGGAGCGTCGTCAAAGTGGCCTCTTCGTGGTTGAGGGGCGTCGAGAGCTATTGAACTGCATCGCGGCGGGTTATGAGGTTGAAAGTGTTTTTTGCAAGACGACGGAGACAGATCCACCTGATGTGGAAGGGGTGGTGAAGGGCTGCGAGTGTTTTTTGGTGTCCCCTTCTGTTTATGAACGAATTGCGTACCGTGGCAGCACGGAGGGTGTGGTGGCCATTGTTCGTGCTCGTTCCAGAAGACTGGACGAACTGTTGTTGAGTGAGAATCCTCTCCTCGTGGTGTTGGAGAGTGTGGAGAAGCCGGGGAATCTCGGAGCCGTGTTGCGTTCGGCGGATGCGGCGGCGGCGGATGCTGTCATTGTCTGCGACCCTTTGACAGACCTCTACAACCCCAATCTCATCCGGGCCTCCATCGGTGCGTGTTTCACCGTGCCTACGGTGGCGTGTACATCGGAAGAGTGTATTGCTTTTTTGAATGGACACCATATTCAAATCCTCACGGCTCAGCTTCAGGACTCCAAATTGTATGATGCTGCCGACATGACCGGCCCGACGGCCATCGTCATGGGAACGGAATCGACGGGCTTGACGGACGTGTGGCGTCTGGCTGCTGATGCACACATTCGCATCCCAATGCTTGGCCGTCTCGACTCGCTCAACGTGTCTGTTTCTGCCGCTATTCTACTCTTTGAAGCGGTCCGACAACGGAAGGAAGCCAACTAAGTATACAGCTTAGAACGAGAAGGTGTACACGTTCCGGCAAGAAGGTATACACGTTCCGGACGAAGAGGACATACCACCTCTCTCTACCCTGTGTTTTTCGTAAAAAAAGCCTCAATCCCTCACCATGCGGGGTATTTCATTGTTTATGAGCAGCTTACAGGTGAGGGAATGGTGAGAGATAGGTGAGGGATGGTGAGGGATTTATCTTAAACAATTGGAAATGAGGATATAATATTTGCTCTTCATGATTCATTATCAGCTCCTGCATGTAAAGGGAAGATAGTTCCGAAACTTGAAATCATTCTTCCGTAAAAACCAATCCCTCACCATCCCTCACCTTTCCCTCACCATTCCCTCACCTGCAAGCCACTCATAGACAGTAAAATAGGCTGCTCGGTGAGGGATTGAGGCTTTTTTAGGGTAAACTCTGTGTATATGCGCACCCCTGGAAGTTAACCACTTCTTTTTCAGGCGGAAGACGAATGAAGAAAACGTCCATCATGGAGCTTGAACACGTTTTTTGATGAAGAAAAAAGGCCATTATCCATGCTAAATCGCAAATAATACTTACCTTTGCACCCGATTATGCGAGTTCTCATCGTCAATACTTCCGAAACGATAGGCGGAGCGGCCATTGCGGCCAGCCGTCTGACGGATGCCTTGAACCGCCACGGTGTGAAGGCCAAGATGCTGGTACGCGACAAGCAGACTGGTCGTGTCACCACGTGTGCCGTGCCTCGTAGCTGGCGTTTGCGGTGGGCGTTCGTGTGGGAACGGGTGCGTGTCTGGTTGGCCAACCGACTGAGCAAAAAGAACTTGTTTGCTGTCGATTTGGGCGTTGGCGGTGCCCGTATCACGGCGACTGATGAGTTTCGCGAGGCGGATATCATTCATCTTCATTGGGTGAATCAAGGCTTTCTCTCGCTGGAGGAGTTGGGCCGCATCCTGCGCAGTGGCAAGCCTGTCGTTTGGACGCTGCATGACATGTGGCCTGTTACTGGCATCTGCCACCACGCCGGCGAGTGCGATCATTTCCAAGCCCATTGCCACGACTGTCCGCAATTGCAATGTCCCGGTCAGCTCGATCTCTCGTGGCAGGTCTTCCGTCATAAGGCGGTGCTTTATTCTCAGAGTCACATCGCCTTGGTGGCCGTGAGTCAATGGATGGCAGATCGTGCTAAAATTAGTGCACTCTCACAGGGACAGACCGTGGCTGTCATCCCGAACACGCTTCCTTTAGAAGATTTCTTCCAGATCGATAAGCTGCAAGCTCGGCGTGAACTGGGTCTGCCCATCGACATGCCTGTCATTGCCTTTGGTGCTGCCCGCATCAATCAACCTGCCAAGGGATTGCAACGCCTGTTGGCAGCCGTTCAGGGCATGAAGGTCCACTTATTGCTTTTCGGAGCTGTCAAGGACAAGACAGAGCTTTCTCGCCTCACTTGTCCTTTCACCTACATGGGTGTCGTCCACGGTACCGCCGCCCTGAGTCGTCTTTATTCAGCAGCAGATGTGGTAGTGAATTGCTCCGACTACGAGACTTTCGGCCAGACCCTCGTGGAAGCCATGGCCTGCGGTTGCACGCCAGTAAGCTTCGACCGTGGGGGTCAAGTCGATATCATCCATCACCTCGAAGACGGCTATCTGGCTCGCTTCGACGACGTGAGCGACCTGGCTGCCGGCATCCGATGGGCGCTGGCTGCTCATCTGTCAGCCGAAGAGCTGCGGCACAGCGTGGTCACTCGCTTCTCGGAAGAGACTGTCGCCCGTCAACACATACGGCTTTACGAACAATTGTTAAACAAGCGTGCATCCTCATGATTAAGTTTACCGTTGCCACCGTCACCTATAATGCAGGGAAGACCATTGGACGCACGCTCGAGAGCGTGTCGCGTCAGGATCATGAAGCCGTGGAACACCTGATTGTCGACGGTTGTTCCACCGACAACACGATGGTGGAGATCCATCACTATGTGGAACGCAACACCGACCAAAGCCACCCTCATGCCATCGTGCTCGTGCGTGAACCAGACAGCGGTCTGTACGATGCCATGAACAAGGCTATCCAGCAAGCCAAGGGCGACTATATCATCTTCCTCAATGCAGGTGACAAGTTCCACTCCGACACCGTACTGACTGACGTGGCCGCACAGATAGAGGAACGCTATAACCCTACACGACGGCCGGCTGTCGTCTATGGTGAGACCGACCTCGTGGACGACGAAGGCCGCTTCCTCCGCCATCGCCGTCTGCAAGCCCCGAAACATCTGCAAGCCAGCTCTTTCCTCGGCGGGATGATGGTTTGCCATCAGAGTTTCTATGTTCGCACAGACGTTGCCCGCACCGAAGCCTACGACCTCCGGTTTCGTTTCTCGGCAGATTATGATTGGTGTATTCGCGTCATGCAACGAGCAGAGCGACGTCATCTGACGCTTCACGACACGGGACTGGTGCTGACAGATTATCTCTCGGAAGGCATGACCACGCGAAACCACCGGCAGTCGCTTTTAGAACGTTTCCGCATCATGGCTCATCACTACGGGTGGGCAAAGGCCATCGCAGCCCACCTCTGGTTCGTGGTGCGGGCGGTCGTCCGGCGTTGAAGGTGAAGGTTAGTGAATGGCCTCTTTCGGATTACACCATTTAAGAATACGTTTCCTGACGGCATGAAGAATGGTTCTGAACTGCCCGTGGCGAAGGTTCAGCCACAGTTCTTCCAAAGACCGTCCGACCTTGATCCAAGGGTGGTTCCACGCCATGATACGATAGACACGTTCCTTGAAAGCGACGTGTTCGATGACATGTCGAGGATGCGTGAGCGGGAACTGCATTTCATGACGTTTCATGGTGAAGATGCGTCGGTAGCCATGTGGAAGTGTGAAGACAGACCCTGCGAAGTGTGTGCTGTCTGTGGTGACGCCCAGGTTGTTGATGAGATTGTCTCTTGGCACGATGGCGAGTCCCGAGCTGAGTCTCATGGCCGCTTCCGAAATGCTCTCGTAGAAAGCCTTTCCCAACTCCCGATGACGTCTGCAGGTGAGCAGGAAGTCGTCGCGGAATCCTCTCTGCTTGATGAGACCCTCCATCAGCGCCAGATCTGTGGGGTCGTCGAGGAACGTGTAGTGTTCGTCCCATTGGTCAATGACTCGTTTCCAGCTTGCCCATCCCCAAATGGTATGGGTGGCGGCGAAGAAGTAGCTTGCGTCTCCGATGTCACGCGTGTGTTCTTCATGATTGAAGCCCGAAATCATCGTGATGCGCGTGTCGGTCTCATATCGGTCGAGCATCTCTTTACAGAATCGGAAGAACGAGGGGTGTGGCACGTCGTCGTCTTCGAGAACGATGCACTTATCGACGTGTGAAAAAGCCCATTTCTGAGAGAGGAACTCGGAAGGGTCGCAGCCATAGTTCTGTTCTTGATAGAGCCTTTCCACCTGACATTGCCAATCCACTTGCCCGACAACTTTCCTGCAGGCTTCTATGCCAGGCAAATCACGTTCTCCACGTGGTCCGTCCTGATAGAGAAACAGGCGGGAGGGACGTGCGAGGCGTACTTGTTCAAAGACGAGGGAGAGTTGTTCGGGACGGTTGAAGAAGAGGAGGAGGACGGCGACTTCTACTTTAGCAGGAGGAAGCATGTGGTCAGGTGTTAAGAGTTAGGGAAGTATTCTCTCTGCCGAAGAGCCACTTCTTGAGAAATGGGCTCACGCGCAAAATGTGGCTGGTGAGGATGCAGAAGGCGACGACCAGCAAGGCGACGGCGATGGCTGAGGTTCCTTCGAGCATGAAGTTCTGAGGATGTGCCTTGAACCATTTTCCGACATCGGGCAGTTTAGGAAGAAAGAAATAGTGTAGGAGATAGATGTCAAGCGTTCGGACACCCATATATTGCAGTGTCGCTCCGAGGCGAGTCTCTTTGGAAAACCAACGAGAATAGTTTCTGAAGAAAGCGACGATGATCATCACCAGAGCATACATGGATACCGTTCGTGGCAGATTCGCCCACTGAAGCCTTAGGTGATGCCATTTCAGGTAGTCGCCAGCACAGACGAAGGCCAAGGCAATAAGCAAGGGGAAGAACCATGTCGAGTCGAACAGCTTTTGAACCTGCGGCCAGAACCGATGGACAAGGTTACCGAAGAGGAAGAAATGGAAGAAACGCACGAACTCCGTGAGGCTCGTGACCTGCCAGAATTCATCCTTTTGCCAAGAGAACCAAGAGGGCATGTAGAGCGTGGCGTAGGCGCATAGCGAGAGGATGAAAAGAAAGATAAGCGAACCATCCGTGAGGGTAACTCGTGATGCCCTTGCGCCCTTCTCGCTTCTCTTCCAGAGCGAACAGATGCCGCACAACGCGTAATACACCAGGAACATCTGCAACAGCACGAGTGTGAACCAATAACCGTCTTTCGTCGCACTTTGCCAAGCCTCTCCCAGCTTTTCCCAAAAATAGCGTGCCTTATAGGTCAGCGCAACAAAAGCCGTCATGAAAACCAACGTCGGCACCACTTGAACACGCAATTTCTTCGCAATGAGGCGTCCTGTCTCCGTGCTGTTCCACTCAAAGTGGGCCTTGTACGCGAGGAATCCGCTGATGAAGAAAAAGAGCGGCATCCTGAACAAAAGACAGAGAGACATGAACATCGACTGCTTTGTGTCTGCGACGAAGCCCATGCCATAGACGTGGTTCGTGACGACCATCAGCATCGTGAAACCCCGGAGAGCGTCTAACCATTGCAGCCGCGTCCTATTCATCGAAGAATTGCAGTCGTTGGACATGGTTTTGCAGGTGATTCAGGTCGGGCAGCTTCATGTAGTCTCCAAACTGAGTCTCTAACATGTGATGGCTATTTCCCGGCACCGAAAGCTGAACGCCCTCAAAGACATGCGTGGTCAGCGGGAAGATGTCGTTGATGTCATACACAATATGGAACGGGATGCCGTAATCGTAGGTCAGCACTCGTCCGCAGGTCAGTCTGCTGATGGCGCGAAGGACCGGGAAGGTGACATGCCTGTTCAACCACGTGAGCGCACGGATCTTCTTCATCGCCTTCTCCACGTCCACAGCCGTTCGGAAAATCTTGAAGGTATGACCTTGCAACGGCTCCGCCACCAGATGAGTCCAAAGCCTCATCTTCTCAAAGGGAAAGATGTCGATGAAGACGCCACGTTCCTTGAAGACACGGTCGTATGGAGCCTCCTCTTCCAGCAGCGAGTGCTTGTCACGCAGTTTCGCAAAAAAGTAAAAATAGTTCGCGTCCGTCTCGTTCGTCTGCAGCGCCATACCTTCCGGCAGCTCATCAGGCAGGATCTTCATCAGCCGCAAATAGTCCTTGCGAAGCAAGCCCACGTCAAGGTCATCGTCCCACGGGATGAAGCCATCGTGTCTGATCGCACCCAGCAGAGTCCCTCCATAAAGGAAATAAGGAATATCATGCTTCCGGCAAATCCCATCCAACACCCTCACCATCTCAAGCATCTTCAATTGTTGACGCCTCAGTGCAGAACCCTCGGGGTTGAACCTCGCCTTCAGCTCTTCCGCATTAAAAATGCCACTGTGCGCGGCGGTTTCCCCGCCGCGGTTGAACCTCGCTTTCAGCTCTTGCGCATTAAAAGTAGTTTCATCGAGCATCTTAGTGAACGTTTTTGTGCTGCAAAGGTATGGAAAAAGAAGGAAAAAGCAATAAATTCCGTGAAAAGATTAACGTCTTTTGCTCAAATATCAGATGAAATACCTACTTTTGCGCAGATTTAAAAACCTCATCACATGAAAGAAAAAATGACAATAGGATACACCACAGGCGTCTATGACCTCTTTCACATCGGACATCTCAATCTGTTGAAAAATGCAAAAGGCATGTGCGACAAGCTCATTGTCGGCGTCACCGTCGACGAACTCGTCACCTACAAAGGCAAGCACTCCATGATCCCCTTCGAAGACCGCATAGAAATCGTCCGCAGCATCAAATACGTGGACGCCGCCGTGCCACAATACGACATGGACAAACTCACCGCCTGCAAAAAGCTCGGAGCAACCATCCTCTTTGTCGGCGATGACTGGTACCGCACTCCCAAATGGCAGGATTACGAAAAACAATTCGCTCAACAAGGCATCAAAATCATCTATTTCCCCTATACCAAAGGCATATCTTCCACACAAATCACCAAAGCCCTCAACGCCGTGCGAGGAGACAACCTCGAAGATGTGAAATAATCAACGTTTCAGTAACCCCTCAACCCCCACTGTGCGCGGCGGTTTCCCCGCCGCGAGTGAAATAACCAACATTTCAGTAACCCCTCAAACCCCCACTGTGCGCGGCGGTTTCCCCGCCGCGAGTGAAATAACCAACATTTCAGTAACCCCTTAACCCCCTCCCTCCCCCCATCATGGTCAACAAAGATTTCTGCCTCAGTTCTTACATCGCATTCCGTTACATCTGGAAAGACGGAATCGACTTTTGCGAAGGGTTCCAACACAAAAACTATCAACCCATCCCTGCCTCACAACGAATCCCCGTCCGCACATCCCAAGACATCGACCGCGAAATCCGCAAACAATTCGACACACTCTACGACAAGTACGACAACATCGGCATTCTCCTCTCTGGAGGCATCGACAGTGCCAACCTCGCCTCCTACCTCCGTCCCTCCAGCCACGCCTACACCTTCACATCACCTACTGGCGTCTTCGATGCCGACATCGAACGAGCAAAAATCTATTGCAAAAAATGGCAGTTGAAACACCACCTCATACAAATCACCATGCAAGATTATCAACGCTACACTCCCATCGTCATGCGTCATAAGTTTGCACCCGTACATTCCATAGAACCCCAAATCTACAAAGCCGCCGAAACCGCCCGCCGCGACGGCGTACAGCTCTTGATCGTCGGAGAAAGCGCAGACCTCATCTTCGGAGGCATGGACAAACTCATCAGTCCTCAATGGACCTTCGACGCTTTTGTTCAACGCTACACCTTCCTCGACCCCTACCTCGTCCTGAGCAGTCCTGTCAGTCAATCGGCATTGTTTGAACCCTATCGCGTTGGCGATGACGGCATAGACGTACCTCGTTTTATGGATGAAGTGTTTTCAATTGAGAGCTCAGGCTCCTACCTCAACGCCTTCGGCGCAGCTTGGATGCCATATCACGACCCATACGCCACTTTAATAATGGCCGAACCCTTGGATATGCGTCGCGTTCGCTCTGGAGAACCCAAATACCTCATTCGACAACTCTATGCCACCAAATACCCCGAACTACAAATACCCTTCAAACTCCCCATGCCACGGCCCGTTGACCACATCTTCAAAAATTGGACAGGACCCGTTCGACCCGAATTCCGCAAAGACATACCCATATCCACCTTGACAGGCAATCAGAAATGGCAGCTCTGGTGTGCAGAACAATTCCTCAACAGCCTATAAATAAAACATCGCTTCATATAATCTTCTTAATCCATTTTTCTTATAATTTCCAGCCAAGCAACCTCAAAACCAATCGCATTCCAACTTCCAAAACCCGCGTAGCGCCACAACACCACCACACCCCCCCACAAAAAAAGGCCGCGTCTCACGACGAAGCCTTTCCCCATTTACCTTAACTAAACACAATCACTTACTATCTAGATGCGAATCACGAAGTTTCATGTTCACGTAATAGTCTATTCCAAGGGCGCTGCCCGCGTATATCAGACACTGCGCTAATACCAGCAAAAATCTTCCCAACTCTTCCAAATAGCAGAGCTCAGCACAGCTCAAAAGTAATAAACTGTGACAAACGGAAGAGTTCGGAAGGGATAATTCCTCGGAGTCCCTCCGAGGTCCCTCCGAGGTCTCTCCGAGAAAAAACGGGGAAAAAAGAAAAAAAGAAAGGAAAATCCTTGACAAAACAAAACGAAACAAAACGAAACGCTTCTTGCCCTATATCATGAAAAAAACCCTAACTGACCTTTTTCTCAAAACAAAAAAACAATTTCTCACTTTTCCTTCGTAACTTTGCAAACCCAAAAACAATTAACTTAACACACAATAAGGAGCCTATGGCACATAATGTAACCATCAAAAAAACAAAAAACATCGTCGTACGATTCTCAGGGGACAGCGGAGACGGGATGCAGCTCGCTGGCAACATCTTCTCAACAGTCAGCGCTACTGTCGGAAACAGCATCTCCACGTTCCCAGACTTCCCAGCTGACATTCGAGCACCACAGGGATCGCTCACAGGTGTCTCAGGATTCCAAGTGCACATCGGAGCACAAAAAGTCTATACTCCGGGAGACCAATGCGACGTGCTCGTGGCCATGAACCCTGCTGCCTTCAAAACACAACTGAGATACGCCAAACAGAATGCAACAATCATCATCGACACCGACGCTTTCTCAAAAAAAGAACTCCAAAAAGCGGAATTCAAAACCGACGACTACTTGACCGAAATGGCCGTGAACCCAGACAGGGTCATCGCTTGCCCGCTCACCACGATGGTGAAGGACGCTCTTGCGGATACGGGTATGGATGTCAAAAGCATCCTCAAATGCCGAAATATGTTCGCCCTCGGACTCGTATGCTGGCTCTTCAGCCGCGACCTCGACGTGGCATTCAACTTCCTACGAGAGAAATTCCGCAAGAAACCCGCCATCGCCGAGGCCAATATCAAGGTCCTCCAAGCAGGGTATGACTATGGACACAACACGCACTCAGCAGCCATGAACGTCTATCGAATCGAAAGCCAACAGAAAACTCCCGGACGGTATATGGACATCACCGGAAACAAGGCAACGGCATACGGATTCATCGCTGCAGCTGAAAAGGCTGGATTACAGCTCTACCTGGGAAGCTATCCCATCACCCCGGCCACAGACGTCCTACACGAACTGTCGAAACATAAAAGCCTCGGAGTCAAAACGGTGCAGTGCGAAGACGAGATTTCGGGATGCGCATCGGCTCTCGGAGCGGCATTCTCAGGGGCGCTGGCGGTCACTTCGACATCTGGACCAGGCATCTGCCTGAAAAGCGAGGCCATGAACCTCGCCGTCATCATGGAACTGCCACTCGTCGTCCTCGACGTACAGCGAGGAGGACCGGCAACAGGACTGCCCACTAAGTCCGAACAGACGGACCTACTGCAGGTGCTCTTCGGACGTAATGGCGAAAGCCCGATGCCTGTCATCGCTGCACTCTCACCCACTGACTGCTTCGACGCTGCCTACGAGGCCGCAAAGATGGCACTCGAACACATGACGCCCGTCGTGCTCTTGACAGATGCCTTCCTCGCCAATGGATCGGCGGCCTTCAAGCTTCCGAAACTCGAAGACTACCCGGACATCAACCCGCCATACGTGCCCGAAGAACTGCGCGGCTCATGGACGCCTTATATGCGCGCCGAAAACGGCACCCGCTACTGGGCTGTGCCGGGACGTGAAGGCTTCACGCATATCCTCGGAGGATTGGAGAAAGACAACAAGACAGGGGCCATCTCCACGAACCCCGAGAACCACGACCTGATGACACGTCTGCGTGCAGAGAAGATTGCGAAAATACAAGTCCCCGACCTCGAAGTGGAAGGCGACAAGGACGAGGCCGACCTGCTCATCGTGGGATTCGGAAGCACCTACGGACACCTACACGCAGCCATGGATGAACTACGTGACACAGGCTATAAGGTCGCTCTCGCTCAGTTCCGATACATCAACCCTCTACCTGCCAACACGGAGGACGTCCTGAAACGATACCCGAAAGTCGTCGTCGCAGAACAGAACATGGGACAGCTCGCCGCATACCTACGCATGAAAGTCGATAACTTCGTTCCACAACAGTTCAACCAGGTCAAAGGACAACCCTTCGTGGTCAGCGAACTCACCTCCTATTTCACACAATTACTTCAAAAATAAGTTTATATTTAACACAACGAATTTAACGAATTTATCGAATTATTCCTCATGGAACTAATCTGCAAAGAAGAGGTTTATCAGATTCTCGGGGCGGCAATGGCCGTGCATCGTGAACTGGGCAGCGGATTCACAGAAAAGGTGTATCAAGATGCTTTGGAGATTGAGTTCCAGGAACGAGGCATACCATACAAGCGCGAGACTCCTATTCATGCCATCTACCATGGGCACCAACTGAAGGCAGAGTTCATTCCTGACTTTGTATGTTATGATTGTGTGGTCGTGGAACTAAAGGCGGTTAAAGAGTTAGACGACATCAATCGCTCTCAAACCATTAACTACATGAAAGTGGCTGATATGGATTTAGGACTTTTGATCAACTTCAGATCTCAGTCGTTGCAATATGAGAGATTCCCCAACTTTGATAAATACGATTGATTTAGGAAATAACTGCCTGCCCAAGAAATTCGTATAATTCTTCAGGTGTGAAGCGTCGCAAGCGCCGAGCGCGTATCATTCGTTGTTAAAAAAAAGATGTTTATGATTACAGCACTGCCCAAGAAATTCGTATAATTCGTATAATTCGTTGTTAAAAAAAGATGTTTATGATTACAGCACTGCCCAAGAAATTCGTATAATTCGTATAATTCGTTGTTAAAAAAAGATGTTTATGATTACAGCACAAGATTATAAGAAAGGGCAACCGCGTTGGTGCCCAGGGTGCGGAGACCACTTCTTCCTCGCATCTCTTCACAAGGCTCTCGCCGAAATAGGCGTAGCACCACACAACGTCGCCGTCATCAGCGGAATAGGGTGCAGTAGCCGACTCCCACACTACATGGCAACCTATGGCATGAACACCATCCACGGACGGGCCGCGGCCATCGCCACAGGCACAAAGGTCACAAACCCGAAACTCGACGTGTGGCAGGTCAGCGGAGACGGAGACGGACTCGCCATCGGAGGAAACCACTTCATCCATGCCAACCGACGCAACATCGACTTGAACATGATCCTGCTCAACAACCGCATCTACGGTCTCACGAAGGGACAGTACTCCCCCACCTCACCCCGAGGCTTCGTCAGCAAGAGCAGCCCATACGGAACCGTCGAAGACCCCTTCCGACCCGCTGAACTTTGCTTCGGCGCACGAGGACACTTCTTCGCTCGGGCCGTGGCAACTGACGCACAGGGAACCATCGAGGTCCTCAAGGCTGCACACGACCACAAGGGAGCCAGCGTCTGCGAAATCCTCCAAAACTGCGTCATATTCAACAACGGCACACACGACAGCGTATATGACAAGGAAGGACGCAAAAAGAATGCCATCTACGTCCGACACGGCGAACGACTGGTCTTCGGAGAAAACAACGAGTTCGGACTCGTACAGCAGGGCTTCGGACTCAAGGTCGTGGAAATCGGAAAGGACGGCTACACCCTCGAGGACATCCTCGTCCACGACGCTCACTGCGAGGACAACACCCTCCAGCTGAAACTCGCACTCATGGGCGATGGCGACGGCTTCCCCATCGCACTCGGCGTCATCCGCGACGTGCCAGCGCCCACCTACGACGAAGCCGTCAACGCACAGATCGCTGAGGTCAGCGCACAGAAGAAGTACCACAACTTCGCTGAGCTGCTGGAAACCAACGACATCTGGGAGGTGAAGTAAATAGATTCATCAAACACAACACTGCCAAGCATGACTCGTCTCGAGAATAAAGGATTCCTCTGCCCGATAGTGACAGCGCTCATCATTGTGGCAGCATTTGTTTCTTGACTACGCTACACGGACTTTTCGGAGTGAGGGGGCGAACGAGTGGAGTGTGGCGGCTGACATCGTGATGACGCAGGTCGCACGTTCCACCACAGACCTCCGAGTCATGCACAGGCACTTATTATCTTGACTATGTCGCGGGGCATATTGCGCCCGACAAACTGAACCGTCTCGATCGGGAAGACCGAGATTGGGTCACGCGTGTGGCCACTTTCTCGGCTGATAATATTTCCAGCTTCACTCTTGGCCACATATAGCCTCGACGGGTGCCTACAGGCTATTATCTCACGTCATTACCCGACTACCTGCCCAAAGAAGGGGACTACCTCTATCGCGAGAGCGTCAAGCATGATGTCAATGACAATTCAGTAGCCTATGGTTCCACACTTTGGGAGGATGAAGATGGGCATTGCTATCTCTATGCCGTCAATGAAACTTCGGCAGTTGTGGCACGAACGCAGACACACGATCTGTTGAGCCCTTGGCAATATTATGTACGCGATCAACAGGGAACCTGGACTTGGCAAGACAATTATCCAGATGAAGAAACCATGAAACGCTCAGACATCATGGCTTCCAGCTCATACGCTGTCATGCTTCCATGGGTATTCAAGCACAACGTTGGACTATATAATCTAACAGGACAACGCATCGACGCTCCCCTCCACGGTATCTTCATTAAAAATGGCCGAAAGATGGTGCTGCCATAGCACTTTCACCCCTATTCAAGCCACGAATTACCGAGATAGCGTCCATTTCCTCTTGAAGACCACGATCGGAGCTATTGATAGGGTGAACATACGCACATAGTTTGCCAACACGCGACTCCCCACCCCTCAATACATGGCTTTTTAGTCAGAAATCCCTCAACCCCTCACCCTTTGAGTTATCCGTCTATTCTATAGTAACTTATGTGTAAGGGATTGAGGGCTTTGTATGCAAAGAGGATGTGTCAGAGTTCCGACACATCCTCTTGGACAAATTTACGCGTACTTGATTATGCTGCAACAGCGCTGCCCGCCATGTAAACGAGAGCAACGCTGACGATGGCATAGAGCTCGGGGAACACGGCCAGCACGATGGTGTTACCGAAGAGATGGCTGTGACCTTGGGCAATACCGGCTATACCGTTGGCACAAACCTGACCCTGACGAATGCCAGAGAAGAGGCAAGCCAAGCCGCAGGCGATGCCTGCGCCAAAAACGGTGGCAGCCTGAATGGCTGTCGTCTCTGGAGTCAGCAGGTTGAACATATTCTGGCACATGTAGAAACCTGCAAAGCCATAGAGGCCCTGTGTACCGGGGAGAGCCGTGAGGACAAGGGCATTACCGAAAAGCTTGCTGTCCTTTTTCAAGCCGCCGATGGCGGCATTTCCTGCGATGGTGACGCCGTAAGCGCTACCGATGCCGGCGAGGCCGACCATGATTGCAACGCCAATGTAAGCGATGAGAAGTGTTACGTTCATTGTTCTGTTAAATGTTTAAAGATTATTGTTTAATGATTTATTCACTTAAAGGGTTTGTATGCGCTGCCGCCTCCCTCATAGCCTGCGTTCTTGAAGAACTCCACAAAGGTGAGACGCATCGGGTGGACGAACGCTCCAAGGACGTTCATGAACATATTCAGCGCGTGGCCAAAGACGAAGATGAGCACCATCACTATGGGTCCAAGCACGACGTTATCGGGTGCCAGACCCGTGGCAAGGCTGTCAAAGACCGTAGCCAGGATGCCACCGGAAAGGCCGAGGGCAAAGAGGCGGACGTAGGAAAGCATGTCGCCCAGCATACCCGTGGCCGTGTTGTAGGCATCCCAAAGGCCAGACCCGACATTGATGAGCAGACCTGTGACTGGATTCTTTTGGTAACGTTCGGGACTATTCATCAAGAAGGCAAGAGCTAAGCCTGCGTATGTGAACCATTTAGCGGTTCCGCTGTACTCAGGCATCAGCAACGTGACTGCCAGCGAGAGAATAACCATCATCCATCCAATGGTGGAAAGGGAATAGGTGAAGCCCAACTGGATGGTGCGGTTATAGGCCTTCAGACACATGCCGAAGATAATCTGGATGAAGCCAAGGATGAGCGAGAGGTTGAACATCTGACTGTTGTCCAGAGATACGGCACTGCCGAGACAATTGAAGAACGGTACTCCCAGTGTGTAGAGGTTGAAACCGAAGAAAGCTCCCGAGAGCAAACCGCAACAGAAGGCGGAAATGCCCAAGATGAGCAGAAGGTTCATGGCTGCCTTCATGCTCTGGCTCAGGTTCTTCTTGAACATCTTCACAGCAAGCACAGCTATAGTGATGAACAGGCCATAGCCGGAATCGCCCAAGCAGAGGCCGAAGAAGAGGATATAGAACGGCGCGAGGAAGGGCGTGAGATCCAGCTCAGAGTACTTTGGCAGCATGTAGAGCTCGGTGAACATCTCGAAGAGGCGGAAGAAGCGGTTGTTCTTCAGGCAGACAGGAATATCGTCGCCGGGCTTCGGATCTGCTATTTCAAACCATGCACCACTGCTCTCAAAGGCCGTCTGAATGTCTGCTTCACGCTTTGCCGGAATCCATCCACGAAGCACCATCAAGCTGTCATCGGCGGCAGTGGCAGTTGTGGCGCGCACGGTGTCGAAATCCATGCGAGAGGAAAGAGAGGAGCGGAGGGCTTGGAGGGCAGTGGCCTGGCTGGCAGCCACGGACTGAAGCTGCGACTCCATCTCAACAGCCTCTACACGGGTTTGCTCCTGTTCAGTGCAAAGGGCGGAAAGGGATGCGGTTGGCAGTATTACCTCAACAGCCAAGGACTGTAGCTTGGACAGCGTCTCGGCATAGTCTTCATCGGTTGGCTGCAACACAGCGACGAAGGAGGTGGTGCCTTTCTTCTCGCTGATGGCCTCGACACGGAAATTGGGCACAATCTCCTTGTTGAAAGTCTTGGAAGCGACCTTGAAGAAACGCATCTCACAAGCCGCCGCGTCCATTTGCTCACGAACGTAAGCAGGGTCAAAGTCACCCCAGGGAGTGAGGAGCTCTATTTGCTCTGTCAGTTCCTTTTCGCGGTTGGAAAGGGCTTCGCGGCGAGTGAAAAGTGTTTCGATGGTTGCGAGGTCAGGAGTGGCGGCACCATTGACCACACTCTCCGCCACTGGCGACGTGACGCTGGCAGGTGTTGCTCCTTTGTCTGGTTTGGGCAGGTTTGCCAGGTGGTTAATCACGGAGTCCACGCGTCGCAGCTCTGCCATATCGGCAGACACCGCTTCGGATTGTCCTTCGGTGAGTGCTCCGCCCTCAACATGCATGACTCCCAGTTCTTGCAGGCGATGCAAGAACTCGTCATATTCCCGATGGTAAACCAGGAACGTGAGTTTTTTCATTTTTTCAATCATGCAACGTCCTCCTTTCCTTCTTCCTCTTCCCTGCGTTTCTCTTGCAAGGATTTGAGGATTTTCTGTGAAGACTTGGAGAGGTTCTCCTCGTCCTCCATGAATCGCTTGATTTTGCGCACCGCTTCTTGGAAGCCCGGAATCTGCACCTTCTCAAAGAGGTTCACTTTCTGCGTGGTCTTTCGACGGGCGTGATCCAGCAGGTCTTGCTTGGCAACGGCAAACTCCCGTTCGACAGCGGTCTTGGCCAGGCCGTGCAGGAGATTGATACCGTCGAAATACCATTTGGGGGCACTGAAGATGCCAAAAGGACGTGCTTCGAGGCGGATGTTCTTCAGAATGGGAACGCGCACGCCCGCAATCTTCTTGACAGCTAGCTCGACGTCCTTCAGCTCGACCAATGAGGCATCGAACTCTCCCCAGAGGGCGTACATGCGCTCGTAGCCTGCTATCTGCTCTTGCAGCTTGGCCTCCAACGCGGCCACCTCCTCCTTGCAGCGCTTCACTTCCAGACGCAACGCGGTCTCCTTGTTCTTAATGATAGGTAAGGTACGCTGTCGCATCTTCAGCTGCTTCTCTATCTGCTGGAGCGATGTCTTGTTGTATTGAAACTTGATAGCCATAAATATAGACCCACCCCCTGCCCCTCATTTGCAGGGAGGGGAGTGAGTACTTTTGCTATTGGTTATTAATTATTGTCATTTCTTGAAAGTGACCACCCCTCCCTACAAGGGAGGACGGGGGGAGGGTCCTTTACTTCCAGTAGATATCGGTGAACTCTTTCTTGATGTTGACTTCCTCGAGTTTGAAGTACTTACGGAAGAGGTTCCACGTGACATCGAGCATCTCGGTGGTATCCACGTTGACGTCGATGGCGAGGATGGCCGTGGCATAGTCCTTCGCGAAGTCGAGGCAGCGGTTGTCGTAGTCGGTGAGGTCGAAGCCGTTCTCGAGCTTGGTCTTGGCGTTGGCAGCGTCGGAGTAGAGTCGGATGGCGGCGTTCATGACCTGCGAGTGATCCTTGCGGGTTTTCTTTCCAGCCACAAGCTGTTTCAGGCGCGACAGCGAGCGGAAGGGATCGACAATGACCTTGCCCACATCGGAGTCACGACGTAGGTAGAGCTGACCCTCGGTGATGTAGCCAGTGTTATCAGGCACGGCATGGGTGATGTCGCCGCCGGAAAGTGTCGTCACAGCGATGATGGTGATGGAACCGCCACCAGCACTTTCAGGGAACTGTACTGCCTTCTCATAAATCTTAGCCAAGTCGGAGTAGAGTGAACCAGGCATGGAGTCCTTGGAAGGAATCTGATCCATACGGTTGCTGACAATGGAGAGAGAGTCGGCATATGAAGTCATGTCGGTCAACAGAACCAGCACCGTCTCATGTTTTTCCACAGCGAAGTACTCGGCAGCCGTCAAGGCCATGTCGGGAATCAGCAAACGTTCCACGGCGGGATCCTCTGTGGTGTTCATAAACGATATGATGCGGTCAAGAGCACCGGCGTCGGAGAAGGTGTTCTTGAAGAAGTAATAGTCATCGTTGGTCATACCCATGCCGCCGAGAATGATTTTATCCACCTTGGCGCGCAAAGCCACCATGGCCATCACCTCATTGAAGGGCTGGTCGGGGTCGGCGAAGAAAGGAATCTTCTGACCTGAGACAAGCGTGTTGTTCAAGTCGATACCTGCGATACCGGTAGCTATCAATTCACTGGGCTGTTTGCGGCGAACGGGGTTTACACTGGGACCGCCGATGGGAATTTCTTTACCTTCAATGGCAGGTCCGCCGTCAATGGGTTGTCCGTAAGCGTTGAAGAAACGACCTGCTAGCTGGTCACTGACTTTCAATGAGGGTGAATGACCGAGAAAGACAACTTCAGCGTTGGTGGGGATGCCACCAGTTCCCTCAAACACCTGCAGCGTGACATTGTCGCCGACAATCTTCACCACCTGAGCCAGCTTGCCGTCGATGGTCGCCAGTTCATCATAACCAACTCCTGTTGCCTTCAGTGAACAGGTGGCTTTCGTGATTTGGCTAATCTTTGTATAGATTTTTTGAAATGCTTGTGCCATAACTGTATTTTAGTTGACGAGTTGACGAGTTACAAGTTGACGAGTTATTATCTTTTCTTTCTGACGAGATACTGTTATTCTTTTGAAAGAACCAACTTGTTTACTTGTCCACTTATTTAATGAACTCTTCAATTTGCTTCTTAAAATCGTAGTATTGTTCGCTCTTGTACTGGCTGTAGTTCCACTGCTTGCACAGGTTGATGAGCTTACGGAAAAAGTCGGTGGCGTCGAGGAAGGTGTCGAACTGGAAGTCATGCTCGCAGATGGTGGTCACGAGGTTTAGGATTTCTTCCTGTCGTTCAATGGGTGTCACGGCATCCACTTCGTCAAATGCATCTTGCTGGAGGATGACATAGTCAATAATTTCGCTCTTCCAGAATGTCACATGGTAGTCAACAGGTACACCGTCATCACCAAGGATGTTAATTTGCTCGGCAATCTCCTTACCACGTTGCATTCGCGTCTTCAATGCCAAGACCTTTGGAATCCATTCTTCATTGATGTGTCCCTTGATGTACTCGGCAAACTCGGGATATTCCAGATATTTCGAGTAGGAATCGATGGGGTTGACGGCGGGGTAGCGCTTCTTGTCGGCACGTTCTTGTTCGAGGGCGTAGAAGCAGCGAGCTACTTTTTTGGTGCTCTCAGTGACGGGTTCCTTCAGGTTACCACCGGCAGGCGACACGGTGCCAATGAAGGTGATGCTGCCCACCTGTCCGTTGTTCAGATAGACATATCCAGCGCGACCGTAGAAGTTGGAAATCAAGGCGGAGAGGTCCATGGGGAAGGCATCGGGACCCGGCAGTTCCTCCATGCGGTTGGACATCTCACGCAGAGCTTGTGCCCAGCGGGAAGTGGAGTCAGCCATCAGCAGCACACGCAAGCCCATGGAACGGTAGTACTCGGCCATCGTCATGGCGGTATAGACCGATGCCTCACGGGCAGCCACAGGCATGTTGGACGTGTTGGCGATGATGATGGTGCGTTCCATCAGCTTACGACCTGTGTGGGGGTCTTCAAGTTCGGGGAACTCGGTGAAGATTTCCACAACCTCGTTAGCGCGCTCACCGCAGGCAGCGATAATCACAATGTCAGCCTCGGCCTGCTTAGAGATAGCGTGCTGCAACACCGTCTTGCCCGTACCAAAAGGACCGGGAATGAAGCCGGTGCCGCCCTCGACAATGGGGTTGAAAGTGTCGATGGTGCGGACGCTGGTCTCAAGGAGCTTGAAGGGACGGGGCTTCTCCTTGTAGTTCGTCATGGCAAACTTCACAGGCCAATGCTGGATCATATTCACGTCGAGATCCGTTCCGTCCTCAAGGGTGAGGGTGGCAATCGTGTCCGTAACTTTGTATTGTCCTGCCGGAGCTATCTTCTTCACTGTGGCCGTTCCTTTCATCTGGAATGGAGCCATGATTTTCAGCGGCTGCGAGTTCTCCTCAACCTTCCCCAGCCAGTCGCTGCCCTGCACTTTGTCACCCAACTTCACGATGGGTTCAAAATCCCAGATGCGTTCACGATCCAGCGGGTCGGTGTATTGACCACGCTTGAGGAATACGCCCTCCATCTTGTCGAGGTCGTTCTGCAGACCGTCGAAGTTCTTGCTGAGCATACCAGGTGCGAGCTGCACCTCCAGCATGTGGCCAGTGAACTCAGCAACAGCACCCACTTTCAAACCGCGAGTACTCTCGAATACCTGAACGTAAACGTCCTGGCCGACGACCTTGATGACCTCGCTCATAAGGCGGTCACCACCAGTCTCGATGTAGCAGATTTCGCCCTGCTTCACCGGTCCGTCCACGCGGAGTGTCACCATGTTCGCAATCACACCGCTAACAGTTCCTTTTGTCATATCTTATATATTATGTTTTTATTTTCTAATGAATTCTTCTGGCACCCGGGCCTCACCGCGAAGGTTTTCGATGATTTCGGTGAAACGTTTGCGGCCTTGTTCGGGATCCAATAAAGCCCAGCGTTCAAGAATTTCAGAACGGACGATATATGCAAAGAGCGCTGTGATATCAAAGGGTTCGAAGAACGTCTTTTCCTCCGACCAGTTCCAGCGTAGAGCATCAATCTGTCGTTCCTTCTCCACCGGGTCAGTCGTTTCTGCAGCTTGCATGAGAGTCTTCATGTAGTCAAGCTCCTGACCAAGACCGAAGTCGGGTTGGTTGGCCTGTTTCAAGAGTGCATCAGTCACATCGTTACTGCCCTGGACATAATCTTCCAACCGCCAACCTTGTTTACGAGCAATCAGAGCGGTCAGAATATTGAGGAGATTGAAGTTCAGTTCATACCATTCAGCCATCATCGTATTTGAACACTGGCGGGCATAATCATAGTAGGCCACCAAGGCTGCATCACGTGCAAACCATTTCTGATCTCCCGCATGAACGTCGTATTCTCGCACGAAGTCTGCCATGAAAGCAGGAAAACCTTTGACTGGGCTGTCCGTCTGACGCGCTTCTTCAATAAGGCCGTCAATAGCCTCCCCGCTGAAGTTGCCTCGACAGTCCAACTCCACATCTTCCTCGGCAAGCCTTGCCACAAGGTTCTCGCAGTCGAAACGTAAGAAATAACGTTCCAGCAACCGCGCATCCTGTGGTTCGAGTATGTCTGCCAGTTCCTCCTTCAGTTGCAGCAGGGTATGATACGGCTGTACATCGGTGAGTTTCACCGTAGGCAACCCTGCCATGAGACAATAGTAATTTGCCATATCAGAACAGCATCTCAATGAGTTGTGGACGCAGGAAGTTCTTGAAATAGCTCTCCAGTTCCTCCTTGCCAAAATCTACGCGGTAGCTGCCGTCGGCAGGCTGAACGGTGAAGAGGGTTTGTTTTCCGTTGACCTTTTCAATCTTGACGCCCTTGTCTAACAACCCCTTGGCTTCACGTGCGAAATAAGTCTTCAATGCCTCGGCATCTTCCGTGCTGATGATGATGTCTTGCTTCTTTGCCCATTCCGTGGCCAATGCAACGGTGAACTTACCGAGGAAATCCTTCTCGTCGGTCAGTTTCTTAACGCTTTGTGTCACCACCTTGTCAGTAACGGCATTCGTGATTTCGCTCTTGAGCGCGTTCAGAGCCTGACCCATATACAGCTTCAATTCACTCTTCGTGTTCTGATCCAGTTCTCTGGCAGCTTTCTTTGCCTGATGGCCAATCGCCTCAGCCTGAGCCTTGGCATCTGCCACGATTTTGGTCGCCTGTTCTTTTGCTTCCGCAATGATACGCGCAGCCTCTTCCTGACCTTTTTCCACCCCTTCACGGCGAATTTTGTCGGTAAGTTCTTGAATTTTTTCCATGCTATAATAAAAATGTATGAGATTTTGCGTGCAAAAGTACGCATAATTTACCGCGTGACAAAACTTTCATCGCTTTTTTTCTCACGACACTAATCCTTTTACAGAATACGCCTATCGTAAGCACACCATTAAGTATTGATGTACGCAAAGGTGTACAATTGTATAAATGCCAGAACAGCGGCTACCAGTTCCGAGCAGGAGTGGAGGTGTGTGAGGTTGAACTGTGGAGTTGAAGTCAACAGGTGTCATTCATGACTATAGAACTGCTTATACCATTGTGCAAAATGCCTTAAGCCTTCTCGTAACGTAATCTTTGGGGTGAAGCCGAAGTCGCGTTCAAGGGCTGTAGTATCGGCGTAGGTAGTGGGAACATCACCGGGCTGCATCGGTACGAGTTGCTTGTGAGCCTCAAAGTCGAAGTCTATTGGGAGCAGACCAGCACATACCAGTTCCTCTTGCAAGATTTGTACGAAGTCCAGCAGGCTCTCAGGTTGACCACCACCGATATTATATACAGCGTAGGGAGGGCTGGGCAGTCCGTCCTCACCCTTCTTACGCTCTGGTGCACCTTGCATTACGCGATACACCCCCTCTACAATGTCATCAACATAGGTAAAGTCGCGACGGCAGTTGCCATAGTTGAATATTTGGATTGTCTCACCTTTCATCAATTTATTGGTAAAGTCGAAGTATGCCATGTCAGGACGACCAACAGGGCCATATACTGTGAAGAAGCGCAGTCCGGTTGTAGGTATGTCATATAGCTTACTGTAGCAGTGGGCAAACAACTCATTGCTCTTCTTTGTAGCTGCATACAGAGACACAGGGTTGTCCACGCGGTCATCAGTGCTAAATGGAACCTTCTTGTTGCCACCATAGACACTACTGCTACTGGCGTACACAAGATGTTCAACACCCCGATAATTGTCAATCGGCAACCGTTCATTGTCAAATCCATCACGTGAGTGCCTACAAGCCTCCAAGATATTGTAAAATCCTATCATGTTACTCATGATATAGGCATCAGGATTAGTGATGCTATAGCGGACACCTACTTGTGCTGCGAGGTTCACCACCACCTTCGGGCTATACTCCTCAAAAACTCCGTCAACAAACTGTTTATCAGCTATATCTCCTTTAAGAAACTTCCATGCAATGCCATCTGGAACCGTAGTATTCAGTTCAGTCAGACGATATTCTTTCAGGGCCACATCATAGTAGTCGTTCAAATTGTCAATACCAATGACAGTAGCTCCCTTCACGTCCTTAAACAGACGTTTCACCAAGTTAAAGCCGATAAAGCCTGCGACTCCAGTAATGAATATCGTTTTATTATCCAATACTATTCTTTCCATGAACAAAGAACAATGAATTGTGAATTTAGACTTTATGATTATTTCTTGATGGAGTCATCATCCTTATTCGAATAACGGGAGTCAGCGTAGTTGCCGTAACTGCCATAGTTGCCATAGCCATACCTACCGTAACCATGTTTACCATAGCCATATTTACCATATTTGCCGTAACGGCCGTAGCCATAATAGTAGCCATACTTCCTCTTCGACATATCTACTGCGTTGAGAACCACGCAGACATTGGGCAGCTTTTTATCCTGGGTCAAGGAGTTGAGCAGTTCGATGTTTGCCTTTGGCGTATAGTCAGCACGGCAGACAAAGCAGCTGACATTAGCATAGTGTGCCAATAGCAACGTGTCGGTTACCAATCCTACGGGAGCTGTGTCGAGGATGATGTAGTCGTACTCCTCGCTCATCAAGTCGAGCACCGTCTTCAGGTTAGTCCGGCTCAACATTTCCGTAGGATTCGGAGGAATAGGCCCAGACAAGAGAAGGTCGATGGAGAGCTGAGAGTCCTGATTGGGTAGTTGATAGTTGAACGTTTCTTTGTGCAAGTCCTCAGCCGTGACATGCTCCTCCCTGAGCAGGTTCGTGAGTCCTTGTTTCTGGTTCGACCTTCCGAACAGCCGTCCGAGTGCAGGCTTGCGGATGTCGCATCCGACAAGGATAACCCTTTTACCGAGCAGTGCAAACGAAACTGCGAGGTTGGCTGCGAGGAACGTCTTGCCTTCTCCAGAGGTACCCGAAGTGAAGAGGATGATTTTTTCGTTCTCCTTCATCATAAACTGCACATTGGTACGCAGAGAGCGGAACACCTCATCCATCTGGCTGTTCTTGTCGGCCTGTACCACGATGCCCGCAGCGGTCTTCACTTTTTCGCTGGCCACGGGCACATCGGCCACGATTGGCACTTTGGTGAGCGAGACGACATCCTCACGGCCCTCTATGCGATAGCGCAGCAGCTCGCGGACAAACAAGATGGCAAACGGGATGAGAAGCCCCAGGAGGAGCGAGGTTATAAGAATGAAGCCCTTCCGTGGGCTGACTGTTCCCTGGGGCAGTGGCATGGCAATGAGTTTGCCTTTGTCTGCTGTGGCTGCCAGGGAGATGCTGTTTTCCTCACGTTTCTGAAGCAGTAGCAGGTAGAGTCCAGAACGAACTTCCTGCTGACGGCCTATCTGAGTGAGAACACGCTCCTGCTCTGGCGTGTTGCCGATGCGTCCCTGATACCTGGTATATTCATTCTTAATGGTACTGCGCTGCATTTCGGCAGAATGGTGGGCTTGTGAGAGTGCCAACTTGATGGAGGATGCCAAATCGTCAAGTGTGGCGGAAAGCATCTGTACCTGGGGTGACTGTTCATTGGCACTTCGCATCATTCGAGTGCGGTCTAGTGCCTTTAGGTTGTATTCGGATATCAACTGTGCGGACGACCTGTCCTCCATGCCAATATTGGCTGGTATCACCTTATAGCGGTTTTCGGGGTTCTCGACATATTGTCGCAAATAGTCAATCAACTGTAGCTGGGTGTTGGCATCAGCCAAGCGAGTCGCATATTGGGCTGAAAGTTGCAGCGACTGTGCTGCGTCTGCCTCCAATTGGGTGACCGCATTGCGTCGCTTGTAGTTCTCTAAAGAGCTCTCCGTCGTTCCCAACTCGGCATCAATCTTCTCCAAGCGTTGGTTGATGAACTCCTCCGTCTTCAATGCTATCTCGTTTTTGTCCATATTGGCCTGGTCGTTATAGCAAAGCACGAGCGCGTTGATGAAATCTATGCCCCGAGAGACGTTCTCGTCGCTAAGTGTGATGGCAGCAATAGAAGTTTTCTTCGAGGTCGGTTCCACGCTCAAACGTCGCATATAATCAAGCGCCACCACCATGGGCGGACGTATGGTGACAAGGAGCGTTGCTTCCTTCTCCACAGGGTTGCCAATGTTTTTTTTATACTTTGGGTTGCTCATGAAGGAGATTGTACCGAAATGTGTCTTAATAGATGTACCAAGCGAATCAATGTCCTCGCTGTATTCTTCTTTCCACCTTTTCCCGTTGGTGAACAGTGCGATGTCGGCATGATAGCTCTCTCCTTTCTTCGTGATGGCCAGTTGTATGGAATGAACGCCCTCCAGCATGTAGTAGTCCAACGAGTCGAGCGACATCGGGTCGAGGTCCACAAGAACAGGCTGGTTGAGATAGATCAGCCTATCCTTGACACGTCCTTCCTGCCGATACTCCGTATAGAGCTTCAGGCGTTTCACAGCATCATGAACCGTCACTGGCGACTGAAGGATCTCCACCTCGTTGTCAAAGCCGTTGGAGTAGTTCATGATGCCGAAGTCTTCCATGTTTGGGATCATCTGCTTGACAGGACTACCCGTTTTCTTATCTTCATCCTTCACCAACATTCTGGCCGATACCTGATAGATGGGTAGGGCATAGCGCAGATATAGGAAAGCACAGCCCAAACAAATGACTAATGAAAGCAGATACCACTGCCAGTTCAACACAAGATGTGCAAATACTTTCTGGAAGTCAAAATTATGACCTTTCCTCTCGTCACCAATAAAGTCTTTCAGGTCGTCGAGGTCTTCTAAATCAAAATTCACTTTGTCTGACATAAGATATATTTTTTATTATTTTATTTTGCTAAATAAACTCATAAAGTATTCCTCATGTTCCTCTACCAGTTTTTCCCATGAGTATTGAGTTCTGATAACCTCTAAGTTGTTGGTTGTATATAGTTGTTTACGCTCACGGATAAGTATCTCTAATTTGTTCAGCAGATTTGTAACTTCATCTTTGTCACTATAATAAATAGCATTGTCACCGAGTACGGT
>JAGCPY010000078.1 GCA_017965425.1 Bacteroidaceae bacterium | reverse complement strand
GGGATGGTGAGGGATTCTATTTTTCTGCATTTTCTGACCTCCCTGCGAGAAAACCCTCACCATCCCTCACCTATTCCTCACCAATCCCTCACCTGCAAATCACTCTTTTTCAGACAATTATCTCAAAATGTGAGGGATTGAGGGATTTTTGGCTGAAAAAGACAGGTATAGAGGAGGTGGCGGGATGTGTCTTGACATTCTGCCCAGAAGGTGTACACGTTCCGGGTGGAAAGTGTTTCCCTTTCATGCAGAATGTCAATTCATTACCTGTTGCAGCTATGGCATGACGGTTTCTTTTGACAAAACAGGCAAGAAGGTTCGTGCATATTGACGCTTATCACGAACTCGCGTAAAATAATGTCAAAAGCGGTCGTTTTTTTTGTTTATGACACACTTTCGTCGTATTTTTGCAGACGAATTGGATCCAATGGAACAGACGATGTTCGACACGTTGCTGGCGTTGCCCCTGTTTCAGGGACTTGGCCATGCTGACCTTACCCGTATCCTGGAATCCACACGTCTGGAGTTCGATACGGTACAGGAAGATACGGTGGTTCTGGGGCAGAATGAGGTGTGCACAGGGCTGACATTCATTCTCGACGGTCGAATGAAGATGGAACGGTTCTCGGCAGACGGACGCTGGAGCGTGGAAGAAGAGCTGCCCATACCGGCAGTAATCGGCGTGGATGTTCTCTACGGAAGCACGCGGACCTACCGACACAACTACCACACGACGCGTCCGTCAAAGCTTCTGAGGATCGACAAGCGAACCATAGCCGCGCTGACGAGCTATTTCGAAGTGTTCAGGCTGAATGTGCTCAACCTGCTGACGACGACGATTGCGCGCAAAGACGTTGCGGGTTGGTTGCCTCCGGCGATGACCTTGGAAGGACGCATCGTCTCTTTCTTCCGGATGCACGTTGAACGGCCAGCCGGGCACAAACGGTTCAACATTTCTCAACGTACACTCGGACACTATTTGGGCGAAGATGCACGATACATATCCAAAGCCATCCAAAATCTCGCCAGCGGCAAGGTCATCAATGCCGGTCGGAAGTACATCGAAATACCAAACTTTGAACAGCTTCTGCAATTTAGGAGTGCATTGTGAGAAACGAAAACGAAAAACGTCAACAAAGATATGAGGGAAAATCCATTCTATACCAAACATTACAAGACACCGCACGAAACGGCTCCCTTCACGGAGATTCATCTCGAAGACTACGAGCCGGCGATGATGGAAGGCATCCGCCGCGACGAGGCTTTCATCCAAAGCATCATCGACAACCCGGAACCACCGACCTTCGACAACACCATCGCCGTCACATCGCCCGACGACCTGCTGGAACGTGTGACGAAAGTCTTCTTCAACCTCCTGTCTGCCGAGACGAACGACGACATGGACGCATTGGCACAGAAGATGTCGCCGATTCTCACTGAACACGCCAACAACATCATGTTCAACCGCCCTTATTTTGAACGGGTGAAAGCGGTGTACGAGAGGTATAAAGAAGACAATCCCGAACACGAAGCGATGAAACCGCTGACGGCGGAAGAGCGAATGCTGCTGGAAAAGTCCTACGACGGTTTCATCCATGCGGGTGCAGCTTTGGACGAAGAACATCAGGCACGGCTGCGCGAAATCAACAACGAGATGAGTATGCTGACCTTGCAGTTTTCGCAAAACAACCTCAAGGAAACCAATGCCTACCAGCTCCACATCACCAACGAGGCAGACCTGGCAGGACTGCCGGACTCGGCCCGCGAAGCTGCGGCGTTGGCAGCCAAGGAACACGGCATGGAAGGGTGGCTGTTCACCCTGCACGCCCCGTCGTATGGCCCGTTTATCACATACGCAGACAACCGTGAGCTGCGCCGTCAGATGTACATGGCCAAGAACACCATCTGCATCAAGGACAACGAGCAGAACAATGAAGCCATCGTCAGCCGCATCGTCAATCTGCGCCGTGAACGTGCACAGCTGCTGGGCTATAAGACCTTTGCCGACTATGTCCTGAAACATCGCATGGCCGAAACGGCTGACAACGTTTATCGGCTCATGAACCAATTGCTCGATGCCTACATGGACCCCGCACGCCGTGAGATGAAGGAAGTCGAGGATTTGGCACGTCGCACAGAGGGCGATGATTTCCAGCTGCAACCTTGGGACTTCTCCTACTACGGCCACAAACTGAAGATGGAACGCTATAACATCGATGCAGAAATGTTGCGCCCGTATCTGGAGCTGTCACAAGTGAAGGCTGGAGTCTTCGGCTTAGCCACTCGCCTCTATGGCATCACGTTCCAGGAGAACAAGGAGATCCCCGTCTATCATCCCGACGTGCAGGCCTACGATGTCCTGGACAAAGACGGCTCCTTCCTGGCTGTCCTCTATACCGATTTCCATCCGCGTAAAGGCAAGCAGAGCGGCGCGTGGATGACAAGCTTCAAAGACCAATGGATCAGCAAAGAAGACGGAAACAGCCGACCGCACGTCTCGTTGGTCATGAACTTCACCAAGCCTACGGAAACGAAGCCTGCCCTGCTGACGCTGGGAGAGGTGGAAACCTTCCTCCATGAATTCGGGCACGCCCTGCATGGAATCTTCGCCAACACACGCTTCGCCGCCCTGTCTGGAACCAATGTCTATTGGGATTTCGTCGAACTGCCTTCGCAGTTAATGGAGAACTTCGCGGTTGAGCCCGACTTCCTCAACACCTTCGCCCGCCATTATCAAACTGGCGAACCCATCCCACAGGAACTCATCGACCGCATCATCGAAAGCCGCAACTTCCAAGTAGCCTACGCCTGCATCCGGCAGGTCAGCTTCGGCCTGCTCGACATGGCTTACTACACGCTCACAGAACCGTTCGACGCAGACATTCAGTCTTTCGAGCGCGAAGCTTGGAAACGCGCACAACTCTTCAAGGAAGTGCCCGGAACATGCATGACCGTACAGTTCGGCCACATCATGTCTGGTGGCTATGCCGCTGGCTACTACAGCTACAAATGGGCAGAAGTGCTGGATGCCGATGCCTTCTCTGTCTTTAAGCAAGCCGGCATCTTCGACCACGAAACGGCACAGCGGTTCCGCGACGAAATCCTCTCCAAAGGAGGCACAGAACACCCCATGACCCTCTACAAACGGTTCCGAGGCCAGGAACCGACCATCGACGCATTACTCAAACGAAATGGAATCAAACAGTAAACTCGACCTGCGCTACTTGCGCATGGCACGCATTTGGAGCGAAAACAGCTATTGCACCCGACGGCAAGTGGGCGCACTCGTCGTGAAGGATAAGATGATTATCAGCGACGGCTACAACGGCACGCCTTCCGGCTTCGAAAATATCTGCGAAGACGACAACGGCGTGACGAAGCCATACGTGCTTCATGCCGAAGCCAACGCCATCACCAAGATTGCCCGTTCGGGCAACAACTCGGAAGGTGCCACGCTCTACGTCACCGACTCGCCCTGCATCGAATGTGCCAAGCTCATCATCCAGGCAGGCATCCGCCGCGTCGTTTACGCCCGTGACTACCGCCTCACAGACGGCATAGACCTCCTGCGGCGGGCTAACATCGAAGTCGTCCACAAACCCATCGAGGGCTTTGAATAATCCCTTGAGCCTCACGAGTCCCATGAGCACATCTCTCCATCCCCTTCAATGACAATGAATACAAAATCCCGCTTCGTTCCTCTCTTGTTGGCGCTGGCAGTCATTGCCGGCATCGGTCTTGGAACATTCTATGCCAATCATTTCTCTGGCAATCGCCTGAGCATCATCAACACGGGCAGCAACAAGCTCAACTACCTGCTGCAAATCATTGACAACAACTACGTTGACACCGTCAATGTGAATGAACTGGTCGAAGATGCCATGCCGCAGATTCTTTCTGAGTTGGATCCCCATTCGAGCTACATCAGTGCCAACGATGCCGAAGCCAGTGTGGAAGATCTCCGAGGCAGCTTCTCGGGCATCGGCGTACGCTTCACCGTCCAAAAGGACACCGTCAACGTGATGAATGTCATCAAAGGAGGTCCTTCAGAAAAAGTCGGCATCCTGGCCGGAGACCGCATCGTGGCAGCAGATGACAGTTCCCTCGTCGGCATGGTGAACTCCGACATCATGAAACGTCTGCGAGGACCTAAGGACTCCACCGTCAAGCTCACCATCCACCGCCACGGACACAAACAACCCCTGACGTTCTCTGTCGTGCGCGGCGACGTACCCGTGGAAAGCGTTGACAGTTATTTCATGCTCAACGAGAACACCGGCTACATTTCCATCGAAAGCTTCGGTGAAAATACCTATCCCGAGATGCTCGTTGCGTTAGCACAATTGAACGTACAGGGCATGAAAAACCTGGTGATAGACCTTCGCGGCAACCGAGGCGGATACATGCAGACAGCCATTCAGATGGTCAATGAGTTCCTGCCCGCTAATCAGCTGGTCGTTTATACCGAAGGACGTAAGTCCAGACGTGAAGAATACCGAACCGACGGACATGGTGCCTTCCAGCAACTGCCCTTAATCGTCCTCGTGGATGAGGGTTCTGCCTCCGCCTCCGAGATCTTCGCGGGTGCTATTCAGGACAACGACCGCGGAACCATCATCGGACGCCGTTCCTTCGGCAAGGGGCTGGTGCAACAACCCATTGAGTTCAAGGATGGAAGCATTGTCCGCCTGACCATAGCCCGTTATTATACACCTTCCGGACGTTGCATCCAAAAGCCCTACGAGAAAGGCAAGGGCGAAGAATACGAGAACGACCTCATGGCTCGCTACGAACGTGGCGAATTCTTCTCCGAAGACAGCATCCACCAGTCAGGACCGGAATACAAGACACGCATCGGACGCACCGTCTTTGGCGGCGGCGGCATCATGCCAGACATCTTCATCCCCGAAGACACAACGCTCTACACTTCCTATTACAAAGAAGCCGTCTATACAGGACTGACCATACAGTATGCCTTCCTCTTCACCGACCAGAACCGCGAACAGCTGAACCACATGAAGAACGCAAAGGAGATGGAAACATGGCTCCGTCGGCAGAACCTTCTCGAAAAATTTGCACGCTATGCCGAAGAACACGGCCTCCGCCGCCGCAACCTCCTCCTCCAGCGCAGTGCACCTCTCTTTGAGCGTAACCTCATCTCCAACATCATCTATAACGCTCAGGACCAGCAGTGGCGGCTGCAATACCTCAGCAAAGACGACCCTGCCATTTTGCGTGCCATAGACCTCTTCAAGAACGACCAGTCGTTCCCGCAGGCACCTGAAGAGAAACAAGAGGATGAAGACAGGAAAGTGGCCGTCGTCAAGCATCACATCGGCGAGTCACTCCCCTGCATCACCTCTTGTCACCTTGCACAAACAATTGCCTGAACAGACGATGGAAAAAAGCGAGCTTCGCAAAGAGATCCGCCGACGCAAGGCGGCTTGCAGCGCAGCGCAGCGTGCAGCGCTTTCAAACGACGTGATCGCTCGTCTGCTGCAAACCAGCCAATGGCAACAGGCGAAAACCGTGCTTCTCTATCACTCCCTTCCCGATGAAGTCTGCACGCACGAACTCCTCCGTCATGCCACCAGCGAAGGCAAGCACGTCTTGCTGCCCGTCGTTGTCGGCGACGCCCTCGAACTGCGCGAATATATCAATGAAGGTTCAATGGCGGAAGGAGCCTTCCACATCCAAGAACCTACAGGCCAGTTGTTCACCGACTATGCTTCCATCGACCTTGCCGTCATCCCTGGCGTTGCGTTCACCGCAAACGGAATGCGCCTCGGACGTGGGCGCGGTTTCTACGACCGCCTTCTGCCACGTCTGAGGCACACGCTCAAGATTGGTATCTGCTGGCCTTTCCAGCTACTTGATGACATCCCCGCAGAACCACACGATGTCCGCATGGACGAAGTAATCTGTGGTTAGCGAAGGCGCTTCTTTACTTCACGACGACCTTCCGGCCATCAATGATGTAGAGTCCGGCTTTCAAGCCTTTGACATTCGCTTTTCGGCCAGCCACATCATACACGTCAATCCTTCCATGTTCGTTTTCGGACGTGTTTCCACGTTTTCCGAACACTTCCGCAATATCTGTGATGCCTGTTGTTTCCTCGAACACGCTGAAGAAGTCTTCTTTTGCCTCGCTGCTCTCGTTCAGGAAGTATGCCTCGAACGGCCGCAAGTTGCGTTGGTTCCTCCTGAAGATGCTGCCAGCCTCATAACTGCGCCACTTCTCTGTGTTCAGCGCATAGAAAGGCAGGTCGCCCACTTGAATCTGCTGGAAAGTCGGAATGAACGAACGCTTTTGTCCTTTCGTAACGACGAGACTCTCTTCATCTGAAGACAACACGTTCACGTCCTCTCCGATGAAAGTCACGCCGCCGTTCAACCGGTATTCCTCGATGTAAGCGGGGTCGTTCGGCATGGAAATCAGGTATGGCGTGTTGGCTTTGATGGCAGCCGCCTCACGCCAGGTATCGTCCTCCGTATATTCATATAGCCAGAAAGGACGGTCATCCAATCCCTTGTCATAGTCAAAGAGGCTAAACGGCGTGAGCGGACCGTTCTGATGAGTGATCGTCGTCACGTCAAACGGCAAGGCTATCGTCTCCCATCCACGGCACTCATGCTTGCGGGTTTCTAAAGAGAAATAGTAATAGTAATCTATTTTCTGCACATGGAACGTGCGGGGACAGTAGAAGAGGAACTTACTGTTCTCGCCATCTAAGATGATGCGTTCGGCTTCACCGTTCACGATGACATTGTTGAACGAAGGAGCATACTTCCTGTCCGTGACATAGTAGAGCATGTTCGCGTTCGTGATGTTTCCTACACGCTCGCGTGTCAGTTGCAACGGCGCATCCCAGATGATGGCGGCCAGGTTCTCGCACTGTCGGAAGAGATCGTACCCCGTGTTGGATGCCTCTATCGTTGCTGGTATGTGTATGCTCATCAACCACGACGTGCCTCTGAAAGCCGTCTCGTCTATGCCGGCGACTGTGAACGTCTTCCCTTCATGCTCCACCGTTTCCGGAATATCGACGTGCCGTCCATATCCTGTTTGCAGCGGCATGACCTTCACCTTGCCAATGTCACCTTTTATTTCTGCATACGCGATGTCGTTCTCTTCAAACATCGGCAGGTCATCGACAAAAGTGGCCACAATCGTCGTGTCGGCCTGAACATCATAGATGATGAACCGATTGTCCTGAACGTCCATGACCGCATCATTCAAGGTCAGTCTGCCCAGTCG
>JAGCPY010000077.1 GCA_017965425.1 Bacteroidaceae bacterium | reverse complement strand
TAATAGAGCCACTCATGGTCCATCGCCTCATGCTCAGGCAGATAATGGAACATGGTGTCCAGAACGGCATAAAAATCTGCCGTAAGGTATTCCTTTGAGGTCTCCAGCAGTTCGTGGTCAGGGATATAATGACACAACAAGGCAGCACGCCTCCGCAGTTGTTCCTCACTACGGTTGCAAGACGCCAGCAAGGACGCAGCCAGCATAAAAAGAAGAAATCTGTTCATCATGATCGCTATTCGTAGTGTCTGATTCTCACGTCTATACCCTCACCTCTCAGCTGCGACGGAATTGCGCTGACATCCGTCTGGCCGTAATGGTAGGGAAACAGGACCTTGGGCTTGATCGTCCGTGCCGCATTCACCAACTGCTCAGGGGTCATCGTATAAGGCTGGTTGCAGGGCAGGAAGGCAATGTCTATATCCTTTATAGCCGACATTTCGGGAATATCCTCGGTATCGCCAGCGATATAGATCCTCAGGCCATCAAGGGTCAGGATATATCCGTTGTCTCGACCTTTCGGATGGAACTGGAGATGGCCTTCAGTGGTATTGTAAGCAGGAACGGCTTCCACAGCAAAATCCTCCGCCAGCTGCGTCCGCTGGCCATTGACCATCACCTGACCAGAGCCATACAGGTCTGCACAACGCTGGTTTGTCAATAGCTGCGTCCGTTCTGTTGACAGCAACTGCAGGGTGGCTGTGTCATAGTGGTCGCCATGTTCGTGGGTCAAGAAGATATAGTCGGCCTTGGGCATCGCGGTGTAATCGATAGACCTGTCTCTGAGTTTAGAAACAGGGTCTATCTCGATTTCCTGTCCGTCATACTCGATCCGTATGCTGGCGTGCATGAGGGCATGGAAGCGAACCGTTTTACCACTTTTGGTCTTGAACACATCCACCTCGTAGGTGTCTGTGGTGACGGCTTGACCTGCCTCTTTCCAAGCCGTGATTCCACCTTTGAGGTTCACACATTGATAGCCTTCTGCTGCCAGCTTGCCGGCTGCATGAGCTGAACGACGACCGCCTCTGCAATAGACGGCAATCTTCTTGTCCTTGGCTAACACCGCCGTCGCCTGCTGAAGGAAGTCGTCCTGAGCTTGGTCTAAATTGATGGCTCCGGCAATGTGTCCTTCGGCATATTCAGAGGGCGTGCGCACATCCAACAGAACCACATCTGGATCCGTCAGCAATTCCGAGAAGACCTGCACGTCGGCATCCTCATAGTTCTGTTTGCCACAAGCTGTTGCAATGCCTATCGTGGCCAATAGACAGGTGATTATTTTCTTCATATCGTCAATGGAATGTATAAAATTATCATAACTCGTCATTTGATGACCGTCTTGCGTCCTCCAATGATATAAAGTCCACTTGGCAATGGATTACCAAAGGTGTTTCCTCCTATGATTCTGCGCCCGCTGACATCATACACACCCTCTGCTGAACGTAAATGGTCACCGGGCAATGATTCCACATTCCCGATGCCGGCAGCCAGATAGTCGGTGGCCTGAATGCTGAGTTGCCCCAGCACAAAGTCGGCATTCTTTGCAGCATCAGGATAAAGGACGACGACATAGTTCCCCGTCTCTGCAATATCAAATTCAAAGGTCTTCAGCCCGAACCGGGAGAACCTGTTGGCCACGTCGCCACCGATGTTAATGGTGGGCGTAAACGTTTCCGAGGCCACTTCCTGACCGTCCAGGTCCTGTATAGAAAGAGTCACAGGCGCAATGCCGGAAAAGTTGCACACTTTATACTTCACGGCATAGTGACCCGCGTGCAACGTGAGTGCCGAACGGGCAGCGGCAAGGCCAAATTTTGCCCAGCTTGCTTTCGCCTTGCCCGAAGTGTTCTGCACGAACAACCCGTAATCAAAAGCACGCGTGGTATTTGTGAAATGCAGGATGCGCGAACCGTCGGTGTATCTGCTGTTGCCACCTGCACGCCTCGTCGAACCGTCGCAGACGTACCAATCTTGTGGGACGATGTCCTCGACCGTGAAATGCTGATGCAGATTATAAGAACTCTTGGGGGCTGTGTAGTTGACCAAACAGGTGGCCTCCGCCGTCTTCTCCTTACTGTCCAAGACTGCCACCCGCAGGTTGTGTTTCATGGCTGAAGGATTCGTGATTGTCGTCATGTAGGGAGAGGACGTCTTCGTGTCGAGAAGCGTCTTTCCGTCATAGAAATCGACTTTCACGACTTTTCCGGTGGGGGATTTGGCAAGAGCACGGATGGAGATGTCCGGAAACGTTGCCTCTCCCTCCGGAGCAAAGCAGACGTGAGTGGTTTCGCCCGTGGGCTGAGTAATCCTCACCGTGGGGTTGTTCAAGCTGAAACGTTTGCAGAAGTTCCATATCAGATGACGGTTCAGGTCCATCGGCCAGTGTCCGCCATTGTTATAAGAATAGAGCCACACCTCGCCCCCATTGGGTCCTCCCGTCCATTTCTCAAGGTCGCCGTCGTACCAGCTGGTGTTAATGGGCTTGTAGTGTGTCGTTTTGGTGTACTCTGGGTGCTTGTCGTGCTTGGCATAGTTCTCGATGTAGTCATGGATGCCATATTCTTCATAGCCAAACACATCGTCACCGTATGCAATGCACTCCAGCAAGTTGACAGGCTTCGTGCAGTTGTTCCAAGGCTGCTCTGAGAACTGAATGCCGCTCGTTGGCGCGAAGGCCGCAATCTTGTCCTGCATGTTAGCTATACAATGGTGGATGAGCATCGACCCCATCGAGAACCCCGACCAATAGACACGGTCTTTGTCGATGTCGAAGCGGCTGGCCATTTCGTCAATGGTCTTGATAACGAAGTTCTGGTCTTTCGTGCCGCCGATGTCCCATGTATTGCCGTCGCTGCGCAAGTAGGTGACAACAAATTTGGCTGTGTCTATCATTTCGTACATCTTGTCGGCACCATACTGGTATTCTGGATTCTGATTCATGCCGTGCGTCACGATAAAGAGTGGCGACTTGGCGGGCAATGAATTGGGTGTGAAAACCACCATGTTCCTCTGTTGGCCATTCACGTTGATATCTATTGACTGTTGCTTGTAGGCGACAGCGCGTAAAGTGGGAAAAACGAGGAAGGAAAGCGTTAAGAGTAAAGAAGAAAAAGAAAACAATGAACGTCCCATATCGGAATGATTTTATTTGTGTGCAAAGATAATAAGAAAATCCCACACATATTCACAAAACATCAAGATTTTAGAATTATTAGGATTTAGCGACCGTTTGCGCTCGTCTGTCACAAACTACCGATTCGACAGTTAAAGATGAACCACGAACCACATATCCGATGCCAATTCTTTTGGAATCAGACCTGAGAGGAACTACTGAAAGTTTGAACTTGCATACTCTGTTTGCCGGGAAGGTTAATACCTTCTGCACGTATGGTGTACACCTTCCAGTAAAATGGTCAAGAAATGGCTCACCACTCCCCCACTACACCTGCATTTTCAGGCAAAAACCCTCAATCCCTCACCTTTTGAGATACCAGATTGTCTTTCAACGATTTACTGGTGAGACTTTGGTGAGGGATAGGTGAGGGATGGTGAGGGATTGATGAAAGAGACTGAATTTCAGTGCTTTCTGTGCTTAGTGCAAGATATCCCTCACCATCCCTCACCAATCCCTCACCAATCCCTCACCTGCAAGCGACTTTCTTTCAGGCGATTATGGCATTCGGTGAGGGATTGAGGGATTTTCATGGAAAAAACTAATGTAGCGACGGTTGCATGAACCAGAACTGTAGTAACGAACCACAGGACATGCCCATAGACTCAATCTTCCGTGAGCTTGCGGTAGCGGATACGGCGAGGTTCTTCGAGGCCGAGGCGCTTGAGCTTGTTGGCTTCGTAGTCGGTGTAGCTGCCTTCGAAGAAGAAGACGTTGCCATCGCCCTCGAAGGCGAGAATGTGTGTGCAGATGCGGTCAAGGAACCAACGGTCGTGGCTGATTACCACGGCACAACCTGCAAATGATTCAAGTCCTTCTTCAAGTGCCCGAAGGGTGTTCACATCGATGTCGTTGGTAGGCTCGTCGAGTAAAAGCACGTTGCCCTCTTCCTTCAAAGCCATTGCCAGATGGAGGCGGTTACGTTCACCACCGCTGAGGACGCCACACTTCTTCTCCTGATCGGCACCGGCAAAATTGAACCTGCTCAAATACGCACGGGCATTGATGTCACGACCTCCCATGCGCAGGAGCTCGTTGCCCTGGCTGATGGTCTGATAGACGGTCTGGTCGGCATGAATATCATGGTGGCTTTGATCCACGTATGCCAACTTCACCGTCTCGCCCACCTCGAAGGTGCCAGCATCGGCTTTCTCCAATCCCATGATGAGCCGGAAAAGGGTGGTCTTGCCCGCACCGTTAGGACCGATAACCCCCACGATGCCATTGGGCGGCAGCATGAAGTTCAAGTCGCGGAAGAGCACCTTGTCGCCGTATGCCTTGGCTACGCCGTGGGCTTCGATGACTTTGTTGCCCAAGCGAGGACCACTGGGAATGTAGATTTCCAACTTTTGTTCCTTCTCCTTTTGGTCTTCATTGAGCATTCGTTCGTAGGAAGAAAGACGTGCCTTGCCCTTGGCCTGGCGGGCCTTGGGTGCCATACGCACCCATTCCAGCTCACGTTGCAAGGTCTTTCGTCGCTTGCTCTCGGTCTTTTCTTCCTGCTCCAGCCGCTTGCTCTTCTGCTCCAGCCAGCTGCTATAGTTGCCTTGCCAGGGGATGCCCTCGCCACGGTCAAGCTCAAGAATCCACCCCGCCACGTCGTCGAGGAAATAACGGTCGTGGGTGACGGCAATGACTGTTCCCTCATATTGATTCAGGTGTTGTTCCAGCCAGTCGATGCTCTCGGCATCGAGGTGGTTGGTGGGTTCGTCAAGAAGCAAGACGTCAGGCTTCTGGAGCAGAAGACGACAAAGAGCAACCCGACGACGCTCGCCACCAGAGAGCTGACCGCAGAGCTGGTCTTGCGGAGGGCAGCGCAGGGCGTCCATGGCACGGGCAAGACGAGTGTCGAGGTTCCAAGCGTCAGTAGCATCAATGATGTCCTGCAACTCTCCTTGGCGGGCAAAGAGTTGGTTCATCTTGTTTTCGTCTTCATAATATTCGGGTAAGCCGAATTTCACATTGATTTCCTCATACTCGTGCAGGGCGTCCACGATGTGCTGCACACCTTCCTCGACCACCTCACGGACGGTCTTGGCATCGTCCAACTGGGGTTCCTGCGGCAGATAGCCGACGCTGTAACCAGGTGCAAAGACCACGTTGCCCTGATAGCTTTGGTCAAGGCCGGCAATAATCTTGAGTAGGGTGGACTTACCTGAGCCGTTCAATCCGATGATACCGATTTTGGCACCGTAGAAGAAACTGAGGTAGATGTTTTTCAGCACCTGTTTTTGAGTCTGTTGAATGGTCTTGCTCACGCCGACCATAGAGAAGATGATTTTCTTGTCGTCTGCCATTTGTAAAGAGTTTAAAGATGATCGTTGTATGTAAAAAACACAGCAAAACCGCCTACCTTACCCAGATGAGGTCGCCCACCTGTGGGGTGTAGTCAGGCGCGAGGGCATTGAGGCGATAGAGGTTCTTCAGGCGGATGCCATAGAGTTGGGCGATGTCATAAAGCGACTCCCCAGGCTGCACCACATGGGGGATGCCCTTGAGAGAGCGGTCACCCTTGGTGCGCTTCTTCTCTAAATAGATAATGTCTCCAACCTGCAAACGGGAATCCTTGGGGCGTTCGTTATATTT
>JAGCPY010000076.1 GCA_017965425.1 Bacteroidaceae bacterium | reverse complement strand
GTCTGGCATAGGTAGCCGCCGACAGTCAAAGTGTCATCCGTCAATGTCCACGCAATTTCAGGTGTCGGCTCTGCGCCCTCGAACTCATGCGGGAAAATCCAGTCGCGCACAGTCGTTTGCCCCTCGGGGTAGTCCGTCCACACCGTCGGCATGTGCAGCATCGCCTCCTGATGTGCTGTTATGATGTCATCTTCCTCTTCCATGTCCATTTCTTTGTAGGCCGAGAGTGGCATCGACTTCGTCACCGTCCGTCCCACCTGCACCACAACCTGCATCCTGTCCGTGACGGGTGTCCCCTCCGCGTCCTGCGTCCTGCACTCGTAGTCGTACACCGCCACGAACTGCGCCGTGTCGATTGTTTCCGTTTGCCCTTTTGCTCCTATCGTCAGCGCGAGGGCGAGGATAGTCACTAAAACCTTTCGCATATTGATAACTGTTTTTATTTCTTTTTCGGGTTCTTATTGAGTTTATACTCTTCCTCCTTCACGACTCGGCAAAGCTCAATCAAGATTGGCTTTGCGCTTGCTGCTCTGTCGGTTCCAGTGATACGCCAGATGCGCCATGACATAGTGCGGCAGGGAATGGTGCCACGTCTCGGTGCGGCCTTGGGCGTTCACTATATAGTTTACGTTACTCAGCTGGTGCAACAGATCATACCCTTCGATTTGGGCTATGAGCTTGCCTTTGAAGAATGACTTGGAAATTGTGGCATTCCAAACCAAGTCGTCACTGTTCAGCTGGTGGTCTTCGTAGCCGCGTCGGGAATACATCTTCAGATTGGTGGATAGCTTTACTTCCAAAGGCAAGCTGTAACGACAACTCAGTCCGTAGCTGTAGTTCCATGCGTTTACGCCGTATTCGTCATCGCCCTCTCTATTCACCTTGTTCCAAGCGATGTTTCCTGTGAGGGCTATGAAGAGCTTGCCCTTCTGATACTCCATGTTCAGGTCTTGTTCCGTGAGGCAGTTGTTCACCTTGCTTAGTATGCTTTCGCTGTGACCTTCCAGCATGGCAAGGTCTGCATTTCGGAAGTAGCTGAAGCGGGTGGTTGAGTTGACGAACAGCCTTTTTTGCCTGTCTATCGCCTTCCTGACATTAAATTGAGTCTGACAGCTCCAATTGCCATTGACGTTTTCGGGCTTATATGTATAGATACCCGTCCCGGCATCGTAGGCATAGCTTTCGGCTATCAGCCGGTCCATGATGTTTACGCTTTGCATGAAAGATATATTTTGCGAATAGTCGTTTAGGGTCCTTGTTATGCTAAATCTCATGGCATGTTTGTCTGAGGGCTTCAGGTCTGGATTGCCAAGCTCCTTTCTCAGCGGGTCTGACGTGTCGGTATATGCTATTGTCTGGATGATGTCAGGAACATCGCGCTTCAATGCATAGTCTGCACTCCACGACCACTTTCCCTTAGTCCTGTAGAATTGCAGGTTAGGCTCTATCAAGACATAGTTCCTACTTACATTCGCGTCTGTCTCTCCACGTTGGTAGCTTTCCCTTTCATTAAGGTGTGCGACTCTTACCTCCAGCGATACCATCACTTGTTCCAAGCCCTGCCCTTGGAGATATGCCACATAGGGTATTACTTCATGCTTACGGACGTAATGACGGCTGGTATAGCTGTTGGCAAAGTCATGTTGCCGTTTGAAATCAGTGACCGAAGGGAGTTCATCAATATCCCAACTGGCCTTGAAGAGATTGCTCCGCGTGGAATTATAGCTCTGCCGGTAATGATAGCTTGAACCGAAATGGAGTCCTGACAGCAGATGGAAACGATAGGCCCCACCGATGGCATAGCGGTATCTGTGCTCATCATGCTCGCGGTATTGGTCGCGTCCCTCCTGCCGCATCGGCGATTGGTAGAAGCTCAGCCCGTAGAGATTCGTGTTGTCACGGTTGATGCTACCCACTGAACCGTCAAAATCCAAGGCATAGTCATCGCCCCACGTTGTGTATTTTTGCCAGTCCACTTTCTGGCCCAGCCTCCATTCCGTAACGTTTGTTTCCATTTTGTTGCTCATGCTGTTGGTCGCTATTCTCCTTAAAGCCGAAGACGTGCTTGCCTGTAGCAGTGAGTCCAGGATGCTGGTCGTAGTGCCAAATGATGATGGCGATGCTGCAAACTGGGCCGAGCGTCGCATGGCCGTCCCGTCGTTTTTGTGGTGGCTCCATTCAGAATTAAGGGTCAATGCTCCGACCTGAAACCTATTCCTTAAATCTATCTGTCTGTTGCGCCCTGTCGATAAGTCATGCTTCCTGTCAAACGCTGAGCCTGAGGCAAGATAGCTTTTCGTGGAACTGCGCATCTCGTCTTCGCTCTTATCCCATCTGACACTTCCCTCGGCATGCTCACTGAACCTGCCGTCCATGTCATCCACATTCACGTCTATGCCAATCCGTTTGGTGGTAAGTTCTCCTGTCTGAGTGGTAGCCGTCCAGTCGCCATCCCTGTTTGGTTTGTTAGTCTGGTTTACATTATTTGCATTGCCGAAAATGCACAAGCGAGAGTTGTTGGTGAAACGGAGGTTGAAGGTACGAGCCAGCCAGCGGTTGCTCGTTCCGCCGGCAAGCTCCGTATTGCCAACCATGCCTGTCTGATAGTCACGTTTCAGCGTCACATCCATCACATAGTCTTTATGCAGGGTGCTGGCATGTTTCTCTTTGTCCTCTTTCTCGTAGAATTGCAGTTTCTGAACCACATAATAGGGCAGGTTGTCGAGCATGACACTGTTGTCGCCTCTGAAGAATTCCTTTCCGTTGAGCAACAGGTAGTCCACCCGCCTGCCGTTCATCAAAATTTCCCCGTTCGGCTTTAGCTCGCAGCCGGGAATGCTGCCAACGAGACCGCTGAGCATGGAGCCTTCTGGAATGTTGAAAGCATTGGCATTCACCTCTATGGTATCCCCCTTATAGGCTATCTTCACTATTGAGGCCGTAACAACAACCTCGTCGAGAACGAACCGTCTTTTCATCAGCAGGGTGGAAAGTTCCCAATACCTATTGCGATGCAGATTCTTCATCTCTACCTTCATCTCCCCTGTTTCGTAGTCAGGATGTTCCACTCTCACAACGTATTTGCGTGGAGTACGTTCCAAATCCCTACGCCAATAGCCATTACTCCCTTCTGTTCTCATCGTGTCAATGACTGTGAGAGTCTCATCCATCAGGGTTACCTTGGCGTTTGGGATTCCGGCTTTTGTAAAACTATCCTTCACATACTGATACACAGAGATGGTTTTCACCGTCTGTGCATCAACGAATGTAGAAACGAGGGCGATGATGATGGTGATGAAGTGTCGTTTCATATTCTGTTACTTTGCTTCTAACGGTTGAAACACATGCGCCTTCGTCAGCAGGGGATGACCGCCATTGGCGAGCACAAGTTGCTGGCCGTTGTGGTTGAACACGTTCATGTCCGTGATACTGCCCATGAGGTCAGGCACATAGTAGGCAGGATTCTTGGCATACTGGCGGTTGCCATATATTTCGTTGCGGTGCTTCAGCAGCTTGGCGTATTTCATGCGTTGCACGTCGGGACGCTGTTCCGGGGCGGTGATGGGCGATGCCTCTTGTCTCAGTTCCGTGAGGCAGAACGTGTGCGCCTCGCTCACGGCTTTTACTATCAGTCCTGGCAGACCGCGCAGCCGCCACGGCCCAGCCGACGAAGGAATCTCATCGGTGTACCACACGTGCCATTCCACGCCCCGATGCGTCGCTGTGGCCTGCTGGCACAGGTAGCCGCTCACGGTCAGCGTGTCGTCACTGAGCGTCCACGCGATGTCGGGTGTCGGCTCGTAGCCCTCATAGTCGTGCGGGAAGATGAACTCGCGTACAGTGGTCTGCCCGTTGGGGTAGCCCGTCCACACCGTCGGCATGTGCATCAGGGCCTCTTGGAACCCTGCTGCCACATCGGGTTTTGAGTTGTCGTCATACACAGGATAGGCCGAGTACGGCATCGACTTCGTCACCGTCCGTCCCACTTGCACTACAAGTTGCATCCTGTCTGTGATGGATGCTGCCTCGTCGTTCTGTGTTCTACACTCGTAGTCGTACACAGCCACGAACTGCGCCGTGTCAACTGTCTCTGTTTGCGCCTGCACTGCTATCGTCAGCGTCAAGGCCATCATGGTCACTAAAATCTTTTTCATTGTACCTGATGCTTTATGGTGTTATTGCTTTTGATTCTCCAGCTCAATGTACTTCCTACCGTCCTCGGTCTTCTTGATTTCGTACTTCGGGGGATTGCCTTTGTGAATGATGTCCATGATTTCGCGAACGTCCTCGTCGGTGAGTTCTTCATCGCATAAACATGTGCCAGGAATAGGCGTTGTGTAACGCTTGAACCAGTGCCACAGGTCTTCAAATGCCCACCCAATGCGGGTCCAGAAGAGGGTGATTCTGCTGAGGTACACCAGCAGGGCGACGGTGATGATGCTCAGCACACACAGGATGATACTCAACACAATGACGGTGATTTCGTTGCTGGTCAGCCTTTCGCCGCTGAACCAGCGCTGAAACGATTCCAATGCAAATTGTAATTCTATATCCATATTCATTTCTTTTTGGGGTTCTTGTTCCAGTGATACACCAGATGCGCCATGACGTAGTGCGGCAGAGAGCGGTACCACGTTTCAGTGCGGCCCTGGGCATTGACGGAGTACTGCGTGTTGCTGAGCTGGTGGAGCAGGTCGAAGGCTTCAATGCGGGCGATGAGTTTGCCTTTTAGGAACGGCTGGCTGACGGAGGCGTTCAGCACGAAGTCGTCGGTGTTGAGTTCGCTGCTGCCGTAGCCACGACGCGAGTACATGTTGCCGTCGGCTGACAGCGTGGTATTTAGGCGTGGCAGGGTGTAGCGGGCGGAGAGGCCGTAACGGTAGTCGAAGGCGTTCATCGTCTCGAAGTCATACATCTTGCCCTCGGAGTGTCGCCAGCGGATGTCGCCCGTGGCGCGTATGTTCAGTGCGCCTTTATGATATTGTAAATAGGCGTTGTGGTGTTGCGTCAGACTGTTGACCGCATTCAGACGGCTTTCAGTCTCGCCGTCCAGCATCAAGTGGTCGAGCCAATGGGTGAAGAGTGCATCGAAATTGGCCTCTGTTGTCCAATACTTGTTTTTGTCAAGTGTATAGAAGATGCCGCCTTTCAGCCTGATGTCATAGGTGCCATGCACGTTTTCGGGGCGATAAGTGTAAACGCCTGTAGCGGGATTGAAGCTGACCGACTCCAACACTTTGTTATGAGAATAACCATAAAAACCAGATACATAGAAGTTGTGGCTTGCACTGCGTATGTCTTTGTATTCAGCTTCAAACGTAGATTGCAATGTGTATGACTTCAGGTTGGGATTGCCAAGACGGACAACAAGCGGATTGGCATCGTCGCGGTAGCTGAGGAGGCTGGCCAGCGGCGTATTGTTTACGATTTGGTAGAGACGGATGAGTGCGGGGCGATGGCGATCTTTCTTGGCAAACAGATAGATACGGAGTTCCGGCCAGAAACGGAAGGTGTTGCGGGTGACCAGTGTGTCGAGAGGTCCGCGCTGGTAGTTCAGGCGTTCGTGCATCGGCGTGAAGTGAAGAAACAAGTCCAGAAACTCAGCATCACTCTCAAACGGCACAATCTTCGAGGCCGGCAAATGCTGAAAATGTCGAAGTTGGAGATTGATGCCCGCTTTGTAGGTCTGCAATTCGCTGTCGTAGGAGTTGGTGGGGTCGGTAGTGGCCCTGAGCATGTCTATCTGCGAAGCCAGCAGCAGGGTGTCGGGATGATAGAGCCAGTCGTGAGTCCTTTCGCGACTGTACGACGGCGCCACCTCCAAGAGTATTTCTCTCTTGCTGCCTTCGAGAGAATAGTTGATGGGTGCATGTACGGCTATCTTACGCAGAGAGTAGTCGGTGGCATTGTGCTGGTTGGTGATTGAAGGATTGACAAGGTTCTCTACGCGGTAACGCTGTGCACGCTCGTTTTCATCCAACGAGTAGTCAAACGATGGGTTGGAAAAGAAGAATTGCCTTATCTTCCCTATGTTCTTCAGCTTCGGGTCGATACGGGCAAAGGCGTGTACACTCCATGCCTTGCCGTCGTTGAAGCCATCTGTGCGCTGGCGTGTCGTGAGACTATCGACAAACTGCTCCATCAGCGTTGCGGAGTTCCCACTGTAAGTCCTGTAATTGAGCGCGACATCGGAGTTGAACCTGAAGCCGTCGGGCTTGACGTACTTGAAGGTGTTGCCGACCTTCAGCCGTTGGGCTTTCGACAACGAGTTCTGGTGAGTGGTCTGTAGCGGATTGCCTGCCAGGAACAGCTCGTTACGTCTCAGCATCTCGCCCTCGTCGCGGGTGGAGGTGAAGTCGGCGGTCAAGTTCTCCTGCACATTCTTGTCTGCCGACTGGTAGTCAATCTCTCCGGCTGCGCTGTGCGTCGTCAGCAGCGACTGCGGCACGGCATCGGGCGTCCAGTGGTTGGAGCGTCCGATGTGTCGGCTCTCGTTCACGTTGTTCGAGTTGCCTAACAGCGTGTAGCGGGTGTGAGAGGTGAAACCGAGCAGGAAGCCTCGTCCCAGCCAGCGTTTCTGTGTGCCACCCGCCGCCTCCACGTTTGCAACGTAGCCCATTAGGTATTCCGGCTTCAGGTTCACGTCCATCACGAACTTCTTCTTCTCTACCTGCGCATTCAGCGCACGGTTGAGGTCGGTGTCCTGGTCATACACCTTGATGTCCTTCACCGTGTAGTAAGGCAGGTTCTCCATAAGCACCTTCGAGTTGCCGCGCATGAAAGAGCGCGAGCCGAGTTGCAGCTCGTCAATCTTCCTGCCATTAACAAAAATCTGGCCATATTCATCGATGGTCACGCCAGGCATCTGGTGGATGAGGTCGTCAAGCATAGAGCCGTCGGGCAGCTTGAATGCCGTGGCATCATAGACGATGGTGTCGCCCCGATAGTACATCTTCACCTTCGTGGCCGTCACCGTCACCTCTTGCAAGTTCACTTGTCGAATCTTGCGCAGTTCCAGCGCATCGTCGAGCATCAGGGCGCGGCCCTCGTTGGCATCTATCGTCAAGGGCAAGTAGCCGTCCTCGTAGCCTTCGAGCGTACCCCGTAGCAGGTACTTACACGTTTTCTTCTCTGGCTGTAGCATGAACTGCGCCTCCCTCACCGTGCCGTCGTCCCTGCGCTTGGCCGTTACGGGTATGGATTCTATAACTACTGAACTGTCTGCCGCTAATAGCAGCGATACCTTTGCCTCTGGCAGCGGTGTCTTCAGGAATGCGTCCTGCACGGTGCCGAAAACGAGGCCCTGCGCCTGTGCCGACATGGCAGCAGCAAGGGCGATGATGATGGTGATGTTGTTTCGTTTCATATTTTATTTCAATTCCCGGGGTTGATACACATGCGCTTTTGTCAGCAGGGGATGACCGTCGGCAAACGCGAGCTGCTGACCGCCCAACTCGAACACTTCCATGTG
>JAGCPY010000075.1 GCA_017965425.1 Bacteroidaceae bacterium | reverse complement strand
CATGTCGGCTGGAAGCGGATGGTTGATCATTCGGTTACACTGGCCTTTCACAAACTTCATTTCCCTAAGGGAGAGTCCTTCACTTTCTTTTCTGTATCCATTGGCAACGGCCCACTTATAACCATTATTCATGCCCGTTTCTTCTGCAACCTTGCTGAGGGCCTGAAAGTTTTCTTCCGTTACCTCATAATACTCATTCCTTCTGAGAGGGTTAATGCCTGGTCGTCCTGACACTATTCCTCCTTGAGGGCCGGCAGCGTCCGTATCATGGTAAGAACTGGTGATGCCAATAAAGGCGACCCTGCCTTCCCTACATTCCACATATTTTGGTAAAGAAGCCTCTGCCAGATTTCTGCCTGCCCCGATGTATATCATTCCCGCATTCTTTAGGTTGCGGATAGTTGCTTCCAAACCTTTTTGACAATAGTCAAGGGCATGGTTGTTGGCAATATTCAGCACGTTAAAGCCCAGTTCCTTTAAGTCACCAAGAATGGCGGGATCAGCCATCGCATACCCACCGCCGGGAAAGGCTGATGGATAGCCCTCATTGTCATGGACTGTTGTTTCAAGATTGCCGAAACAAGCATCATGACTACCCATCAAGTGCCTTATCTCGTCACAGCCGCAGTAGCCTTTTTGGGGGAGTCGCTTTGCCACAAAGAGGTCCCCGACTCCAAAGATGTTAATTTCAGACATTATGACTCCGATTTAATGTTCTCGAATCTTGAAGGATATTTCCCCTGCCACCAGTATTCTTTAGTGGGCTTATATCCGATGAGATGTTCAAACTCCTCGCGCATTCCCCTATGGAAAATAATCTGGGGACTGCTTATTTCAGCATTTTCATTGCCTTCCATCACAATCCACTCCTTGTCTTTGTCATAGACAAAATCCCAGCCGATGTAGCGAAGGGTAGGCAGGCGTTCGGACATCTCGAAGGCTTTGTCGCAGAGCTGACGCCACCGGGGAATCTTGATGCCCTTGATGGTGAAATGAGTGTCGGGGTGTACATCTGTGGTCTTTGCCAACTTGTCAAACCCCGTTGTTTCCACCATGCCAGTCCCCACATTAATACATGAAATAATACCACCCGTTGATGCTGAGCTAATGAAATTTCCACCCACTCCTATACGAATGAATGGGTACCATAGACGGATGTCGCCATCGCCCAGATTGATGATGTGCATTCGCACACTGTTGACACTCGCCGGGTGAAGGACGGCCATTTCCTCGCCCTGCTCAATTACTTCCTCCACCAGCATTCCTCCCCTGATGGCACTGTTAAAATGACTGTTGAGTGCCTCTGTTTCAGCAAACAGCTGATTGAAGAGTGTATGCAGATCAGCATCCCCAACCTCAACCTTGCGGACTCCCATAGACATGCCGAGTCCGACGGGTTTGACCACGAATGAAGAATGACGGTGACAGAAGGTCTCGAAGACAGGGAAGTCCTGTTCGCTTTCAAGCAGCAGCACCTCGCGCCGATAGGCATCCTTCAGCAACTGGTAGGCATGCCACTTGTTGCGGAGCAGGTGCATGTCCTCCTCTTTATTCAGATAGTCGATGTAATTGAAGCGTTCTCTGAAGGTGATATACTGACGCTTCTTTTCGTGGGAGGCGCCTAACTGCTCGTGGTAAAACTCCTCAGTGGGACCGATGCCATATTGCCAGTAGTCGTAGGTGGCGATGGCAAAGATTTCCTCTATGCTCCTGCCTCCTGCTATGTCTGGCCGGGACTGGGCGCACAAATCCAATTTGTGCTTGATATCCTGAATGGTCCAGGGATTGTAGAGCTCAGGATAAGCTGCCACGATTTCATGGCCGGTACTGATCTGATAGGCCTCGTCTTCACTTGCGTATAGTCTCATGGTTCAAATTCTCAGCATGGTCGGTTTAATAAACTATCAAACTCACGAACCTTTTCAATAATGAACTCCAAATCGTTATCAGTAATGGATTGATGCATGGGAATGTTCAATGTGTGGTCTGCGGCATAGTCTGCATTGGGGAAATCGCCGGTCACGCCATAGCCGGGCACACGATGAAGAGGGAAATACCTATATGTGGTATAAATGCCATTCTCGCGCAGGAATTTCGCAAACTTGTCACGCATACCATTTTTAATCTGAATGTGATAAAAATAATAGGACGTCTCCACATAGTCAGGCAATGCAGGCGGTAATTCTATCCATGAGAACGACTTGAGATGCTCGTTGTAATACTGGTGAATCTCAGCCCGCCTTTTCATGTAGGCAGGCAGTTTCTTCAGCTGTTCCAATGCCATAGCTGCTGTTATGTCATTCATAATAGCACGATGACCAAAACTGGAGATATCAAACTCCCACCATTTCTGTGCCACGGAGTTTGTATAGCCACTCTTGGTTTCAAGACCGAAGTAAAGCCAGCGGTCTGCCTTCTTGCGAAGTTCAGGTGTATTGAAATGAAGCATGGCTCCATCTCCGCATACCAGAATCTTCATGGCATCAAACGACCACATACCCATGTCGCCGAAAGTACCGACGGCCTTCCCTTTATAGAAAGAGCATACGCCTGCATTGGCATCTTCGATGACTTTTATATCATGTTTCTTGCAAAGCGCCATGATTTCGTCCATTTCACAAGGAATGCCTCCATAATGCAGAAGCAGAAGGGCTTTTGTCTTTGGTGTAATTACCTTTTCAATATCCTCAGCACGAGCATTTAAAGTGTGAGGGTCAACATCACAGAGCACCATTTTGGCACCATGCGCACAAACAGCATTGCCGGCTCCGATGAAACTGATGGTAGGAAGAATCACTTCATCACCGGGTTTTATGTCCAGAAGGTGCATGGAGGAGAACAATCCTTCGCTGCAGCAGTTTGTCGTTAAGACCAACTCTTTTGAGGATTTGATATGTTCGGCGTACTTCTCTTCAAATTCTGCCACTCGTTTGCCTTTCCCAAGCCAATTTGACTCAAAGACTTTTTCGAGAGCATCAAGCTCATCTCTTCCTAATGAAGGCTGATAAACATTAATCATAGTCTTTCTTGTTTAATAGATTCATACGAAATGATAACGGTCCAACATATCATGTATCTCCTCGCGCGAACAGTACATCATCGTGTCGATGATGCTCAGGTCGGGGACATACTCTTCACAGCGCTGCTGGTAACGGATGTCATCGTTGCGACGTATAAAGTGGAGGGTGATGCCCATCTCGCTGAAGGCATCCTTGGCGTAGAATTTCGTTCCAGTGATAGAGTTGAGATAGTCGGTACAACCGTTATGCAAGCAAGTGCGACGGATAACTTCAGGAGCCTTGCAATCCCAGCGGGCAGACACTTCCGAGAGCAATCTGATTTCTGTCGTGATACCTAAATAATCGGCCACGGTCCTCAGCTGCTTCACGAGATAGCGCGTCAGGTCAGTTTCTTCGTCCATTATGATAGGTCTGATGATTTCCATTGCCTCGTTGTAGTGTGGCGCTTTGCTGTAGTAGTACTCTAACACCCGGCACATCTTGTCTGCCCGTTTCAGGTTGGCCACACGTTTCGTCTCACAGATGTAACGGTCTGCGGAAGCATGGCTCACTTCAATGCCAAAGTACTGCGGCTGGTTCCCTTGACCTAAGATCCGGTTGTGGTTGATCCAGCCATTTTTGATATAGTGGGCATTGTCACCAACAAAAAACATATCAGCGGCATGGATGACTTGCCAATAGCCGATGTACGGAAAGAAGTACGGCTGCCAAATGGCAATACATTTTTTTCCTTCAATCATAAGACAAAACAGTATTTTTTCAATTCCATTCCCGAACTAAGCTCACCTGCCCGTAGCCTTTCGTCGTCACTGTGGATGACGCACATCTTGCGGTCGTCCACCTTGTTCGTCACAGGGGCGCTGCTGGTGCGAAATACGCCGCTGTCGAAATAGCGGTCATCCACACAGAGCATCATGCCGCAGACGTACTCGTCGTAGTGCTTGCCCGCCCACACACAGGGATAAGTACGCTGGTGAATAAAGGGCTGCAATATATAATTATGAATGTTGAATTTTGAATGTTGAATTGCATCTTTCCAAGTTTCCTCATCGGTCATCACACCGGCATACAGGCCTACACTCTTGCCCAAGTCGTAGGGCTTAAGGATGTAACGGTCCTTGTGTTGGAGGGCATCCTCCCAGATTTCCTTATACCTATTATTATATAGGTATGTAGGAATGGTGTGCTGGCGCAGGAAGGCCGTTTCCTCTTCTGTCAGGCACTGACTTGTGAATGCATCCACAAAGATGAGGTGCAGAAAACGCTTGTCGTGAATGAGGAAGATGGTGCGGAAGTCGTTCAGCATCCGCGCATCGATCATGGCTTGCAATGTTTCCATCCGGAAGGACAGAAGGTCTTCCTGATTGAGCGCACTGATTACAACGGCATCGTGGCTCCATAGATCTATATGCGCTTCCACTTGGTCCGCTTCATAGACGGTCACCTCGTGTCCGTAATACTCATAGAATTTCGTGTAGAAAGCACTTTCGCTTCCTCGGTCACTACTCTTCAGCACGTAGATAGGAGCCCCCTGCCCCCCTAAAGGGTGAAAGATGTCGCGCATATAGGTCAGAAGCTCATCGTAGCGGTTTTCCCAAGATACTTCGGGAAACGCAGCCATGAACTGCTGTGCCTTTACCACCGAAGGGTAGTTGGCCCAGATGCCATGTCCGAAGAACCGGCTGGTGATTTCCACCAACAACAGCTGTCCATCCTCGCTGATGAGATAGTCTGGACGATAGGCGCCTGCACGGAAAGGATAGCGGCTCTGACAGTCCAGAATCTCCATCACCTTCTCGTCCAAGGGCATGTATTCAGGCACCCACTCACGATAGTGCTCCGCCATATAGGCGATGCACTTATAGAGCAAAGCCTGCATACGCCGCAGCTCGTCGCGCCGCTCCGATGTAATCAGCATCGGGCGGTCATGGTACCAATGATGGTAGTATTCGGTCTTGTCAGCAAACAACTGAAAGCAAACGTCCTGAGGTCTCATTCTCCTTTAAACAGTCTTGACTGGTAGCCCAGACACTGGAAACCGTTGCGGTTGATGATGGGGATGATGCTCGTGGGCACCTGCAACTGGTTACGCACCCAGAAACAGATGCTTGTTGACATTCCGATGGTGTCGGTGTACTTCATCAGGCGCTGGATGTTTTCAATGGAGAGGGCACGGTTGGGAGCTGTACGTCCGCGCTGCTTGCGGTGGTCGGCGTTCTTCGGGCTGATATAGTCCATGTAGAGGTCGCGCTCCATCGTCTTGTCGAAGTAGCCAAGCCATTGACCAAGCTGTGCCAGGTTCTCCATGCAGGCCGTCAGGAACTCCGGCTTGTAATTGATGATGCCGGCATCATGGAGCATGTCGAAGAACTCCTTGATGTGCTCGTCGGTGAGGTAAGGAACGAAGATGGGCTGTACCAGGGCTGAGTTAGCCTGTATGCCACGCTCCTGACACATCTTCACGGCAGCCAGACGCTCTTCGATCGGTGCGGCGTAGGGCTCCAGGAGGTCGCGGAATGCCTTGGGCATGATGCTCACCGAGGTGTTGAACTGCATCTTGTCCTTCAGCTGTTCGAAGAGGTCGAGGATGGTCTCGCCCTCGTTCTCCACCAGCAGGTGCTTGGTGCCGGCCTTCGATGCGATGAAGAGACGGGCGTTGCTGTTGGGGTAGCGCTTGAAGTGGGCAATGAACTCGCGCAGGATGCGGTGAGCGATGCCGGTGTAGAGCGTAGGCTCCTGCAGGGCCTCGGTCTTGGGCGTGAAGTAGTAGTAGTGGTTCCAGTTCTTACCACGGCTCAGTTCCACAATCTGCTGCTCTATCTCCTTCTTCTTTTCCGGTGCCTCAACGATGGCCTTGGCCAGTTCCTGCAGTAATTGATTACGCTTCTGGATGTCTTCCTTCGTCACGGCATTAGGATTTTCGCTGCAGGCTCCATTCATTTCCTCCAAGAGTTTGCGCACATAGAGGTGGTAGTTCTCGTAGGCCACCAACTTCTGCTCGTGGACACCGTCGGTGACCAAGCAGTACTGACAACCCACGTGACAACCCTTGATAGGATTCACCTCGAAGGTCAGGGTCGGGCAACGACCCGTGTAGTTGTGGATTTCGGTCTCCACCGTTTCGGGGTCACAATCTTCCAGGTAGAGCACCGACTTGGGGATGACGGTGTGCTCCTCCAGGCGTTTCATGAACAGTTTCGAACCTCGGATGAGTCCTTGCAGGGTTTCTTCGGAGGGTTCAATCGTTACGCCGAGCTGTTTCAAATACTCGGCATCGACAATCTGGGGCTTGAAGCCTTCTAGATTGTAAGCGTCAGTCTCATGTTCATAGAGATTGTGCATTTCAATGGGTTCTTTCATCATGTTACTTTCTACGTTAGTATTTTTTTTACGTTTTCAATTATTTCATTAATATGCCTTCGCGTCTCTCTTGAAAATAGTCTTCACAGTCAACCAGATGATGCGCAGGTCGAGCCACAGGCTCCAGTGCTGTATGTACCAGATATCGCGCTCCACACGCCCTTCCATCTGCCAGAGTTCTCGTGTCTCGCCACGGAAACCAGTTACCTGTGCCCAGCCGGTGATGCCGGGCTTGACGAAGTGGCGAACCATATACTTGTCTATCAGTTTGTCGTATTGCTCAGTATGAGCCAACATATGAGGCCGTGGCCCAACAATGCTCATGTTGCCTATAAGCACGTTCCAGAATTGAGGCAGCTCGTCGATGTTGGTCTTGCGCATGAAATCACCAAAGGGAAACTTGCGCGGATCGTCCTTGGTGGCTTGCAGACGGTCCGCATCGCTGTTAACATGCATGGAGCGGAACTTATAGCAATAGAAATCATGACCATCGATTCCTGTACGCAACTGGCGGAAGAACACGGGGCCCGGGCTTTGACGTTTAATCGCGAATATGATGAACGGCAGCAGCAACGCTGTGGGTATCAGGCATAAGATGGAATAGACGATATCTAATATCCGTTTCAGCAATCTGTTCAACGGCTCTTCAAGCGGGCTGGTGTAGGTGGTCATGACGCTGATGTCATCGATGAGGACGGGCTGCAGGTTCAGTTTCTCATCGGCCGTAGGCAAATAATAGAACTTGACCATACGGTGGTCGCACAGACGGGCTGTCTGTTCAATCAGTTCGCGCTCACTACGAGGCACGCACAGATAGACCTCATCGCCCAACCTAAGGCTCTCCTGACAGGACAGCAGTGCTTCAAAATCCTTGACGCTGCCGTCAGCCCCCTGTCCTCCTAAGGGGGGCGTAATGTCGCCATAGATATGGCGAACCTTATAGCCGAAGGTGGCATTGCCAATGAGTTTCTTGTATAAATGCAGCAGCTCTTTGTCTGACCCGATGAGCGTTACATAGCGTGTGTTGTAGCCCGACTGCCTGAGTTTTTTAACTAACCATCGCTCTACGAATCGCAACAGAATGATGGAGACAAGCATGACAACACCCAGGACAAACAACTGCCAACCCAGTCGGGACGTGAAGTGAATGGCACGAAGAAGCAGATAGGACAGCAAGGTCTGCGTCGCTACAAGCGTCGTGCTGCGGCGCAGTATTTCGTTGGCTCCCGCCACACGCTCATGAATGACAGAGGGGAATAAATACTCGGCAACAACCAAGGCAAAGGTACATACCATCCAGAAGAACCGTTCCTTTTCCTCGTCCCAACCTTCAGATCGGAGAATAGTGCCAACTACGAAATAAAGCAGCACCCAAAGCACCACGAAGTCCCCCGCAATGATAAATAACTGAATCAGCCTGTTGGTTTGCTTGTTGTTCTTTAATCTTGTACGCATAACAATTAGCCCAATAGACTATCTATTTGTTATGGATCACCTGTATAAAAGCAGTAGGGATGTAAGCCGTTGAGACAAGTCCCACTTGCGACAATGTGACGACTACACGCTGTTGGCCCGATACACGGGCAACCCTTCCTTCAACTCCCATAAAGGGACCATCTATGACCTTGACAATCTCACCACCCTTGAAATGGCAATGAGTTTCATCAACGAACTTCAGATGTTCACTCTTGTTGCAGGTGGCAATGACGAAGTTCTCCATTTCCTTGCAAGAAACTGTCAACGGAGGATTCTTCTTACCTTCGACTAACTCAAAATGATTATAATAATAGGTGAGATAAGACAGAGAAGGCGTCTTCCTGATATACTCCTCTGCTTTGTGAGCTGTAGTATATACGAAAAGAAGGTTCGGAATCAACGGCTCCAAAAACTTCTTTTGCTTACCATTTACCCACTTTCGAGCGTAACGCTTCGCAATATAAACGTATGTGCCATCTTCTATTATATAATCTGAGGCCTTCTCAACTCTGCCGTAAGACGCACGGAACACATACCAGCGTTTGGAAGAGTCTGGAACATACCTCACCGACACCCCAGTGCGTGAACTCCTGGCTTCGGGGAGGGTCTCAGGGGATAATCGACCTACTGCCGCTTCGATACTGCGAAGATCCCTGACACTCGGAGATTGCTTCTGGCTCCTTCCAGATCGCACATTAGACAATGTGCTCATATCAAACTTACTTAGCGTGCCTTCAATAGGGTGTCCGAGGCCCGCAGCAATCAAAAGGGTGGTTCGAGAACATCACGCTTCACGATCCGCGCAGGCTAACTCACCTTTGCACCTTGAGGATGCTAATGCTATGTGCTGAAAGGCAAGTACACGAGATTTTGGGCACAAAATTACAAATAATAATCAGAAACAGATATTTATTTATCACATTTTTTTCGCATAATCACTATACGCTTAACTTTGACTCTGGCTCGCATGGGTGCAAATGAAAAACTAACAGGATGAATCGCAACCGATAAGCTGAACTTGGGGATAGCTATAAAGCAGCCTAACTCAAACGATAAAATAACCAGAAGCAAAAATACACAGGATCCAGGACAGACGACAGAAAGGACGATGTTATAGGACCGGGAAAAGGCCTTATCGATAATAAAAAAGGGGTCTGAATCCCATCGGACACAGAACCCTATATGAAGAATGTCTTTTCAAACCTTAGTCCATCAGTCTGATACGGATGTGGCGATACCAGACATCGTCGCCGTGGTCTTGAAGTCCTATGTAGCCCTCGTGGTTCTCGCCGCCCATGTTGTTGAGTAAGCCGAAGGCGTAAGGGAAGTCGCCTCCTTCGCGGAACTTGCTGTCCTGTAGCATCTGCGTCCATTTTGGTGTCCAGAGGTGATATTCGAGGACGTTGCTTCCGTTCTGTCCGTGGACGACGGTGCCTTTATAGACCATAATCTTGGCCGTGTTCCACTCGCCAGCGGGCTTGGAATTCTGGGGCTTGGCGGGTATCATGTCGTAGAGCGAAGCGGACTGGCGATTGCCGTCAATGCCCAGCTGAGCGTCGGGATGCCTCGCGTTGTCCAACACCTGATACTCGCTGGAAGACTGCCAGATGGGCAGGTAGTCCTTGCCAGCGGCATCCTTGACCTCCTGTGCAAGGTAGAAGATGCCGCTGTTGCCGCCCTCAGAGATTTTATACTCTAACTGTAGCTCAAAGTTTTGGAACTTATAGGCGAAGATGAGGTCGCCGCCGCCTTCAGCCTGAGCCTCACCGGTGCCGGAACCCTTGAGGTGAATGGCGCCGTCGCTCACTTCCCAGCTGGTGGGAGGCACGTCCATGCCATAGCCGCGCCAACCGTTGAGCGTTTGGCCGTCGAAGAGCACGATGAAACCTTCTGCATCAACGGGAAAGGCGCTGATATCGATATTGGGACCGTCGGACACTACGGCTACGAGACTCTCGCCTGCTACGGGCTCCTCGACGGCTCCGCAATGCTGAACGCAAAAACCGCCCTTACCAATGAAGAAACCGACTACAAAGCCTATCAAGGCGCAAATAATGCCTAAAACTGTCTTTTTCATGATTACAATTCCTTTACTTTAATATTCCTGTACCAGACGTCATCGCCATGATCCTGCATACCGATGAATCCCTTGTGCTCGGGACCGCCGCAGTTGTTGAGGAGGTAGAAAGCCGTGGGCCAGGCCTTCTCGCTGAACTTGCTGTCCTGCAGCAGAGCGGTCCACTCGGGGGTCCAGAGCTTGTACTGGAGCACCTGAACGTCGTTCTGGAAGTGAGTGACGGTACCGTTCTCCACGCGCACGCGTACCTTATTCCATTGTCCTGCGGGCTTGGCGTTCTGGGGTTTGGCGGGAATCATGTCGTAGAGGGAACCGGCCTGACGGTTGTTGTCCTTGCCGAGCTTGGCATCAGGATGACGCTCGTTGTCCAGCACCTGACACTCGGGGCAGGAGATGTAGATTGGCTCAACACCCGTACCTTCGGCATTAACGGTTTCCTGAGAGAGGTAGAAGATACCGGAGTTGCCGCCCTCGGCAATCTTCCACTCCATCTCGAACTCGAAATTAGGACCAAACTTGTGTGCGAAGATGATGTCGCCGCCCTCGCCCTTGGCCTTGCTGTCGAGGTGGATACTGCCGTCCTCTACTTTCCACTTGCTGGGAATGTAGTTCTTGCCATAGCCGCGCCAGCCGGCAAAGGTTTTACCATCGAAGATGGGGAAATAACCTTTCTTGTCAACGGGCAGTTCGTGACGGTCCCAGAGTTCTGGCCCTTGGAAGCCTTGGGAGCAGACGATAGTGACTGTCTTATTCTTTTGTGCCGAAACACTCATAGCAACGGCCACAAAGCTAATCAATAACAATAATTTCTTCATAGTCGTTTTCTTTAGGGAAGTTCGGGCAGTACGTAGCCGTTCTCATAGACGGGCTTGATCAGACGTGCAGCGTATTCGGCAGCATTGATTTCCACCTTGTCGGCAGAGTTGAAGGAAGGATGCCCGTCGTGGATAGAGAACTCGATGGCGTTGGACACGTGGAGCTTGGCATTGGGAGAAATGTTGGTAAACTGCATCCTTTCTCCGTCCCACTTCAGCCATTGGTCGAGCTCCTGCAGACGCACGGCAGCCACACCCATCACGATGTTCTCGTTCAGAGGACCGCTGATGGCAAAGTCGGAAGCTGCAGGCACGCGGCTGTCGGCACTCTCCTTGCAGGCGCGGATCCAGTCTTGCTGGTGGTTGTCGTCCTTCACAATGCGGCAGAGCTCAGGAACCTTTGGCTCGCGGCCGCTGATGAGGAACGGATCGTAGCCGTAGGTGCCGACGACCATAATGTCCTTCGTGCCGTAGAAGATGCAAACGCCATTGCCGTCGAAATGCTTGCCTTCGGGCATATCGAACGGAATATTCGGACGCAGGCCGCCGTCGTACCAGGTCAGTTCGCAAGCAGGCAGACCCAGCTTGGGCAGGTTATCACGGGCAGGGAAGCGATAGGTCACCTTCTGAGCACTGGGACAGGAGTCGGGCATCAACATCGTCGAGCTGCCGAGGATGGCTGTGGGTGAACCGAGCTTCAAGCCCGTGAAGGCCACAGCGAGGATATGGTTTGCCATGTCGCCGAGGGCACCGGAACCGAAAGGCCACCAGCCGCGGAAATTCCACGGGGTATATGCCTCGTTATAGGGACGCATCTTTGCCGGACCGATGAAGGCTTCCCAGTTCATGGTGCTGGGCACGGGCTGAGCCTCCTTGGGCGTGGACATTCCCTGAGGCCAGATGGGACGGTTGGTGAAGGCTTCGATCTTGGTCACTTCGCCGATCTCACCGTTCCACAGCCAGTTGATGGCTTTGCGGGTGCCAGAGCTGGAAGCACCTTGGTTGCCCTGCTGGGTGGCGACCTTGTACTTGGCGGCCAGACGGGTAAGCAGGCGGCTCTCGTAGGCATAGAGCGTCATGGGTTTCTCCACATAGACGTGCTTGCCGGCGGCGATGGCGTCGGCGGCAATGATGGCGTGTGTGTGGTCAGCCGTAGCCACCATCACGGCATCAGCTGACTTCAGCATCTCGTCATACATCTTGCGGTAATCGTTGTACTTCTTGGCATCGGGGTACTTGTCGAGGATGTGCTTGGCGTACTTCCAGTCGCAGTCGCAGAGGCCGACAATGTTCTCGGTCTTTGCCATCTCTGCAAGGTCTGCCGCGCCACGACCGCCGACGCCGACGCCGAGGATGTTCAGTTTGTCGCTCGGAGCCTTGCGGCCGGGCTTCTTCGCACCCAGGACAGTGTTTGGAACGATGGTGGGGGCCACAATCATGCCCGCCAGCGCAGCGGAGCCGCGCTTGAGGAAGTCTCTTCGTGTGAGGTCTGCCATAGTTTGAAATAGGTTTTATGAGGTTAAAGGGTTTAGGGGTTTCGTGGAGGAAAAGGCTCTAAGGACTTACGGGCCTCAAGGGTCTTATGGGTTCAGGTGATGTTTTTGTTGTTCCGCGGAAGGATGCCATATCCGTCCTTGAGGTTGCGGCGGCGTTCACGGATACGCTCCAACTCGTCAAGATTGCCGATGGCTGGCATTTCATGCTGCCGTGCGTCGTCCAAGAACTTCCAGGCATATTCCGAGGCGATGGCGGAGTCACGGAGTCGCGGCATGTCAGGTTGGCGATGTCCGTCGAGGATGCTTTCTGCCATCTGGGCGAAGAGAATGTCAATGTTCTTGCCGCCGTGAGGGTGCTCGATGCACTCTGTCGTGTTGACACCGTGGAGGTTGATGACCGCCGTCTTGAAGTCGTGGGTCATGTGGCAGAAGCCTTGCGTGCCGATGAGCTCGACGTAGGAGTTGTGTGTCTGGTTCTTGGAGAGCTGACCGTAAACGAAGCCCTGGGTGATGTCGAAGACGACACCGCTTTCCATTGTTCCGTGAACCTGCAGCCACCACGGGTCTTTCCACGACCACATGCGCAGTGCCTGGGCGTGCCAGGTCTTGTATTCGCTTTGTGCGAGGAAACGTGTCAGACAGACATAGTGCATACCGCAGTCGTGGAACGACGGACCTTCGGCCTCGTGTCCTTCGCCTGGTGCCAATCCCGGTGTCATGTGGCAGACACGCATGATGGCCAGTTCGCCGAGTTCTCCGCTGTCGATGATGCGTCTCATCTCATGGTGATACCAAGAGTTGAGAAGGTACATGTTCACGGTGGCGAACAGTCCTCGTTCCTGCTCGGCCTTCTCGGCAGCTTCCACGGCTTGCCATTCTTGTTCAATGAGTGGAGCCAACGGCTTTTCCGTCACGACGTGTTTCCCGGCCTCCAATGCCCGGCGTATTTGTTCGGGACGGCTGTCGCACAGGGCGCAGAGCACCACGACCTGAACGTCCAGTGCATTCATGATGGCATCTTCGTGTGCCACCACTTTTGCCTCGGGGCATAGCTGGCTTGCCAACGTGCGGCATCCCTCGTCGGGGTCACATATATAGGTCACGCGGTAGCGCTGGTCTTGTTGCAGCGTCTGAAGATAGCATCGGCCCATGCGACCGAAGCCTATCAAACCGACAGTGATTGCCATATTCAAAATCTCTATTTTAGGTATGAAAGTATCTGTTAGAAGTTGTAAAGGTGTGGCAAAGATACATTTTATTCGTCAAACGGAAAAGACTTTCAGGAAAAACATAGGAATTTGATGCTGAATTGTTGTTTTTTGACCGAAACGTGCTTTATTTGCGGGGCTTTCTGCCGTCAGGTATATACGTAAGCAGCCTCTTATGTACACGTTCGGTTGCGAAGGTGCATACGAAACAGCCGGAACGTGTAGGCGTTCCGGCTGTGAGGTTTGTTGATGCAGGTTCAGTTGATTTGATCCACCCATCGGAAGAGGCGGTTCCATCGGATGTGTCCGCTGAACCATCCGCGGTCTTTGTCTGTGGAGAGCCATATCATGATAGGCTTGCCGACGATGTGGTCTTCGGGCACAAAGCCCCAGTAGCGTGAATCGGCGCTGTTGTGTCGGTTGTCGCCCATCATCCAATAATAATCCATTCGGAAGGTATAGCTTGTGGCGACGGTGTCGTTGATATAGATGGTTCCGTTGTCGTCGATGCGTAGCTTGTTGCCTTCGTAAACAGCGATGGGGCGTTCGTAAACGGGCAGGTTTTCCAAGGTCAGCTGAACACTTTCGCCTCGTTTTGGAATCCAGATGGGGCCGTAGTTATCGCGCGTCCAACCTGTATATCCGTTGAGGGGATAGAGTTCTGCTGTGGAGCTTGTGGTGTCAATCTCTATGCTCTCCACGCAGTCGGTGCATTGCAGCAAACGGTCTCGTGCGGCGGCGGTGAGGGGCATTTCGCCCGTCTGGTGCAGGTCGCGGAGGTCGTCGTCGGAGAGGCCGAGCTCACGTGTCAGGGTCTCGGGCAGTTTTTCCTTCAGGCGGATGTGGTAGTTGTATTGTACATTGTCCGGCTCTTTGTTGGCCACTCCGTCGAGGTAGATGATGCGGTCCTTGATTTGCAACGTCTGTCCGGGCAGTCCCACGCAGCGCTTGACATAGTTCTCTCGTCTGTCCACGGGACGCGAGAGGATTTCACCGAACTCCGTGCGGTTCTCTTCGATATACTGCCGTCCGACGCTGTAGAAGATGCCGTAGAGCTGTCGTTGCTGGAGGATCGAGAGGCTGTCCATGTCGGGAAGGATGTTGTTCTGCTGCACAATCTGGCGTCCGTAGCCGTAGCACATGCCATAGAAATCCTGTGCCTGGATAAGAGGATTGGCCACGACGGTGTCACCGGACGGATAGTTGAAGACAACGATGTCGTTCAGTGCGACGGGCTTCGGCGACACACGCTTATAGTCCCACTGGATGAGTTCGCTGTAGCTCTTCATACCGTTGGGCAGGGTGTGCTGCACGAGGGGCAGAGAGAGGGGGGTTTGCGGGACACGGGGGCCATAACTCATCTTCGAGACGAAGAGGTAGTCGCCGACAAGCAAACTCTTCTCAAGGGACGACGACGGAATGGTGTAGTTCTGAAAGAAATAGATGTTGACGAAATACACGGCCACCAGCGCGAACACAATGGCATCGACCCACGACATGATGGTGCGGGTGACAGGATTTTCCAGCTCCTTCCACCACGTCCAGGGAATCTTCTTGGTGATGTAGGCGTCGAAAATAAAGGGAACGACGATGAGACCCCACCACGCATCTACCCAGGCAAGGAACCATATATACAATGCCACGATGACGAGCATCTTTGCCCAGTCCTTCCATGTGGTCTTTTTCTCAAGCTTCTTCATATATTCTGTATTCAAGATTTAACGGTTAGAAGTGGAAGAGGTCGTCCATCGTCAGCAACCCTGTGTGCGTGGCCGTGTACTCGGCAGCCAGGACAGCACCGAGCGCAAATCCCTTTCGCGAGTGGGCGTCGTGTGTGATGGTGATCTGGTCTGCCTCGCTGTCCCACGTGATGCTGTGAATGCCAGGCACTTCGCCACGGCGGAAAGAGGTAATGGGCACCCAACCGACATGCGACTCAAAGACCCCATCCCCACCCCCTTCCTGGGGAGAGGAAACTGGTGAGGAGAAAGCTTGCTCCCGGTCTAGTCCTCCCTCCCCAGAGAGGGGCTGGGGGTGGGTCTGGATGATTTGCTCTGCCAGCGTGATGGCCGTGCCGCTGGGATGGTCTAGTTTATGGATGTGGTGCACTTCCTCCATACGTGCCTGGTATTCGGGGAAGCCGTTCATGATGCGCGACAAATACTTGTTGACGGCACCGAAGATATATACGCCGACCGAGAAGTTGGAACTCCAGAAGAGCGTCTTACCCTCTTCGCTACATCGTCGGCGCACTTCGTCGGCGTGAGCTGCCATCCAGCCCGTCGAGCCAGAAACAACCTTCACGCCCGCCTGGAAGCAACGCTGCACATTGCCATAGGCTACCGAGGGAGCTGTGAACTCGATGGCCACGTCGGCTGTGCGGAAAGCCTCGCTCTCGAAATCCTGTTGGTTGTCAACATCTATCTTGCAGACAATCTCGTGTCCGCGGCTGAGGGCGATGCCTTCTATCATGCGCCCCATCTTGCCATATCCTACTAAAGCTATTTTCATTGCCTATTCCTTGAATATGGGCGCAAAGATAGTGGTTTTGCCACGCAAAGAAGCTTTTTCGGCCAACGAAATGTGCTGTGAGCACCGTTTTTTAATCTTCTTTTAGTTTTGCGCAGAAGAAAACTGCTTCTTACGTGCCGTTCATGTTCCTTTTTTCATTACTTTTGCAACACAAAACGCTCCGCTGTGATGGAAAAACTGCTGCATTACGTCTGGAAACACCGCATCCTTCCCCTCGACCCGCTTCTGACCACCGACGGTCAGACGTTGGAGGTGATTGATCCGGGCTTGCACAACCACGACGCCGGCCCCGACTTCTTCAACGCCAAGGTGCGCATCGGCGGAACAATGTGGGTGGGCAATGTGGAGCTCCATACGCGTTCCAGTGACTGGACACGCCACGGCCACCACACTGATGCCGCTTACGACAGCATCATCTTGCACGTCGTCGAAACAGCCGATGCCGACGTCGTCACCGCCAGCGGCCGACGCCCGCCACAGCTCTGCCTGCCCGTCCCCGACAATGTGAAGGTTCACTATGCCGAGCTTTGTCAGACCGAGGACTACCCACGTTGCTGGCGCATCATTCCCCAGCTTCCGACATTGTTGGTGCATTCATGGATGTCGGCTCTCCTGGCCGAGCGGCTCACAGAACGTGCACAGCGCCAGCTCAACTGGCTCGAAGCCTGCAACGGCGACTGGGAACGTACGCTCTTCATCGCCTTGGCGCGGAACTTCGGTTTCGGACTCAACGGCGATGCCTTCGAGACATGGGCACGCCATTTTCCTTTGACAGCAGCCGCGAAACATCGTGACAATCCGTTCCAGATCGAAGCCCTTTTCCTCGGTTCGGCAGGGCTGTTGGAGCTCGAAGCCATGCCCGCTTCTGCCCAGAAGGCCGCTCAGGACGACGACTACCTGCATCGCCTGCAAGCAGAATGGCATTACTTACGTCATAAATTCAGCCTCCCTGAACTCAAAAATACTTTGCACTGGCGCTATCTGCGTCTGCGTCCGCAGAGCTTTCCCCATTTGCGCATTGTCCAGCTGGCACAGCTCTACATCCGCGGAACGGCCTCCTTTGCTTCCCTCATGAAAGCCGCCTCGCGCGAAGACCTCCACCGAGCTCTTGCCACGTCTCCGTCCGAATATTGGCAGACACATTTCCTGTTCGGTTTGGAGAACAAACCCAATCAGAAACAACTGTCACCCGCCAGCCTCGACCTGCTCATCATCAACACCGTCTGCCCCATGCTCTTCGCCTACGGAAGTGCTCATAACGACGAGGCCATGCAGGAACGTGCGGCCTCGCTTCTCGAGAGCATACGCCCCGAGGCCAATGCCATCATCCGCCAATGGCAACACTGTGGCCTCAACGTGTCCACGGCTGCGGACAGTCAGGCGCTCATCCAACTCAAGCGCGAATACTGCGACCGCAAGGATTGTCTTCGCTGTCGCTTCGGATATGAATATCTCAAACAAAAATAGATAATGCAATACCGCTTCACCCTTCGTCAGAAGGTTCGCGATTATGAATGCGACCTTCAGGGCATCGTCAATAATGCCAACTACCAGCATTTCTGCGAGCACGCCCGCCATGAGTTCCTTCACGCCCAAGGCATCAGTTTCGCCGACCTCCATGCGCGTGGCATCGATGCCGTCGTGGCGCGCGTGACGATGTCGTTCAAGACCCCTTTGCGCAGTGGCGACGAATACCTCTCGTGCCTGAATGTGTCGAAGGTCGGACCCAAGTACGTCTTCCGCCAGGACATCTACCGACTGCCCGACCACGCCTTGTCATTGCGTGCGACCATCGACAACGTCTGTGTCGTCAACGGCACCCTCAGCATGGGGGTTCCAGAGCTGGACGCGCTGCTTGAAAATGAAAAATGAAAGAGTGAAAAGTGAAGAATGAAAATGATGACAGACCAGGAACTTCTCTATACGATGGCCTTGACGCGCCTGCTTCCCTTCAGTGCGTCGAACCAGCACACACTGTTGAATGAGGTGGGCAGTGCCACGGCTGTTTACGAGAACCGCCATGAGCTGGGTCGGATGATGGAGCACTTTTCGCCTCGCGCTGCCGACCTGCTGACTGGCATGGACAAGGAACTGCCACGTTGTGAAGAGGAACTTACTTACGCACGTACGCATCATATTAAGGTCATTGCGATTCAGGACGAAGCAGCCTACCCCACGCGTCTGCGACAATGCGAGGACGCGCCGCTCGTGCTTTATACGCTGGGCAATCTACAGCTCAATGCGCCGCACATCATCAGCATCGTCGGAACACGTCAATGCACCGAACGCGGACGCGACCTCTGCAACACCCTCGCTGCCGACCTGCAACGCTTGCTGCCAGATACGCTTGTCATCAGCGGCTTGGCCTACGGCATCGACATCGCAGCCCACCGTGCCGCCCTGGCTCATCATCTGCCCACGGCTGCGGTCTTGGCTCATGGGCTCGACGAGATCTATCCGCGCCTCCACCGCCAGACGGCTATTGAAATGCTCGCCACGGGAGGACTCGTCACCGAACACATGAGCCACACACGCATCGAGAAGGTGAACTTCGTACAGCGAAACCGAATTGTCGCCGGCCTCGCGGATGCCACCATCGTCGTCGAGAGCCACGAGCATGGTGGTTCGCTGATTACCGCCGAGATGGCCAATGGCTACAACCGTGAGGTCTTCGCCTTTCCCGGTCGCACCACAGATAAAGCCGCTGCCGGATGTCTGCATTTAATCCGTCAACAAGCCGCACGCCTGTTGACGTCTGCAGAAGAACTTCTCAGCGACCTCGGCTGGGAACCTGTCTGTGAAAAGGACGGGCAGGGAACCATTTCTTTTTCTCTCGACACTTCTTCCAACGCTTCCTCCACGGCCGCCAACGGCGGTGTCGCTCCAGCCGAATCCCCGGAGGAACAACCCGTCATCAACGCCTTCAGCAATAGCGAGGGCGACCTCATGTTCTCCGAACTGATTGTCAAGACCGCCCTACCCGCTGCCAGCCTGACGCCGCTCCTCCTCTCCCTCGAAATGCAAGGGCGAATCAAGAAACTCGCTGGCAACCGCTATCATCTCATCCGCTGACACACCTCCCTGTGCCATGCGGTTCGCCCGCGTGCCTCCACCTACAATGAAACACACTCTCACGATAAAAGACAAACCGATTGCCGGCTGGCTCTTGCTCCTGCTGGCTCTTGTCGCCGGCCTGCCCGTCCATGCACAAAACCATAACCTCCAGCATACCCACTGGTGCATCGAGGCAGAGTCGCCGCAGACACGCATCCTGCTCCGGGGTGACACCCTGGACATCACTTCGCCAAAAGGGCTTTCTCTCTGGTGGAACCGGCGAATCGACGCTCCTTGTGTCATCAAATACCGTGCCTGTGTCGTGGTAGATGGCGGACCTTGCGACCGTTTATCCGACCTCAACTGCTTCTGGATGTCCAGCGAACCTTGGACAGGACTCGCCCGACGGGGCGGACGATTCACCGAAAGCTACCGCTTGCAGTGCTACTATCTCGGATATGGCGGCAACCACAACACGACCACACGTTTCCGTCGCTACGACGGGGACACGCTGGCCGTCACCGACGCCGCACGACGGCCTCCCGTCTTGATGGAATACACCGACGCGGCTCACCTCCTGTGCCCCAACCATTGGTATGACATCCGCATTGAGATATACGACTACGGACGCACCTGTTACTTCATCGACAATCAACTCCTCGTCGATTACACCGACCCACAACCCCTCCTCCACGGTTGGTTTGCCTTTAGGACAACCTGGAGCCACACGCGTCTCACAGCTTTCCAAATCCTAACTCCGTGACCCCCCACGCCTCACTCAGAAAAAACATACAGCCACGGCGAATACTCATCGCCATCGATTCCTTCAAGGGTTGTCTCAGTTCCGCAGAAGCAGGACGGGCTGCCGCAGAGGGTTTTCACAAACGATGGCCAAAAGCCGAGGTCGTCTGCCTACCCGTCAGCGACGGCGGAGAAGGATGGCTCGAAGCCTATGCCTTCGCCTTCAAAAGAGCGATGGAGAAAGGATTGGAAACGACGTGGGAATGGATGTCGGTGGCGGTGAACGACCCCTTGTTGCGACCTGTTTGGGCGAAATACCTGAAAGCCGGGGATTTGGCTGTGCTGGAAGTGGCCGAAGCTTGTGGCCTGCATCTGCTGAAACCGGAGGAGCGTCATCCGCTGCTGGCATCTTCTCGTGGCGTCGGCGACTTGCTCGCAGATGCCATACGTCACGGCTGCAAGCGCTTCATCGTGGGGCTCGGAGGCAGTGGCATCAGCGACGCGGGCGTGGGGATGATAGAGACTCTTCCCTTCCCCTTCCTTGTAGGGAGGGGGCAAGAATCTTCTCCATCAGAAATGCATACCACTCCCTCCCTGCAAGGGAGGGTGAGGGGAGGGTCTTCTTTCCTGATAGCCACGGACGTGGACAACCCGCTCTGTGGACCTGACGGTGCAGCTGCCGTCTTCGGTCCGCAGAAGGGAGCAACGCCCGACATGGTTCTGGAACTGGATCGACGTGCCAGGGCTTTTGCTCAGGAAAACGCACGGCGGATGGGGTTCGACAAGAGCCGTGAGCCCGGCGCCGGGGCGGCTGGCGGGTTAGGCTACGCGTTCATGCAGTTCTTCGGTGCAGAACGACGCTCTGGAGCCGAGTTGCTCTTGGAACAACTGTGTTTCGACGAACTGGTGGCCGACGCAGACCTCATCATCACGGGCGAAGGACATGCCGACCCTCAGACACTCATGGGCAAGCTGCCCGCCATCGTCCTTCGCCATGCACATCGCGCCGGTGTCCCCTGTCACCTCCTCGCAGGAGCCGTAGAAGACAGCGAAGCGCTCCTCGCAGCTGGCTTTTCGACGGTTCACGGCATCAACCCTCCGAATATGCCCCTTCACGAAGCCATGCGTCCGGAAGTGGCCCGACATCACCTCGCGTTGACGGCTTATGCTGCTACGTTATAGCTTCATGCGTCTCCACACCCAGCCCGGAACCATTCGCCATAGCGCCGTGAGGATGCGGTAACGAATGTCGATGATGCGCACGTGGCGACGGCGGTGGATGGATTTCACGATGTCACGCGCAACGGCTTCCGGCCTCATCATCATCGGGTACGGGAAGTGGTCGTTCAGCAAAGCGGTATCTACGAACCCGGGACGGATGTCGGTGAAGTCGATGGGCAGACCGCGCTGTCTGGCTTGTTGTTCCAGGGCTTGAAGGTAGTTGGCCTGAAGGGCTTTCGTGGCTGAATAGGCGGGTGCCGGTCCAAGGCCTTTCGTGCCGGCGATGGAGGTGATGGCGGCTAGATGTCCGCGGCCTTGTTCAGAAAAGTAGCGATAGGCCGCCCCTACCATGCGGGTGAAACCCAGTGCATTTGTCTCGACGGTGCTCAGTTCGATGGCGGGCTCGAGGGTGCGGTTCTGGCGTCCGATGCCAGAGGCATGGAAATAAAGGTCCATCCCTCCGACGTCCTCGATGAGGCTGAGCAGACGGATGTCTGCATCCGGCTGGGTGACGTCAATGGTCTTCACATGAACCCGCTCCGGTGCTTCGCGCTGCAAGGCCAACAGAGGCTCCTCGCGCCGTGCGGCGATGCCGAGGTGCCATCCTTCGGCCAGCAACAGCAAGGCCACTTCGCGCCCGATGCCCGAGCTGGCGCCAACGATGATGGCTCTTTGTGTCATGGTCTTGGCTGTTCAAGATTTCAGAGAGCCATCAGTTGCTCGCCGTGGGTTTTTGTTTTGATCTGCTTGCCGGCAATGATGTCCTGGATGATGCCGTCTTCATCGATGAGGAACGTCGTGCGCACGGTGCCGAAGTACTTGCGACCGTACATCGATTTCTCGGCCCAGACACCCATCTGCTCGACCAAGGTGTGATCGACGTCGGCAATGAGCGGGAACGGCAGCTCGTGTTTTTGCTTGAACTTCTGGTGGCTGGAGGCGCTATCCACGCTCACCCCCACGACGGCGTAGCCCTTCTTGCGCAGCGCACCGTAGTTGTCGCGGATGCTGCAAGCTTCTGCGGTGCAACCGCTGGTGTTGTCTTTCGGATAGAAATAGAGGACGAGTTTCTGTCCTTTGAACTGTTCGAGTCGGATCTCCCGTCCGTTCTCATCATGCCCTAATACCTCGGGCGCTTTGTCTCCAATTTTCATCATCTTTTAGTGGTTTTAGTTTGAGTGGTCTGTCTTCTGCGTGCAAAAGTAGGAAAAAGAATCGAAAGCCGTCTCTTTTTTCCTCTGAAAACATCATACTTCCTGCATTTTTGCTCATAACAGACAACCGGAATGCATGACAGCGAGAAGGTGTACACGTTTTGCCCGGAACGTGAAGACCTTCCTACACGTGATGGACAGGTGAGGAATAGGTGAGGAATTGTCAATACCTCTCCCCTCATCACTGTGTCCGACGGTTTCCCCGGCGGAATCTATCATCTCTGCTTGATGCTGACATCGCTGACGAGCGCCATCCTGGAGACATGCTGGCTCTGTTCAAAAGCATAGCGCAGCTGGACATGTTCGGTGAGTGCATAGCTGATGTCGCATTTTGGGCGGAAGAGCCAGAAGTCCTGACGGTTGCTTCCTTGGCTGTAGTGGCGCTGGCTGATGCCCAGGCCCGCCATGTATTTCCTGTTTTCCGCAACGGGGTGACCCAAATCGGGGGTTACGGTTTCAGACCGATTGCATCCAGTAGCTTCACGACCTCCTCATCGTAGTCTGTGCGGAGCATAACGGACATCTTCTTGCCGTTGTAGGGGTTCACATATTCTATCTCATACAGGCTCTCGGCAAAAAACTTCGCTCGGTAAATAGTGATGCCAGGCTTCTTGTTCTTCTTATCAGCCGTTTTCCTTAGAGTCCGTTCCAGTTCCAGCAGGATGGTATATGCAGTGAAACAGATGCAGACATGTGCCTCGATGCGGTTGAACAGCCGATGGTAGATTGGTCGTATGGCCAGATCGGTCTTGTTCATGCGAAACGCCCTTTCGATAAAGGCAAGATTTCTGTAGTTCTCGACAACCGCCTTGTTCCTGATCTTGCTGTTGGTCACATATCCCTTCAGGCCGTCCAACCGCGCGTCCTCAGCTATCTTATCCCTGTCAATGGTCACGGTTGTCTCTCCCTGTAGCGTGAGGAATCTGTTGTAGCCTCTGTTATTGACAGATGCCTTCGTGATCTTTCCGCCAGCAAACCGTTTTTCGAGCCGTTTGACACCTTTCTCCCTGTCCCTGGCATCTTTCTTGGCACGTTCATCGCTCATTGATATTACATACCGCTTTCCCTTGATGGTCATGGATTTCAGCCAGCCGTCCTTCAAACCGAGTTTCAGCACGGCCTCCTTGTCTGCTTTTGACAAAGACCTTATCCTTGCACCGATGATGTATTCGTAGCCCTCCTTCTCCAGCTGCTCGATGTTCTTGTCACTGAGCAGCCCTGCGTCGGCCACAATCATCGGATGGGACAGGTTGAAGCGCTTCTCCAGCTTCTTGACTATCGGCAGCAGCGTCGAACCTTCATATTGGTTCCCCTTGTGAAGCTCATAGCCTATGGGATTCCCGCCAGCAGCAACAAGCAGCCCCAGCACCACCTGCGGATTCTCGCTCTTGCCGTCCTTGGAGTAGCCGGGTACGCGGACATCATCCTCCTGTGACTCGAAGTAGAGCGTGCTTGTGTCGTAAAAAGCCACCGTAACCTGACCGCCCATGACCGCCTTCGTGTGTTCAAAGGCCACTTGCTCCACCTGCCATTTCACGCCGATGCTCCCATCCTCTGCCTCACGCACCTGATCCGGTGTCTTGTTCCTTGCGCACAGCTCGTCAAGGAAACGATAGATGGCATCCGGTGAGTAGGACTTGTGCATGAAGCGTTCCATGTACTCCGCTGTCCTGAGTTTGCTTCCCGGGTGATAGAGCCGGGTAACTACCAAAGCACAGAACAGGGCATTGTTCTCAGTCTTTAACTTGTCATAGCCGATGCGGTCAAACAATGTTCCATAGATGAGTTCCGGCCCAACCAGCCTGAGCTGGCTTTGGCGCAAGCCCGCAAGCACTTTGTCGTATGCTGTAGCTTCATCGTCAAATTCGAAGAGGGGGACACCTGTCTGGTGCTCTTCTATCCACCTGTTCCCCCGTTTGATAAGAAGACCTATCTCTTCTGCATCACTGCTATATCCAATCACCTTGACGCACTTCCGCTTCCCATGCACTTTCTGCATGATGCGCACGGAGGTACTGACCGATTTGTTCTGCTTCTTCTCGACAAACATGCCACAAAGATAGCATTTTTTATCTAGAAGTCCTCAGATGAAGTGGATTTCCTGGTGTTTTTACCCTTAAAATCAACCGAAACGAAGAAACGAGGTGACCCAAAACGACCCTCTAATGGATTGCAACTTCTTTATTTACAGATAGATGACTTTTTTAGGACAAAATCTTGCGGAAAACAGCAGTGTGTCCGCCGGTTTCCCCGGCGGAATCTATCATCTCTGCTTGATGCTGACATCGCTGACGAGCGCCATCCTGGAGACATGCTGGCTCTGTTCAAAGGCATAGCGCAGGTGGACATGTTCGGTGAGAGCATAGCCGATGTCGCATTTTGGGCGGAAGAGCCAGAAGTCCTGACGGTTGCTTCCTTGACTGTAGTGGCGCTGGCTGATGCCCAGGCCCGCCATGTATTTGAGCTTGCAGTGCTGGCCCTGCAACTGGGTGAAAAGGTACGTACCCCGTGGTGTGCAGTTGGTTGGTCGCGCAGACGTCGCCTTCATAAACGTTATGGCTGCGGTGGAGGTTGAATTGGAGGCCGGTGGAAAGGGAGAAGGGCTGCAGGCGGTTTTCGTAGATGGCTTCGCTCCAGAGGGAACTCGTGCGGCCGTCGGTGTCGTAGGCGTAGGCTCCGTCCTCGTTGTTCTCGACGTGGCCCGTGGATTTGAGGTAGGTGGCCACGACGTTGGCCGTCAGCGCCTGGTGGCGGCGGAAGTCCTGGTGATAGTAGAGGTCCAAGGCGGGGGTGAATGTGCGCGAGGAAGTACGCTTGTTGAAGGGTTGGCAGTTCACTTCCATGATGCGTTCGTTGCGTGAAGGCCGCAGGTGGCCGTTCGCGGAGAGGCGGGCTTGGAGAACATGGTTGCTGTCGCAGAGACTGTAGGTGAGCTGGGCGTTGTGGCCAAGGGCACTGCTGAGGGTGGAAGTCAGGTGGCGGTGAATCTGTTCGGTGGTGAACGGGATGGTTTCAGCAAGGAAACCGCCGAACGACAAGCCTGGGTGATGGAGGGGATTGGCGGAGAAAGTGGAAAAGACAGACCCCAGCAGGTATGTCGCGTGCTCGTCGTATTCCTCGCCCACAACGCTCAATCCAATACCCCCGTAAATAATTGTTAAACGGCAAGAGTAGCGAAAAATTGAATAGGAGAAAGAAAAATGAACAAAAAAACAGCGAAACCTTCTCTGCTCTTCCAATTAGCAAAGTTTAAAAGATCTCAAAAGTAATAAATTATGACGAACAGAAGAGAACGGAAGAGAAATTATCTCAGAGTCCCTCCGAGGTCCCTCCGAGGGCGCTCCGAGGTTTCATGGGGAAATTTGCAAAGCTACCCTAAGAAAAATGTTTACATTTCACAGCCTACGGCTGTCCCCCGTCGCCGCCAAAGGAGTTTTGGCGTCGTCGCTCACGCCGAATTGACATTCAGTCAATTCTATAAAGCAAGCTTTTTGCCCTCGCTACCAGACAACTCTTCATGTCTTGAAGTTATCCCGCACTCATGTTCTCTATGACAAAAGATTGGATGAATTGGCTGAACGCTTCGTCTTGGCCGCGGAGGAACGCTACTTCAATGGGAAGGACATAGATATGGCGGCGAACGATAGGGGTCAGGTTCTGGATCAGGAGCAAGCGGGAAGCATCTTTCTCTGTCGTGATGATAAGGCGCTTGCTGCCTTGCATGGCGGTGAAAGCATCCTCTATCCGCTGAACGTCGTGTGCTTTGAACTCATGATGGTCTGGGAAGGAGAGGGGGGTGATGTGGCGGGTGATGCGTTGCAGGTCCATCATCATCTGCTGCGGCGTGGCAATGCCCGTGAGTAGGAGGACGTGGGTGTCCGGAGTGAGTTCTTCTGCCTGTCCAGGCGTATCACCGAACAAACGACGCAGCTTCCCATAGTGGAAGGTGGAGAAAAAGAGTTGCTGGAAGGGCTTTAGACTCAAAGCCTTGTGGATGACACGGTAGTCAATTGGTTTCATGTCGGTTGGACACTTGGTGACAATGACTGCCGAAGCGCGGTTCACCGCCTGGCAAGGCTCCCGGAGTCGCCCGGCGGGCAACAGATAGTCGTCAGTAATGAGGCGGTGGTAGTCGGTCAGAAGAATGTTCATTCCGGCGCGGACATAGCGGTGCTGGAAGGCATCGTCGAGAAGGATGACATCGACGGCGCGGGTCTGTTCGTCGGTCAACAGACGCTGGATGCCGCGACGTCGGTTGACGTCAACAGCAACGATGGCTTCTGGAAATTTCTGCTTCATCTGCCAAGGCTCATCACCGATCTCGCGCATCGTGCTCTTCAGGGTTGCCAAACGGAAGCCCCTTGACCTGCGTTTGTAACCACGACTGAGAACGGCCACACGGTAGCGAGGCAGCAACAAGCGTAGCAACATCTCGGTGTGGGGCGTCTTGCCTGTGCCACCGGCGGTGATGTTGCCGATGCAGATGACTGGCCGCTCATAGGTCTGTTCTTTCAGTACCCCCGAATCGAACAGCATGTTGCGCACCCATACACCTGCTCCGTAGAACCATGAGAGCGGTTTCAGCCAATCGTTAATATGGATGAGGTCACCTTCCACTATTCACTTTTTCAGTCTTTCATTTTCTACTTTTCAAAGGGTTCCACCCCTGTGCTTTCAGTTCCATCTCCACACCGTCGCGGCATACCAGTTGAAGGCCTAGTTCGGGTTTGGTGATGTGTCCGATGACCTTCACGTCAGGGATGGCACATACGCGGTCGTGCAAGATAAGTGGCACGGTAAACAGCAGCTCATAGTCTTCGCCTCCATTGAGGGCGCAGGTGGTGACGTTCATGTTCAGCTCTTCAGCCATGACGGCTGTCTGGTAATCTAGCGGCAGCCGGTCTTCGTAGATGCGGCAGCCGGTATGGCTCTGTGTGCAAATGTGCATGAGCTCGCTGCTCAGGCCGTCGCTGATGTCCATCATAGCCGTGGGCAGGATATCGGCCTTGGCCAAAGCTTCTACGATGTCGCGACGGGCTTCGGGTTTCAACTGACGTTCCAACAGGTATTCACGTCCCGAAAAGTCGGGCTGAAAAGGAGGTAATGTATCTGGATTCTCACCGCGCTGTCTGACTTCGCGCACTTGCTCGTTATACACGGCTTTCTCGCGTTCCAGCAGTTGAAGGCCCATGTAGGCTGCACCCAAATCTCCAGAAACACAGATAAGGTCGTTGGGCTGTGCGCCGTTTCGATAGACGACTTTCTCGGTTTCTGCATCACCGATACACGTGATGCTGATAGCTAATCCTGTCATCGAGGAAGTGGTGTCGCCGCCCACGATGTCGCATTGGCACGCTTCACATGCTAACCTCAGACCTGCATAGAAGTCTTCCAAATCCTCGACCTTGAACCGCTTGGAAACAGCCAAAGAGACCGTCATCTGCCGGGGACGACCGTTCATGGCATAGATGTCTGAGAGGTTGACCATGGCACTCTTATAGCCTAAATGCTTGAGCGGAACATATTGGAGGTCAAAGTGGACACCTTCCATCAACAGGTCTGTGGTCACCAATACCTGACGGCCTGTTGGATATTCCAGCACGGCGCAATCGTCACCCACGCCCTTGCGGGTCTCGGCATTCTTGATTTCAATGTCTTTGGTGAGGTGGTGGATTAACCCAAACTCACCCAGTTCTGCAATTTCCATAGTTGATTGTAAGTACCATCAGCCGCATGGCTACATGGACTGCTTAATTGCGATTGATCATCTCCCGCATGATGTTAGCCATTAGCGGCTGCACGGCGTCGGCGGCTCTTTGCACTTCTTCGTGACTGACTTCGATGATTTTTCCTTCTACGCCCAGATCCGTGATGACAGATACTCCGAAGACGCGGATACCACAATGGTGTGCTACAATGACTTCGGGCACGGTGCTCATGCCTACGGCGTCGGCTCCGAAGATACGGAAAAGCTTGTATTCGGCAGGTGTTTCGAAGGTGGGACCTTGAGTGCCTACATAGACGCCGTGCTGAACCTTGATGCCTTTCTCTGCAGCGATAGAGTCTGCCAGGCGAATCAACTCACGATCGTAAACTTCGTGCATGTCGGGGAAACGAGGGCCGGTGGGGAAATTAGGTCCGTGCAATGGGTGCTCGGGGAAGTAGTTGATATGGTCCGTGATAATCATCAGGTCGCCGATTTCGAAGTCGGGATTGGTGCCGCCGGCAGCATTGCTGACGAACAGCGTCTTGATGCCTATCTCGTACATGACACGAATGGGGAATGTGACTTCTTTCATCGAGTAGCCCTCATAATAGTGGAACCGGCCTTGCATGGCTAAGACGTCTTTCTCGCCCAACTTGCCGAAAATGAGACAGCCACTATGGCCCTCTACGGTAGAAACAGGGAAGTTCGGTATGTCTTTATAATCGATGGTCAATGTTACCTTGATTTCTTCGGCCAGACGTCCTAAGCCCGTGCCAAGGATGATGGCCGTAGTTGGATGCGTGGGCATTTTTGTCTTTAGCCAAGCGGCGGTCTCTTGAATCTTTTTGTACATAATTTCAGCGTTTTTGATGTTAGTCTGCGGCAAAGATACCCAAATCAGATGAATTGACAACAATTTGAAGGACTAAATTTGCGGATTTATCAGAAACTGTGTATCTTTGCCACGCTTGAGGGGCATAAATGGGCGAAAAAAGGCACTTTATCTACCAAAAAACTGATAAATCATAACGGTTATGCCGCATATCTCATTATCCTTCATACTTACGTGCTCCTTTGTGGCTCACCTTGTCATCACCTGTGTGATGGCACTTTTTGCACGTCATAAGGTGCAGTTCCTATCCATCGCTTGGATTATGGGCATCTTCGGGCTGGCTGTGGGATGTGTTATTCCTTTTGCCGAAACAATAGAATCCACCGTGCCGGCCATCCTGCATCCTGGTCCACTTGTAGGACTAATGGGCTGGGTCTTCCTCCAAAGTATTTATCCGTTGAGCATAACCATGCCGGGGTATCTGCAATGGGGACGAATGTGGTTCTATGCCTTGCCTGTTTTAGTGTTGTCATTAGTTTACGGGGTGATGACGTTATTGGGAATGACTTCTCTAAATTATTATACGTGGAGTGAGTTGACAAGACATTTCCTGACGTTTGATGTGCTGCTTCGGTTGGCGATGCTGGCAGTGAGCGTTTACTACATCATCAACATATTCTATCTTCCACGTACAATGCTCCGTTTTCCAGATGTACCACGCTATCTTATCGGCTATGCAACGGTGCTGGGGTTTAACTCCTGCCTTTATATGTGGATTAACTTGCATTTCACCATCTTGGGGTTCGAGATTTGGCTCATTGTGTTCACGCTTGCCAATCTCTATATGTGTTTTCGGACGCTCGAAACACTGGCTTTGAGCCTCCCTATGCCCACAATAGTCGAAGTGGATTCTGCTCCTGAAGTAGAACAGATTGAACAGACTGACAGAGAGGACTTCAACGAAGCTAACCACCAACGTTTTGAACGTGTTGATTTCTGGATGCAGCATCATCGTGAAGACTGGAAAGAGAGCTCTTTTGGACGAGACCAGCTGTGTGAGGGAGTGGGAATTAACCGGCATCTGATCTTACAGTGTGTTCGTAGCCAGGGATATTATAGTATTCATGAATATATCAATACGTATCGCATCGCAGAACTGAAACGTATGATTGCCCGTGGTGAAGCACACAACTTGAGAGAATGCCTTGATGCAGGATTCGGAACCATCAAAACAGCCCGCACATGTTTTGAGAAAGTAACAGGAGAATGTCTTGATGAGTATTTGGCGCGCTATAAATAATATAATAATGTACGCGCGGGAAGGTCTTGATGTGAGTCAATCTCAAACCTCTTTTTTTTATTTTTCATTGAAAAAAGTTTCTCAAAAGTTTGGTCAGTATTCAAAGAAGTCGTACCTTTGCACCCGCAAATGAGAAAGAGAGCCTCCTTGAAGGGTTCAAGACGGTGCTCAAGGGCTCAAACGCAACAAAATGCGATCCTTGAAATGATGACCAACGAGACAAAGTAGTACAGGAGACAAGTTACAAGACAAACCGTCATTTCTGCAGCCCATTTACAGAGGTCGCTCTCCCCGTGGCGTCGCCTTAGATACAGACGACGTGGCCAGCTTCCCTGCTCCCTCCCCCTCGCGGATGCCCCTAGGGCACCGTCATGGGACGTCGGGGTGTCCGGAGGCCGGTTCACAGAGATATTTCCACGATGAAGAGTTTGATCCTGGCTCAGGATGAACGCTAGCTACAGGCTTAACACATGCAAGTCGAGGGGCAGCATGGGTGTAGCAATACACCTGATGGCGACCGGCGCACGGGTGCGTAACGCGTATCCAACCTGCCGTGTACTCCGGGATAGCCCTCTGAAAGGAGGATTAATACCGGATGTGGTTGTTCGAGGACATCCTCTTACAATTAAAGATTCATCGGTACACCGATGGGGATGCGTACGATTAGGTAGTCGGCGGGGTAACGGCCCACCGAGCCTTCGATCGTTAGGGGTTCTGAGAGGAAGGTCCCCCACATAGGAACTGAGACACGGTCCTAACTCCTACGTGAGGCAGCAGTGAGGAATATTGGTCAATGGGCGAGAGCCTGAACCAGCCAAGTAGCGTGAAGGATGACTGCCCTACGGGTTGTAAACTTCTTT
>JAGCPY010000074.1 GCA_017965425.1 Bacteroidaceae bacterium | reverse complement strand
TTCAATTCAAAGGTGAAGGGCTTAAGAGCACAGGTGCATGGGGTCAATGACCTGCCCTTCTTCATGTTCCGTTGCGCTAAGATATTTGGTTAGGTGGCATGGGGGCTTATCCACGGACTTTTCCCCCTGCGCCGTTTTATTGTCTCTTTTGTCAATCCGTAAATGAGCAAGTCATAAACATAGCCATCCTTTATGACGGCATTTGGTATAGTACCTTTATAATAGAAGTCATTCTTCAGTAGTACTCGAATTGAAGCAATGTTTTGTGGAAAGACATTGGCCGTTATATGTTCAAGCGATAAGACCTTGAATGCAATGGAACATACTTGTCTGACTGCTTCTGTGCCAATCCCTTTGTTTGAATATTCATTGAGAAGCATATAACCGATTTCTGCATCATCATCTTTCTTCTCAACCGATATGCTGCCTATGAGTTTCCCATCATATACAATAGCTCGATAGATACCGGTAATTGTATAATTATCGGTAACCATCTTCAACCATTCTTTCGCATCCTTTTCCGTATAAGGATAGGGCAGACGGTCTGAAAGGTGATGCCTGTCAACTGCATTACAAAGGCTTGTCAGTTCCATTGCGTCTGCTTGCGTCCAATGTCTTAGTTCCATTTTCAGATGTTATTTTTGCTTGTTTGGGCCGTAAAGTTACAAAAAAGCATAAAAATAGCCCCTTGGCTAAATCTATTATATAAATGCCAAGGGTAAATGTCTCAACTTAGGTTGAGAGTTTCTATCTGTTATAGACTATTACCTGTCGCCAAATGTTATGTCACGCCGTATTTTGCTGACAGTATTGGGATGGACGTTTAAGAACGAGGCGATGTCTTGTAAGTCAAGAAACTCCATGATACCAGGACAGCGTTGCAGCAACATCTCGTAGCGTTCACGGGGCGTAGTACAATGGAGGTCAAGATAGCGTGAGCGGAATTGGCTGAGGATGTGCTCGCCAATCTTGGCTCGTAGTTTCATCGTTTCCATGTTTTGATTGAAGAATAGTTCCAGTTGCTGGCCGGTAGCCCTCAGTACGCGACTGGGCGCCATTGCCTCAATCGTAGCCTGTGACGGACGGCCATAGAAAAATGTAGGGTAGTCACATACGAACTCGCCCTCAAACGAGAACCACGTGATATGTGCCCTGTCGTCGCTTATGCCATATTTTACATATTTGAAACATCCTTCAGTGACAAAAGCGAACCACTGTGCAGGTTCACCCTCACGCTCCAGTTGGTGACCCTTGCGGTAAGCGATTTCCTCACCCTCTCGTTCGCAGAACCCCCGTAGCACCTGCAAATCCAATCGGTTATTGTTGAATTTCTGTTCCATTGTCGTCGAATTTGTTGGCAAAGGTAGTCATTTCTCAACACAAATCGTTTCTTTTTGTTATGCCACAGTTTTGTTTTAAGCATCATTTGCTTAAGATCGCGCGAAACGGTAAACAAATGCTTTATTTTTGATTATATGAGTGCCTTTACAAGCACATTGTCAATTATAAGTCATCATAAAAATAGAGGATGTTAATGCAATCATACAAGGACATGAAACCCTCACGTTGGGATCTCCATCTATGATGACCATGTGGAGATTGAAAACTTCCCACAGAACCCAAGCATTTCCGACGTGCTCTTCAAACCCACATTCTTGGAAAATTGGGACAGTGGTGTAGGCCGTATGGTTGATGCTTGTCGTGAAGCCCCCCTGAACCTGAGTTCAGCCAAAATGCGACATTCATATGGGTCACTTTCAAACGAACAACCATACAACCTCAAAAGAACAAGATAATAATAAACGTTTAAAGAATTTCTTGATGGCTATTAGTGAAAATGGCGCAAATCTAAAGGTGTTGATGGATGATATGAGTCCACTTGAAAAAGTCAAAATGAATGCTTTTGCCCTTTCAGGGCGTAATGAAACCGGTTGATTATGACCCAGGGCGCTGCCCTGGGCTGAGTGCTTTCTGCCCCGTTGGGGCGTTTCGGCGCTGCCCTGGGCTGAGTGCTTTCTGCCCCGTTGGGGCGTTTCGGTGCTGCCCTGGGCTGAGTGCTTTCTGCCCCGTTGGGGCGTTTCGGCGCTGCTTGCTGCCTTGGGCTATGGGCTTACAGTCCTTTCTCCAAGCAAGGAGCGTCCCTTTGGGCTGAGTGCAGGACTTTTTCAAGTGGACTCAAGGTTAAAAACGTTAGATTCCTTCAAGTTGGAGGAAACGGCGTTCCCGAAATGCTATTGGGTGGGTCGAGAACGAGGGTGATGTGGTGGAAGAGTAAACGTCATTTATCGCGCTTGTCGGTGTGGAGGTGGCAGAGAAGAGCATACAGGGTTGATTAACGAGTTCATGCTGTAAAAGGATTCAGGTTTACTTGACCTCCATGATGTCTCGAATGTCTGTGGTATAGAAGGGTGAGCGGTGGTCGTGGAGTATGCTGTTGCGGAATGTCAGTGCTTTGCCCGTTTCAGGGTCGGTGGCCCGTAATGCGCGTGCGACTTGTATGGTTTCTTCGCCATGCTTGCGGTTGATGGCATCTGCTACCTCTGAGAGCCGTGTCAGCTTCTGTTTCAGGACGGGCGGAATGTCGAAGAAGCTGGTTTGCAGTTCTGAGTCAGGGATGATGCCGCTGACGATGACGCCGGCGCGCTTCCATTGGTAGGTGGAATGATCGTGGTGAGAAGAGGCTGCGTTGAGGCAGGCTTGCAATGCGGTGAGGGCAGCATGTATGATCTCGGGGTCGGAAGAGGCGGGTGCGGGTAAGCTGACGGTGCGGGCGAGGGAGATCTGGTCGAGGTCCTGGCGGAAGGGGTTGGTGGAGATGAACGCGGTGACGAATTGTGCGATGCTATGTTGGGCTCGGAGTTTCTGTGCACAACGGGCTGCGAAGCCAGCCACGTTGGTGGCGAGCGACTCGTTGGAGGCCATCGTCTTGGGGAAGCTGCGGCTTGTGCAGATGGTGTGTTTGCGAGGCAGGTTGTCGAGCGCTATGCAGTCGCGTCCGTGGAGTTCCATCCAGGTGCGCAAGCCTGTGACGGTCATGGAGCGCCGTACGCTCTGCGCGGGAATATGCGTGAAGTCAAGCGCGGTGTTCACGCCCGCTGCTTTGAGCCGTGCGGCATGGCGGGGACCGATGCCCCACACGTCTTCGACGGGTAGGAGTGAGAGCGCTTTCTGCCGTTGGTCTTCTGTCTCGATGAAGCAACATTTCTTGTAAGCTGGGTAGCGCTTTGCGAACTTGCTGGCTACCTTGGCGAGGGTCTTTGTGCGGGCGATGCCGATGCTGACGGGCATGCCTGTCCACTTGCGCACTTTCGCCGCAAGGGCTTCTCCCCATTGTTTGAAGTCTGTTTGCATGGGACGCGGCGGGGAAACCGCCGCGCACAGTGGGGGCTCTTCCCATTGTTTGAAGGCTGTTTGCATGGGACGCGGCGGGGAAACCGCCGCGCACAGTAGGGGCTCTTCCTGTTGTTTGAAGTCTGTCTGCATGGGACGCGGCGGGGAAACCGCCGCGCACAGTAGGGGCTCTTCCTGTTGTTTGAAGGCTGGATGGATGGGACGCGGCGGGGAAACCGCCGCGCACAGTGGGGGCTCTTCCTGTTGTTTGAAGGATGGATGGATGGAGGGCGACTGGTCGAGCATGAGGAAGGCCTCGTCGATGCTATAGACGAAGATCTCCGGGGCGCTCTGGCGGAGGATGCTCATCACGCGGCGTGACATGTCGGCATAGAGTGTGTAGTTGCTGCTGAAGGCATGAATCTCTTCTCCGGGGAACCGTTCTGCCAGCTGGAAAAAGGGCAAGCCTTCGGGTATGCCCAGTGCCTTGGCCTCCTGGCTGCGGGCGACGACGCAGCCGTCGTTGTTTGAGAGAACGACGACGGGCTTGCCCTCGAGGGCGGGATTGAAGACCCGTTCGCAAGAGACGTAGCAGTTGTCACAATCCACGAGTGCGTATATCATTTCGGTGACAAAAATAGGGAAAAGCAAGTGAAAAGCCGTTGCATTTTGTCATAATTTGGCGCAAACGCGTAAGATTTCCCTGTTTTTATGTACTTTTGCACGCTGAAAACGTTGTTCATCATGAACGAAATACAAATCCTGACGGTAGAGATGGGTGAGGAGGTGGGACTTCCTTACTTTCCTGAGGGCATACGCGCGGGCTTTCCGTCGCCGGCCACCGACTATGAGGAAGCGTCGATTGACCTCAACAAAGAGTTGGTGCGTCATCGTGAAGCCACTTTCTATGCCCGTGTGAAGGGTGATTCCATGATTGATGCCGGCTTCCATCCCGGCGACATCGTCATCATCGACAGGTCGTTGGAACCGCAGGACGGGGATGTGGTGATTGCGTGGGTAGATGGCGGCTTCACGATTAAGGAGCTGGACTTGTCAGAGCTTGAGGAGGGCATTGTCCGCCTGGTGCCTCATAACGAAGCCTATGAACGCATCACCATCACGAGGGAGCAGACCAACATGATTTGGGGGGTTGTCACTTATTGTATTCATCAAAGTTCAAGGACGAGATGATTGGATGAACGAAGCGCCTCTTTTCCCCTGTTTTTTTTTGCACAAGCAGGCGAAAAGCTGTAACTTTGCACCCGCAAAAGAAAGAGCAAGCATGATTTCCGTCGAGCATCTTTGTATTGAATTTAGTGCCAAGCCGCTTTTCACGGACGTGAGCTTCGTGATTAATGACCGTGACCGGATAGCACTCACGGGCAAGAACGGAGCCGGGAAGAGTACGCTCATGAAGATTATCGCAGGGCAGCAGGCGCCCACAGCCGGATCGGTGACGTCTGCAAGAGGAACCACCGTGGGCTATCTTCCGCAGGTGATGGAACTTGCAGGTGAACGAACGGTCATTGAAGAGGCGATGCTGGCTTTTGACCACATCCGAGAGTTGCAGGACTCGATCGAACAGATGCAGACTGAAATGGGCGAACGCAGGGATTATGAGACGGAAGATTACATGCAGTTGGTGGAGCGATACACTCATGCAGAAGAACGCTTTCAGATGATGGGAGGGCTCAATTTCCGCGCCGAAGTGGAGAGGACGCTTCAGGGCTTAGGCTTTGAACGCACCGATTTCAATCGCCCTACCCGAGAGATGTCCGGCGGATGGAGGATGCGCATTGAAATGGCAAAACTGCTTCTTCGGCGACCTGACGTGCTTTTGCTCGACGAGCCCACCAACCACCTTGACATCCAGAGCATACAGTGGTTGGAACAATACCTCCAGCAGCGGGCTGGAGCCGTCATCATCGTGTCGCACGACCGCGCCTTCATGAACAACGTGACGACACGCACCATCGAGATTACCTGTGGACGCATCTGGGACTACAAGGTGAAGTACGACGAATATGTTACACTGCGAGCCGAACGACGAGAACAACAACTGAGGGCGTACGAAAACCAGCAGAAAGACATAGCGGACTTGAAGGATTTCATCGAGCGTTTCCGCTATAAGCCTACTAAAGCCGTGCAAGTGCAGGAACGCATCAAACAATTGGCACGTATTATCCCCATTGAGGTGGACGAAGTAGATAACAGCGCCCTGCACCTGAAGTTTCCTCCCTGCCAACGTTCTGGAGATTTTCCACTGATCGTCGAGGAGCTGTCCAAGAGTTACAGCCGCTCCCCTGTCATTTCCCACGTCAACCTCACCATCCGTCGAGGCGAGAAAGTCGCCTTCGTCGGACGCAATGGCGAAGGAAAGTCAACACTGGTGAAGTGCATCTTAGGAGAGATTCCATTCGAGGGCACCCTAAAAGTAGGCCACAATGCACAAATCGGCTACTTCGCACAGAATCAAGCACAGTTGCTGGACCCCGAACAGACAGTCTTCGACACGATAGACCGTGTGGCAACGGGCGACATGAGGACACGTATTCGTGACATTCTCGGTGCCTTCATGTTTGGCGGGGAGGACATCGACAAGAAAGTCAAGGTACTTAGCGGTGGCGAACGTAGCCGACTGGCGATGATACGCCTGCTCCTGCAACCTGTCAACTTCCTCATCCTTGATGAACCTACCAACCACCTTGATCTTCGTTCAAAGGATGTCCTGAAGGAAGCCATTGACGCATTTGACGGCACCGTCATCGTCGTCAGCCACGACCGCGAGTTCCTTGATGGACTCGTCCAGAAAGTCTATGCCTTTGGAGGCGGACGGGTTCGAGAGCATCTCGGCGGCATCTATGACTGGTTGAATAAAGCCCCCCTTTCACCCCCCGAGGGGGGAACTATACCATCCTCTCCTTCCAGCAAGACAACAGAAGCCCCCTCGGGGGCCGTAGGGGGGGCTGCTGCTTCCTGGGAAGAGCAGAAAGCGGCTGCCAGGCAGCGCAAGAAGTTGGAGCGAACCATTGCTGATGCAGAGGCTGAAATCGCTGAACTTGAAGCAGCCATCCATCTGCTCGAAGACAAAATGTCCACACCCGAAGGTGCCGCAGACACCTCTCTCTATGAGCGTCACGCCCGCCTCAAAGCCAAGCTTGAAACCGCCGAAGCCAACTGGCTCGAAGCCTCCGAAGCGATCTCGGCTTTATAACATCCATTATTCTGAGTCCACTTGAAAAAGTCAAAATTAATGCTTTTGCCCTTTCAGGGCGTAATGAAACCGGTTGATTATGACCCAGTGCGCTGCCCTGGGCTGAGTGCTTTCTGCCCCGTTGGGGCGTTTCGGCGCTGCTTGCTGCCCTGGGCTGAGTGCTTACAGTCCTTTCTCCAAGCATGGAGCGTCCCTTTGGGCCGAGCGCAGGACTTTTTCAAGTGGACTCATTATTCTCATTTATCTCAATAAGATACCTAAGAACCATTCAACTCTTAAACAATATGAAACTCAAAGCAACACTTCCACTCATGGCAATCACTCTCCTCACAGCTTGCGGGGGAAAGCAAGCCAATCTGACGACGGGTATCGACCCCGCCAACCTCGACACGACGGCTGTAGCCGGCACCGATTTCTACCGTTTCGCTACGGGCGGATGGGCAGACAGCCATCCACTTACAGGCGAGTATGCGCGTTTCGGCAGTTTTGACCAACTTGGTGAGAACAATACTAAGCAATTACGCGAACTCATCGAAAACGTCGCTGCACAGCAAAATGAACCAGGCAGCATCGCCGACAAGATTGCACAGATGTACAACAGCGTGATGGACAGCGCCAGTCTTAACGCACAGGGAATAGAGCCCATCCGTGAAGATTTACAGCGCATTGCTGGCATCTATGACAAAGACGAGCTGTGGCGCCTCTATGCAGAACTGCAAGCACAAGGCGTGGGAGGATTATTCGGCTTCTACATCAACGCCGACATCAAGAACAGTCACATGAACCTCTTGCAGATTATGCAGAGCGGCCTCGGCATGGGACAGCGAGAGTATTACCTCGATACCGATTCTGCCACGACCGCCATCCGCGATGCTTACAAACGACTCATCGCCAAGTTGCTCACGCGTTGCCAAGTGGCTGGGGAAGGTAATGTGGAAAGCCGTATGCAAGGAATTTTTGACCTCGAGACGCGGCTGGCACGCGCTTCACGCTCCATGACAGAATTGCGCGACGACGAGAAGAACTACAACAAGATGAGCTATGACTCACTCCTGCTGTCCTATCCTGGCATCGACTGGCGACAGTATTTCAGCATCTTCGGAGCCAAGGGCATCAAGGAAGTAAGTGTCGGACAGCCGGAATTCATCCACGAAGTGGAAGGTGTTTGGAACCAGACCGACATCAATGTACTGAAAGACTATATCAGCTGGCAGCTCATCAACGAGGCTGCAAGCCGGCTCGACGATGATACACGCGCCATTGCCTTCGACTTCTACGGACGCACTATGAGCGGTCGCCAAGAAGACCGCCCACGCTGGAAGCGGGCTGTCAATGCTACAGAAGGTGCTCTGGGCGAGGCCGTCGGACAGCTTTACGTTGAGAAGTACTTCCCCGCCAAAGCCAAGGAGCGTATGATTGAGCTTGTACGCAATCTGCAGGTTGCCCTTGGACAGCGCATCGATGCGCAGGAATGGATGAGCGACAGCACCAAAGCTGTTGCCCACGAGAAACTGGACGCCTTCATCGTAAAGGTTGGCTATCCTGACCAATGGAAAGACTACTCGACCCTGGAAATTGGGCACAACTACTGGCAAAACACCAAAGCTATTGCCTTTTGGAACAACTGTGACGAGATTGCACGCAAGCTCAACAAGCCCGTAGATAATACAGAATGGTACATGACACCGCAGACCGTCAACGCCTATTATAATCCCACAACCAACGAAATCTGTTTCCCCGCCGGCATCCTGCAACCACCGTTCTTTGACATGAATGCTGACGATGCTTTCAACTACGGTGCCATTGGCGTTGTCATCGGTCATGAGATGACACACGGATTTGATGACCAGGGTTCCAAGTTCGATAAGGACGGAAACCTCCGTCAATGGTGGACGGCAGAAGACCGTGCACGTTTCGAAGAGCGCACACATGTCATGCGCGACTATTTCTCGAATATCGAAGTCCTTCCAGGCCTGTGTGGAAACGGGCAGCTCACTTTGGGTGAGAACCTGGCCGACCACGGCGGACTCATGGTCTCTTTCCAAGCTTTCAAGAACGCCACAGCCAATAACCCGCTCACGGAAAAGGATGGTTTCACGCCAGAACAACGTTTCTTCCTGGCTTATGCAGGTGTCTGGGCCGCCAACATTCGCGATGAGGAAATCCGCAAGCGCACCAAGAGCGACCCACATGCACTCGGTCGTTGGCGCGTCAACGGTGCCCTTCCACATATCGATGCTTGGTACGACGCTTTCCATATTACCGAGAACGATCCCATGTTCGTTCCTAAAGAAGACCGCGTAACTATCTGGTAACATGCCACTCACACTCCCTGACCGGTTACCGGCCATCGACCTGCTCAAGCAGGAAAATATCTTCGTCATGGGAGCTTCACGCGCCACGGCGCAGGACATCAGACCCCTGCGCATCGTGGTGCTGAATCTTATGCCCATCAAGATTACTACCGAAACCGACCTCATCCGCGTCCTCTCCAACACGCCCTTGCAGCTGGAGCTTTTCTTTATGAAGATTAAGAGCCACACGAGCAAGAATACGCCCATAGAGCACATGCGCGCCTTCTACCGCGACTTCGACGTGTTGCGCCACGAAAAATTCGACGGCATGATCATCACTGGCGCTCCCGTCGAGCACCTTGACTTCGAGCAGGTCACCTATTGGGATGAGATGAAGGACATCTTTTCATGGGCGCGCACGCACGTCACTTCCACGCTCTATATCTGCTGGGCCGCTCAGGCAGGACTCTATTACCATTATGGTGTCCCCAAGCATCCGCTGGCGAAAAAGATGTTCGGCATCTTCCCGCAAAAGCCCCTCTGTCCAAGCCTCCCCATCTTCCGAGGCTTTGATGATGTCTTTCAGATGCCGCATAGCCGCCATACCGAAATCCGTCGAGAGGATATCGAAGCCATTCATGACGCGCAGACCTCCCCGCTGACCATTATTGCCGAGAGCGAAGAGTCCGGTGTCAGCATTGTCATGGCGCGTGAAGGCCGCGAGTTCTTCATCACCGGCCATGCCGAGTACTCTCCATTCACACTCGACACCGAATACCGCCGTGACCTTTCCAAAGAGTTGCCTATTGAAATGCCACGACATTATTACAAGTCCGATGACCCTAAACAAGGTCCCCTTGTGAGCTGGCGCGCACACGCGAACCTGCTTTTCACCAACTGGCTCAACTATTACGTTTACCAAGAGACCCCCTACGACATCTCTACCATTCACTAATTCCCTGAACTCCTTACGTCTGTCGCGGTTTTGCCACGACTTCGACGCATCAGCCTTCAAGCTATGTCCCGTCCCATCGAGCTCCTCTCTCCTGCCCGTGACCTCCAATGCGGAATCGAGGCTGTTCGTCATGGGGCGGATGCAATTTACATTGGCGCACCTCGTTTCGGGGCTCGTGCCGCAGCCGGCAACGCATTGGAAGACATTGCCCGTCTCGTAGATTTTGCCCATCCCTTCGGCGTCCGCATCTACGTCACCCTCAACACCCTCCTCCACGACGACGAACTGTCTGCGGCCCAAGCCCTCATTGATGACCTTGCCGCCATTCACGTCGATGCCCTCATTACACAAGACCCACGCATCCGCCCCCTCATCCCTTCCGAAGCGTTTTCTGAAGAGAGCCCAAACAACCTCTTCTCCCCCATTCCACTGCATTCGTCCACGCAGATGGACAACCGCACAGCAGACGACATCCGCCGTCGCCTCGAAGCAGGCTACCGTCAAACAGTTCTTGCCCGCGAGCTTTCTCTCGACAACATCCGGGCCATTCACGAAGCCGTCCCTCAAATGCCCCTTGAAGTCTTCGTTCATGGCGCACTCTGTGTCAGCTATAGCGGACGTTGCTATGCCAGTGAATACTGCTTCGGACGCAGCGCCAACCGTGGCGAATGCGCTCAGTTCTGCCGCCTGCCATTCGACCTTATCGATGCAGAAGGCCACATCATCGAACACCAGCGCCACCTCCTTTCCTTACGCGACATGAACCGTTCCGCCGACCTCGAAGCCCTCATGGATGCCGGTGTCACCAGCTTCAAGATCGAAGGTCGCCTGAAAGACGTCGCCTATGTCAAGAACATAACTGCCTACTACCGCCAACGCATTGATGCCATCTTAACCAGACGCCCTGACGAGTTCCACCGTGCCAGTCAGGGCACATCCGTCTTCACGTTTACCCCCCAGCCTCAAAAGAGCTTTAACCGGGGCTTCACCGACTACTTTCTCCACGGTCGGACATCCGACATGGCCTGCCATGCCACACCCAAATCCATCGGTGAACCTGTCGGCACCGTCAAAGACATCCAACCATCCTCTTTTGCTGTCTCCGGCACTGTCACCTTTGCCAATGGCGACGGTCTCTGCTATTTCACACCCGACGGTCGCCTGGTGGGTTTCCGCGTCAACCGCGTAGATACACAAGGCCGCCTCTATCCCGCTACGCCCACGGCACTCAGCAGTCTCCGCAAAGGAGCACACCTCTACCGCAACTTCGACGCTGCTTTCGAGCGACAGCTCTCACGTCCCACTGCCGAGCGGCGAATAGCAGTCCGATGGAGCATCGAAGACACCACATCCACCGATGACGGCACTGACGTTCCCGTCCAAGGCTTCCGTCTCACCCTGACAAGCGAGGACCATCGCTCCGTAACCCGTTTCTTCGCCCATCCCCACGAGAAGGCACGCACTCCGCAGGCTGACAACCTCCGTCGACAGCTCATCCGCCTCGGCGACACTGTGTTCACTGCCACTGAGCTGGATGTTGATATCCACCTCACCGACAATTGGTTCCTGCCGTCCTCCGTACTCGCTGACTGGCGAAGGCAAATAACCGATGCGCTGCACGAGTACACCTTCAGCACGGAGCGAGTACATCTTCCCGCCTTCACGTGTACGCCTTCAGCCCCTCATGTCCATACGTGGCCTCCACTCATGACGTGCCGCTACTGCATTCGCCATGCCCTCGGCCACTGCCTCAAAGACCCGACAGGCAAACGACCTCCACTGAAAGAACCCCTGAGCCTCGTTCTTGCCGACGGTCGGAGCTTCCCCCTCCAGTTCAACTGCAAAGACTGCGAAATGCTCGTCCTTGCCCCGTCCATGTCCTAAATCATTCCGCATGAGACACATCCTGCTACTGCTCGTCACCCTGCTCCTGTTGACCGCCTGCCACACGCGTGACGTCAACCTTGGAACACGTCCATACCACGTAGGCGACAACCTTGTCGTCCACGCCGACAGCCTCTTACTCCAGGAAGACCGTCCCATGCACTGGTGTCAGGGTGTGGCCGAAACCAGCGACAGCCTATGGATTGTCCACGACAACCGCATCGTCGTCGCTGCCGTCACTGTCATCCCAGAGGATTGCGTCGATAGTGTATGGGTGAAGGTCGCAAGGGATCAACTCACGATGGGATGGACCCACGAGCGCGACTTCCTCGCGGCGGCCAGTCCCGACGACCCCATTAGCCAAGCCGTCCGACTCTTCAAGACTTACCAGTGGGTACTCATTACCATGTCCTTCATCCTGGGTCTCATGGCCCTCATGGTCCAATTGCTGCGCCGACAAGAACCGATGGTCGTGCACGTCCACGACATTCCAAGCGCCTATCCCACCCTCTTCATGACCACCCTTGCACTTGCTGTCATTCTCTACGTCATCCTTCAGCGCACACAGCCCCAGGCTTGGCAGTTCTTCTACTTCCATCCAACCCTTAACCCCTTCAGTCAACCGCCGCTCGTCGGCGCGTTCCTCTGTGCGATATGGGCCTTGTTTCTCCTGGCCATCGCCGCGGCGAATGAGGCCTTTCAGTTGCTCCGTCCCGACCGCGCAGTCCTCTACCTGTGCACCCTCTTGGGAGCAGGTGGCCTTCTCTACGCCTTCTTACATGTCTTGGCACAGACAAAGCTCTTCTTCCCCGCAGGCATTGCCTACATCCTCCTCGCCTTCTATCGCTACTGGCACTACGACCGTCCCCACTACCTCTGCGGACAGTGCCATAGCCCCCTACAACATAAAGGCCGATGCCCCCACTGCGGTGCTTTCAACGACTGAGGTTCATCCCCGACATCTTCTTGCCCCAGACAACAAAACCCCCCCGCGTGCATCACTGCAAGCGGGGGATAAAAATCGATATTCATATTTCCCAGCCAAAAGGCCGGAAACGTTTCATGGCTGTTTAAGGTACTTAAACATAATAGAGACGAGAAGTATACCGATTCTTAAAATAGCGGAGAGGGATAAACACCCTCATCAACGAGCTGTTTGATGCGCTCCACCGTGCCTGGACGGTCGGCAGCGTAAGTGACGCCGAACCACTTCGAGGTCGTGTCGAGCACCTTCACCGTAGCAGTCCCTTCATTGATAAGTTTGTCAACCATCAGAGGGATGAAGAACTCGGCCTTGAGGTTTGCCATGTTCTTCGGATCGGAGAGGAACTCCTTGAAGTATTCCTCACTGTATTGGAAGTAATCGGGTGTAAAGCCCCACATATTCATCGAAACGGGGACGTTCTCACCGCCTACGGGTTGCCACTGACCGTTTTCGTCCTTGTAGGAGATGACACCGTCGATGGTCTCAATCTCTGTACGCTCCACGATGTCTTTCAAGTTACCTTCGGCATCCTTGCTGCATACGCCGCGAGCCACACTGCCATTCTCGGAAAGCGTGTTGCCTACGCGGAAGCCCACCATCGCATACCTGCCCTTCGAGCCATCGGGAAGGTCGGCGAGGAACTTGCCAATAGTCATGAAGGCATCGCGGTTATAGAAATCGTCGCAATTGATGACGCAGAAGGGCTCCTTGATTACGTCCTTGCCCATCAGCACAGCGTGATTCGTGCCCCAAGGCTTGACGCGACCTTCGGGAACCTTGAAGCCTGCAGGAAGATCGTCCAAAGCCTGGAAGCAGAGCTCACAGGGAATCTGGCCTTCATATTTTTTCAGGATCTGCGTGCGGAACTGCTCTTCGAAGTCACGGCGAATCACCCAGACGATTTTGCCGAAGCCAGCCTGAATGGCATCGTAAATGGAGTAGTCCATAATGGTTTCGCCATTGGGGCCAAGCGCGTCAAGCTGCTTCAGTCCACCGTAGCGGCTGCCCATGCCGGCAGCAAGAAGGAATAGTGTTGGTTTCATTGCTTGATGAAGTTTATGATGGGTTATTGTGCCGCAAAGGTACAAAGAATTCTGTTACCACCAAAATATGTCGGAAAAAAGTTGGAAAAAAGTATCTTCTCCCACGTTTTCGGAATATTAAGCCAAAGCCATTTCAACGAACTTATCAATGGCAGCGCTGAGGCCATCGACGTTCTTGCCACCTGCCGTTGCGAAGTGAGGCTGTCCGCCGCCACCGCCTTGCATCAGCTTGGCAGCTTCACGGATGACCTTGCCCACATTTACACCCTGCTCCTGCACGAGCTGGTCGCTGGCGGCGCAGGTCAACATGGGTTTGCCGTCGTTAACAGAACCGATGCACACAAGGGCATTTCCGACCTCGGCACGGAGCTGGAAGGCTATGTCCTTCACGGCATCCGCCGGGAGCAGTGTGCGTCCACTGAGGAGGCATACGCCGTTGCGCTCCACGCTGGAACGCAAAAGCTCTTGCTTATACTGCTGAGCCTTCTCGTGGACGAAAGCTTCTGCCTGCTTCTTCATGTCGGCATTCTCGCTGACCAACTTCTCAATAGCTCCCTTCAAGTCGGGCACGCCGTTGAACATCTGACGCAAAGCTTCCATCGTATCCTGCAACAAATAGAGTGCTTCCTCCACCTTGGCACCTGTAACGGCTTCTATGCGCCGGATGCCAGCCGCGACACTACTCTCGCCGACAATCTTGAACATGCCAATCTGTCCAGTGGCTTTCACGTGGCAGCCACCGCAAAATTCTACGCTCTGCCCGAACTGCACCACGCGCACGTGGTCGCCATATTTCTCGCCGAAGAGGGCTATGGCTCCGAGTTCCTTGGCCTTTTCGATGGGCACGTTACGATGATCCGTCAAGGGAATGTTCTCCCTAATGCGTGCGTTCACGATGCGCTCCACTTGACGCAGTTCCTCAGACGTTACCTTCTGGAAATGGCTGAAGTCGAAGCGCAGGCCTTCAGGTGAGACGAGCGATCCCTTTTGCTCGACGTGCGTACCGAGAACCTCGCGGAGAGCCTGGTCAAGAAGGTGGGTGGCGCTGTGATTGGCCTCGCTGGCATGACGTTTATCCGTATCGACACAAGCCATAAAGGGAGCCTCGGGATGCTCGGGCAGTTTCTTGGCGATGTGTACGGTCAGGCCATTCTCGCTCTTTGTATCAATGATGTCGATGGTCTCGAACTCACTGACGATGACGCCTTGGTCGCCGACCTGTCCGCCCATTTCTGCGTAGAACGGTGTCTTGTCGAGAACAATCTGATAGTAGGTCTGCTTCTTCTGCACGACTTTACGATAGCGTAGGATGCGACAGTCGTGCTCGGTATAATCAAGACACACTGGCACGCTCTCTCCATCGGCAAGGGTCTGCCAGTCATCGGTTTCGACCGCTGCGGCATTGCGCGCGCGTTCCTTTTGTTTTTGCATCTCGACGTTGAAGCCTGCCTCATCGACGGTCAGGCCGTTCTCGCGGCAGATGAGTTCCGTGAGGTCGAGAGGGAAACCGTATGTATCGAAGAGCGTAAAGGCTTCGGTGCCGCTGATTTCGGTCTTTGCGGCAGCCTTCGTATCGGCCATCACGCGATCGAGCAGCTTAATACCCGTCTCAAGCGTGCGCAAGAAACTCTCTTCTTCTTCTTTCATCACCTTGTCAATGAGGTCTTTCTGCGCCACGAGTTCGGGATAGGCACCGCCCATTTCCTCGGTGAGCGTAGGCAACAGCAAGTGCATGAACGGGCGCTTCTGCCCCAAGAACGTATAGGCGTAGCGAACGGCGCGACGCAGGATGCGGCGAATGACATAGCCAGCCTTGGCGTTACCAGGCAGCTGGCCATCGGCAATCGAGAACGCCACGGCGCGAATATGGTCGGCGATGACGCGCATGGCCACATCCACGTCCTCGCTCTTCCCGTATTGCTTGCCGGAAAGCTGTTCGATGGCACGGATAATGGGCTGGAACACGTCGGTGTCATAGTTGGAGTGCTTGCCCTGCAAAGCGCGCACCAGTCGCTCGAAGCCCATGCCCGTGTCGATGACATTCATGCCAAGGGGAACGAGTTTGCCGTCGGCCTTGCGCTCGAACTGCATGAACACGATGTTCCAAATCTCGATGACCTGCGGGTCATCCTTGTTGACGAGTTCCCGACCTGGGACAGCGGCCTTTTCTTCTGGCGTGCGGCTGTCAAGGTGAATCTCCGAGCAGGGACCGCAAGGCCCTGTGTCGCCCATCTCCCAAAAGTTATCGTGCTTATTGCCATTGATGATGTGGTCGGCGGGCACATGCTTGGCCCAGAACGTAGCGGCCTCATCGTCGCGGGCTATTCCCTCCTCGGGGGAACCCTCGAAGACGGTCACATAAAGATCATTGGGGTTGAGACCAATCACGTCCACAAGATATTCCCATGCCATGTCAATGGCACCCTCCTTGAAGTAATCGCCGAAGGACCAGTTGCCCAACATCTCGAACATCGTATGGTGGTACGTATCGTGCCCCACCTCTTCGAGGTCGTTGTGTTTTCCACTGACACGGAGGCACTTCTGCGAGTCGGCACGGCGGCGCGGCTCTGGGTCTTTGGTGCCAAGGATAATATCTTTCCACTGGTTCATACCAGCGTTAGTGAACATCAATGTGGGGTCGTCCTTGACGACCATTGGAGCTGAGGGCACGATGGTGTGTCCCTTCTGGGCGAAGAACTGTTTGAAGCTCTCGCGGATTTCGTTTGCTGTGCGCATTATGTATTGGGGTTGAATGATTAAAATTCTGCGGTTAAGTGCGTGAGATAAAGAGATGTTTCCCTAATCGGGCGCAAAGGTACGAAAAAAAGTTCACGCGCGCGTACATTCTTTTATCTTTTCTTTCACCTTGTCCTCTGTTTTTCTTATGCCGAAGGTTTGTCCCCACTCAGCCAACGGCGTACAGGACGGTCGTAGAAGCGCAGAAAGATGTAGGCTGTCAGGATGCAGAAGAAGGGCAGCAGGAGCGCCGTCACCCACACGTCGGACAGGCGGGCTATGGGGACGAGTACGCCGTCGAAACCTATCTTGGCATAGAAAAGGTACATGAAAGGATAGTGGATGGCATAAAGCGGGTATGACAGTTCGCCCAGGAAGCGGCTGACGCGCCGGGTGCCAGGGCCGACGTGCAATTCCGAAGCACCTGTCCATACCAACAGCGGGAACACCACCATCACACACAGAAGGTCATACGCCACGCCTGCGACGCCTGTCTGTTCGCCCAGCAACAGCGGAAGGCAGGCCACGACGACGACACACAGGCCGCACCACCAGAACGTGCCCCGCAGTTTCATCGGGCGGAAGCAACGTGCCATCCACATGCCGACAGTATAGGGAAAGAGCATTCTCACCAGCCCTCCCCAAAAGCCGCCGTCTGCCATCGTCCAACCGGCCACGAGCCCACCATTACACCATGCCACATGAACGAGCATACCGCCCGTGACAACGGCCAACGCTCCCAGCCACCGCGTCGGAAGACGACGCAGCAACAGGGCGTAGAGCACATTTCCAACGTATTCGAAAAAGAGCGACCAGCTGGGGCCGTTCAGCGGAAACATCTCGCCATTGCCGCGCACATCGGCAGCCGCACCAGCGGACAGCGGCACCAGAAACATCCCTGCCAGCAAGGCCAGCATCACCATCGAAGTGGCCACGGACGTGCCGTCCCATTGGACAGCACCCTGAAGCATGAAGCAGACAGCACCCACAACGGCTCCCGCCACCACCATCGGGTGCAGACGGATGAGTCGCCGGCGGAAGAAGCCCCCTGTGGTGAGGTCACGCCCCCAGCGGTTGTCGTAGGCATAACCAATGACGAAGCCAGAAAGGACAAAGAAGAAATCGACGGCCAGATAGCCCTTGGGGGCTGGCGACCAGTCGAAGCACTCGAAGACGTGAAACAGGATGACGACGAGGGCGGCCACGCCACGCAAGCCGTCGAGAATCAGATAGTGTGGTTTGCTGTCGGTGAACATTTGAGGAAGAGGCCGATAACGGGTGACAATCAGGGACGGAAAGCCCCTTGGTGGCGCAAAAATAGTAAAAACGGCGCTCCGGTGCAAGAAAAACCTGAAAAGTCGCACGTCCATCCACAAAAATCGTTATCTTTGCACCCGTAATAACCAATAAGAAGACGTTTATGGCATTGAACATGAACAAGGACTTGAAACAGTTTTACTCTATCGCCGAGGTGAGCGAGATGTTCTCGCTGCCAGCTTCACTCCTTCGCTACTGGGAGAAAGAGTTCCCGAACATCCGGCCCAAAAAGAGCGGGAACAACGTGCGGCAGTACACGAAGGAAGATATAGAGGAAATCCGTCTGGTCAACGACCTTGTGAAAGTCCGCAACATGAAACTGGCGGCTGCACGCGAACTCATTCAGCGCAACCGCGAAGGAGCCCGCAACAGCAGCGACTTACTGAGTCGCCTCATGAACGTGCGCCAACAGCTCGTAGATATTAAGAAGGAAATCGACGCCCTTGTCTAGGCCCCACGACACGTCTGAACGTACCCGCCTGAACGTCCAGACGTGAACGGCAAAACGTGTACACATTACAAGCAAAACGTGTACACCTTCACAACGGAAGGTGTACACGTTCTTGTCTGGCGGTTTTCAGCCTCGGGGATTCCTGTGTTCACGAGATGCGGTTCACCTCTTCCAATCCCTCGATTTTCCGCAAGTTCTTCATGATGGTTTCCGTGTCCTCGGCATCGTGGACGCTAAGCTCTATGTCTCCCTTGAATATACCATCCATCGTATCGATGGTGAGGCGGCGGACGTTGACATTGAACTGCTGGGTCAGCACGTCTGTCAGGCAGCGCAGAATGCCCACACGATCGATGCCCTCGATGTGGACGGTGGCCGAGAAGTGCATTTGCTTGTGCGTGTCCCAGAACGCCGCTACAATCTTATTGCCGTCAACGCTCTTGAGCTTGTCGGCAATCGGACACTGACGTTTGTGAATAATCAGCCGGTTCTGCGCGTCGATGTAACCCATCACCTCGTCGCCCGGGATGGGGTGACACTCAGGACACATGGTGAACTTCGGCAAGTTCTCCTCGGTCAGATAAACAGGCTTCTTGCGGTCGAAGACCATAGGTTCGGCAGTTGTTTCCTTGGCCACAGCATCGTCCTTTGCATTCTTGGGACGACGATTGTAGAAGGGGATGTAGCGTGTCCACTTGTCCCCCCTCCCTCGCTGCTTGGACTTGGGAGCGTGCAGGATAGCCTCCGCGTCATCGTCGGTCAGGAAGACATTGCCGGCACCGATGGCCGTGTACAGTTCCTCGCGCGTCTTCATCTCGTGACGCGCACAAAGGCGATCAAGCAAGAGGCTGTTCTGTTCGAGGTCGTGCTTCAAGCACCAATCGGCCAGGAGGTCTTCGCCCTCTTTCTGCTGTTCACGCCGTTGCCTGCGCAACAAAGCCTCTATCTTTCCCCGTGCCTTGGCCGTGGTGGCATACTGAATCCACGATGGCTCCACACGTACGGCGTTGGACGTCAGTATCTCCACTTGATCGCCGCTCTTGAGCTGATGACTGATGGGTACGAGCTGGTGGTTGACCTTCGCACCCATACAGTGAGTGCCCAGCACGGTATGAATGCTGAAGGCGAAGTCCAAGGCGGTACAGCCCGCAGGCATGGTCTTGAACTCGCCCTTGGGCGTAATCACCAGGATTTCCGAAGAGTAGAGGTTGAGCTTGATTGTGGAGAGGAAGTCCATGTCGGACGGCTGTGGATCATCGAGGATTTCCTTGATGGTCGCCAGCCATTTGTCCAGTTCGGTCTCGCTGGCCGTCGTGTCCTTCTCACCCTCTTTATACTTCCAATGGGCGGCAAAGCCGCGTTCGGCCATGTCGTCCATTCGTCGTGAGCGAATCTGAAGTTCTATCCACCGTCCGCCCTTACTCATGAGCGTCGTGTGCAATGCCTGATAGCCGTTGGACTTGGGCTGCGACAGCCAGTCACGAAAGCGCTCTGGATGGGCACGGTAAATGCTGGTGCAGGCAGCGTATATCTGAAAACAGTCGGCTATCTCGCTGTCCGGCTGATGGGGGTCGAAGATGATGCGGACAGCCAGAATATCATAGATTTCCTCGAACTTGACATGCTTGTGCTGCATCTTGGACCAAATGCTGTAAGGTCTTTTGATGCGAGCCTTGATGTCATAGCTGAAATTCAGTTCGTCCAGCCGCTGACGAATCGGAAGGATAAATGTGCGGAAGGCCTCGTCCAGATGCGGACGAATCACCTCCAGCTGTTGACAGATCTGGGCGTGCGCCTCGGGCTGCTCATAGCGGAAGCTGAGGTCTTCCAACTCTTCTTTGATGAGATTAAGGCCCAGACGGTGAGCCAGCGGCGCATAGATGTAAAGCGTCTCACCCGCAATCTTGTACTGCTTGTGCGGCAGCTGTGAACCCAGCGTGCGCATATTGTGGAGGCGGTCGCTTATTTTGATGAGGATGACACGAATGTCGTCGCTCATCGTCAGCAACAGCTTCTTGAACGACTCTGTCTGTGCAGAAGCCTTGTCACCGAAAATGCCACCCGAAATCTTGGTCAGTCCATCGACAATCTGCGCTATCTTCTCGCCGAAGACGTTGGCAATGTCTTCGACGGTATAGTCAGTATCTTCCACCACATCGTGCAACAGGGCAGCACAAATACTGGTACTGCCCAGGCCTATCTCGCCACAGACAATCTGAGCCACGGCCAAAGGGTGCATGATGTAGGGCTCACCCGACAGACGACGCACGCCTTCATGAGCCTTGCGTGCGAAGTTGAAAGCCTTCGTGATAATGTCGGTCTTCTTACGGTGAGGGGATGCAAGGTAAGTGTCAAGCAAGTGCTGGAAAGCATGGTTGACCATTTCGTCGTCCGTCAGGATGGCTTCACCTTCCTGGCTGGCAGACTCGCCCTTCTGCTCCTCAGGATCAAGGATGGGAGGCGTTACCTGTAGCTGGTTGTCATCTTTCTCTTCCATAGCGTTTGATATATGATCTCCACCCTCAAGGTTAAGGGCAAGAGGGTAGGCCTGTTGTGGGTTGGTCTTCACTTGACTCTCAGCCTCTGTCCGGCACGGATGTTATTGCCGTGGATGCCGTTAAGACTTCGGATACGTGCCACAGTGGTTCCGTTTCGACGGGCAATGGCACCAATGGTATCGCCCCTGCGAACAGTCACGGTGCGCCCTCCGGCAGCTCCTCGTCCGCGACGGCCTCGCCCGCCTGAAGAGTACTGTCCTTGCGCAATCTCCACCTCGCGCCGGCTCGTGAGCAATTCGGTGGAATGATAGTTATAAACGCTGTCACCCAACTGAGCGAAAGCCGCCATCGCTGTCGTGGGCAGACGCAACGTGCAGACGTGACTGTCACCAGGGATGAGCGGAGTCTTGTATTGAGGGTTCAGGGCCTCCACCTCTTCTGCTTTTACATTGCAGCAAGCCACAATCTGGTCGAAATGCAAATTGCGCGTCACTACGGCGGTGTCCGTCGAGGCCGGCAGCTGTGCACTGGCGGGGCAGATGTTGTGTTCGCAGTAATAGTTCATTACGTAGTTGGCGGCGATAAAGGCTGGCACATAGCCCCGAGTCTCTGCCGGCAAATAAGGATAGATCTGCCAGTAGTCCATCACACCGCCAGCCCTGGCAATGGCCTTGCGTACATTATTGGGGCCACAGTTGTAAGCGGCAATCACCAACGTCCAATCCCCAAAGATGTCATAGAGATCCTTCAGATAGTGAGCGGCTGCATAACTGGCCTTAATGGGGTCTCGACGCTCGTCAATAAGGCTGGTCACTTCCAATCCATATTGTTTACCCGTCGTAATCATGAACTGCCAGAGTCCCACGGCTCCGGCACGGCTGACAGCAGTCGGGTTCAAAGCCGACTCGATGACGGGCAGGTACTTCAGTTCCAAAGGTAATTGGTAGGCCTCCAACGCCTCTTCAAACAAGGGTGTGTAAAAGTTGCTGGAACCCAAAATGATGCTGACCGAACGACGCAAACGGCCTGTATATTGGTCGATGAACTTGCGTACGACATCGTTGTAAGGCATTTCGATAACGTTCGGCAGGCGTTGAAGACGATGAATATAGGTTTCTCGGTCGAACTCGGGATTGACGCCGCCTGCCTCACAATCGCCTTCAGGAATGAGGTAACTCTTGTTATTCCACTCTTTCAGGAGGCTGTCCAATTCCGTCTCCAGAGCGTCGGGCATGGGTATATCGGTTTCGGTCAAACCGTCAACAGTTTCTTGAGCCCATGCTTCATGACAGTGCATAAAACAACAGAAGGCTGTCAGTGACCAAAATAAGATGTGTCTATATGTCAAATTCATTATGTTCCTTCTTAAAATTCTAAACTGAGAGCGACTCCCACGCCTTTATCCCTGGCCATCGAACAGACAGACGTTCGCCCCATGTCGTTTGAGAACACTGCCGGTGACAGGTGCAGAGAAAGGTCATCGCTGATGTCGAAACTCGACAATTCTGCATCCACATAGGCGTCAATGACTGAAATCAGATAGACACCCACAAAGGCGAAGATGCTCATGTCGCGATACTTGCGGAAGTAGTTCTTTTTATTCTTGAAGATTTCCTTAAATTGCGCTTCACGCCCTTGGATGTTGTAGTTCATGGGCAGCATTTTCTCGTAGGACTTTGTGTTGGGGTCGTCATCCATAATATCAAGATACGCTTGAGTGTAATCTCTTAACATCTGGTTATTCCAGGACAGCGCATAGGCACAACCCAGGAATCCGCCATAGATGACAGGTAATTTCCAGTACTTATGGTTGTAAACCTGTCCCGCGCCAGGGAACACCAGCGAGAGCCAGAGGGCACGGGTGGGGTCGGGGCGATACTGAGGCCTCAGCACGTCCTGGGCTTTGGCCAAGAGTGAGTCAAGGCGTTGGGGCATCACGATGAGTGAATCCCTTTTCACTGTTGGCTCAAGAGCTTTCGTCTCAGAGATGAGACCCTGCTGCTGCAAAGTGTCCTGCCGCAGCGTGTCTGCCACCACCTCCTGCGCCGTCACCGTCAAGGGCAGCCACAGCAAAGCCATTAGCCAGAACACCTTATTATATATATATATGACGCCAGTCAAAACACCCTTGCTGTTGGTTCTTTGTTCCGTTCAATGTCGCAGTTTGTCCAACAAGGCCACAATACGTTCCAGCTCCGCCTCGCCGGTGAAGGGAATGGTAATCTTGCCTTTGCCCTTGTCTGAGCAGGTGAATTGCACGCGCGTTTGGAAGTAGTCTGAGAGGCTGTCACGCAGAGTGGCGTATTCCTTTGATATCTGTGCCTTGCGCGGGCGGAGTTTCTGGCTGCCAGAGGTGACGGTCTCGCCCTCGGTGAGGCGCTTCACCATCTCTTCGACCTTTCGCACGCTGAGGTGATTGCGCTTAATTTCAGAGAACACTTTCAGTTGGAGTGCAGGGTTGTCCAGTGAGAGTAAAGCACGGGCGTGTCCCATGTCAAGTTCCCTGTTCTGAAGAGCCATCTGTATGGTGGCTGGAAGCTTGAGCAGGCGCAGATAATTAGTGATGGTGGCACGTTTCTTGCCTACACGTTCGCTCAGCCGGTCTTGCGTCAACTCGTATTGCTCCAGCAGGTGCTGATAGGCAAGGGCAATCTCCACGGCATTGAGGTCTTGACGCTGGATGTTCTCGATAAGCGCCATCTCCATCATGTTCTCGTCGTCGGCGGTGCGGATATAAGCCGGGACGCTCTCCAGACCTGCCATCTGTGAAGCGCGCCAACGTCGCTCACCAGCGATAATCTCATACGTTCCATCGTCCATCTTTCGAAGTGTGACGGGTTGGATGATGCCGATTTCGCGGATGCTGTCTGCGAGTTCCTGCAACGCTTCAGCGTCGAACTCCCTCCGGGGTTGATTCGGGTTGGGATGGATGTGGTCGAGAGGAATCTCACTGATGCTCGACGAGCCCTCAGTCTTCACTTCTTCTGTCTGGATGAGCGCGTCGAGTCCGCGTCCGAGTGCAGGGTATTTCTTGTGTGCGGCCATATTCTTATTGGTTCTTGTCAATGATTTCCTGTGCCAAGGCCAGGTGGTTTCGTGCGCCAACACTGTCGGCATCGTAGAGGATGGCTGGCAGTCCGTGGCTTGGCGCCTCGGAGAGTTTCACGTTACGGCTAATCAGGGTCTTGAAGACGAGTTCCTGGAAGTGGCGTTGCACTTCATCCTTAATCTGATTGGCCAAACGCAGGCGTGAGTCATACATGGTCAGCAGGAAGCCTTCGATTTCAAGCTTCGGGTTGAGCTTCTGTTTGATAATCTTAATGGTGTTGAGCAGTTTCGAAATGCCTTCAAGCGCGAAGTATTCACACTGCACAGGAATGATAACAGAGTCAGCCGCCGTGAGGGCATTGACGGTGATGAGTCCCAGGGAAGGTGAACAGTCGATGAGGATGAAGTCATACTCTGTCAGCAGGGGGCGCAAGAGCTGGCGCATGATCTGTTCACGGTTCTGGAGGTTCAGCATTTCAATTTCCGCTCCCACGAGGTCAATGTGGCTCGGTATGATGTCCAGCCCGGGAACGTCGGTCTCAAAGATGGCATCGTGGACGTCTGCCCCATTGATGAGGCAGTCATAGACGCTGGTCTCTACTTCCTTCACGTCCACGCCCAAACCGCTGGACGCGTTGGCCTGGGGGTCAGCATCCACCAGCAGCACGCGCTTTTCCAGCGTTGCCAAAGAGGCCGCCAGGTTCATGCTTGTGGTCGTCTTCCCGACTCCTCCTTTCTGGTTGGCTAAAGCTATGATTTTATTCATTATTCTTTGATTAGCTATATGTTGTTTCTATGTTCCCAACAAGAAAAAGCGGCGCAGGACACAGGGCCGCCCGTCCTTGTCAATTAGGGAGAGGGTGCAAAGATAGACATTTCCGATGAGATTTCTGCACTTTTAATCCTTTTTATCACAAAATCCGCCGATTTCTTATTACCTTCGCGCCGCAAATCCATATACGCTGAAAGTTATGGCCAACACTTTTGAACAGAAGACCCAAACCCAGATTGACGAGATGTTCATGCGCCAGGCACTCCTGGAAGCCCGTGCAGCCAGGAATCAGGAAGAAGTTCCCATCGGAGCCGTCATTGTCTGCCGGGGGCAGGTCATCGCCCGTGGGCACAACCTGACAGAGATGCTCACCGACGTCACCGCTCATGCCGAGATGCAGGCCATCACCGCCGCCGCATCGGCTTTAGGCGGCAAGTACCTAACGGATTGCACTCTCTACGTCACCGTAGAACCGTGCGTGATGTGCGCGGGAGCCATTGGCTGGAGTCAGATTGCCCGTCTGGTGTATGGGGCAGACGACGAAAAGCGAGGCTATAGCCGTTTCGCTCCGAAGGCATTGCATCCACGCACGGAGGTACAGCGGGGGGTGCTGGCAGATGAATGTGTGGCCCTTATGCGCGATTTCTTTCAGAAAAAGCGTCTCCATTGAGAATTTTTGCCTACCTTTGCCCCCAGATTACTCCCGTCTTATGAACTGACCCTATGAAAAAGACGCTTCTCTTTTCCCTGTTTGTCGCTTTCGCCTCGATTGTGAAAGCGCAGGACACGCGAGCTATTACGCCTCCCTCCATTGATCTTACACCACAACGAGAAGCTTTCCGCTACCTGGATGTCACCCTGACGGCCGGGTCGGCGGGCATCGGTTTGGATCTCGGCACCAGCATCACCAAGTGGATGGGCGTGCGGACAGGCTTCACCTATATGCCCCACTTCAAGCCCAAGATGTCTTTCGAGGTGCAAGTGGGCGACGCGAAAGACAGCCACGAGCGTTTCAGTAAGCTGCAAGAACGTTTACAACAACTCACGGGCATCAGCGTGGACGAAACAGTCCACATGTACGGTGAGCCCAAGTTCAATCAGTTCAAGTTCCTGATGGACTTCTTCCCAATCCCCGACAACAAACATTGGCACATCACAGCCGGTTTCTATCTTGGCCCTAAGCGGATTGCCAAGTCCTACAACATCACCGAGGACATGGCCTCCCTCGTTGGCGTGAATATCTACAACCAGATGTATGAAAAGGCTGTCAACGATGAGCCAGTCCTTAACTTCAACGGCAACGACATCTACCTGCCCCAGTTCAAGAAATATGGCCTCATGGGTTTTCACGTGGGTGACTACACGCACGATATTTATTACACAGAGGACGTAATCGCGACGGAAGATTTTACACCCTTTATCGACAAGGACGGCAACGAACAATACGCTATGGAAGGCGAGGTCATCCACGCAGCTGGAGACGTCAAGCACCACGCGGGCGACCCTTACATCATGACGCCCGATGCCGACTGCATGGTGAAGGCAGAGATGAAAGTCAACGTGTTCCGCCCTTATCTGGGTGTGGGCTACGACGGTCGCTTGCTGCGGAATGACGACCGTTACCACATTGGCTTCGACGCCGGTGTCCTCTTCTGGGGCGGCACGCCTCAAGTGATTACCCACGACGGCACCGACCTCACCCATGACGTGACCAATGTGCGCGGCAGCGTCGGCGACTATGTAAAGGCCATCAAGGCCTTCAAGGTCTTTCCCATCCTCAACCTGCGCCTGACACGCCGCTTCTGAAAAGGCGTGCGACAAGATTCATACGGACATATCACAGTTTACATCAATTCTTAAATATTTCTATCTATGGCAAAGAAAGCTCTGCTGATGATCCTCGACGGTTGGGGCATCGGCAACAAAGGCAAGGGAGACGTGATCTCTCAGACTCCCACGCCTTACATGGATTACCTGAACGCGAACTACCCCCACAGCCAACTGCTTGCCTCGGGCGAGAACGTGGGTTTACCTGACGGACAGATGGGTAACTCTGAAGTCGGTCACCTGAACATTGGTGGCGGACGAATCGTGTATCAGGATCTTGTGAAAATTAACCGCGCTTGCCGCGACAACAGCATTCTCCAGAACCCGGAGGTAAAGAGTGCCTTCGAGTATGCTGTGCGCGAAGGCAAGGCCGTGCATTTCATGGGGCTCACCAGCAACGGTGGCGTCCACAGCTCGCTCGAACACCTGTTCAAGCTCTGCGAAATCTCTAAAGAATATAAGGTACGCGAGACCTATGTCCACTGCTTTATGGATGGGCGCGACACCGACCCCAAATCGGGCGTAGGCTTCATTCGTGAGTTGCAGGAGAAGTGCAACGAGACGGGCGCACATATTGCCAGCATCATCGGACGCTTCTATGCGATGGACCGCGACAAACGCTGGGAACGCGTGAAGATTGCCTACGACCTGCTCATCACCGGCAAAGGATATCAGGCCAAGGACATGGCCGAAGCGATGGAACTTTCCTATGCCGACGGCGTGACGGACGAGTTCATCAAGCCCATCAACAACGCCAACGTTGACGGAACAATTAAGGAAGGCGATGTCATCATCTTCTTCAACTACCGCAACGACCGCGCCAAGGAGCTGACCATCGTGCTCACCCAGCAGGACATGCCCGACCAAGGCATGATGCGCATCCCCGGACTCCAGTACTACTGCATGACGCCATACGACGCTTCGTTCAAAGGTGTTCACATCCTCTTCCCGAAAGAGAACGTCGAAGATACGCTCGGCGAATATGTCTCACGCAAGGGACTCAAGCAGCTCCACACTGCCGAAACCGAGAAATATGCACACGTCACCTTCTTCTTCAATGGCGGACGCGAAGCTCCTTATGACGGAGAAGACCGCATTCTAGTGGCCTCGCCAAAGGTTGCCACCTACGACCTGAAGCCCGAGATGAGTGCCTTCGAGGTCAAAGATAAACTCGTGGCAGCCATCAAGGAAGACAAATATGACTTCATCGTCGTGAACTTCGCCAATGGAGACATGGTCGGTCACACCGGCGTGTATGAAGCCATCGAGGTGGCCGTCAAGGCGGTGGATCAGTGCGTCAACGAGGTTGTCGAGGCAGCCAAAGCCACTGGCGACTATGAGGTCATCATCATCGCCGATCACGGTAATGCCGACAACGCCATCAATCCAGACGGCACGCCCAACACGGCCCACTCGCTGAACCCCGTGCCCTTCATCTATGTCACGGAGAACAAGAACGCCAAGGTCGAGGACGGCATCCTCGCCGACGTTGCTCCCAGCATCCTGCACATCATGGGACTGGAGCAGCCGAAGGCCATGACGGGACGTTGCCTCATCAAGGATTGAGGACGCTGGACGTCACGTCCGACCATCTATCCAACAAAGAAAACAACACACCTTCCGAACGTATGCACGTGACGTTCGGAAGGTGTGCACGTTATGGAGGGAAGGTGTACACGTTTCATGCAGAAGGTGTACACGCTTCAGCGGGAAGGTCAACACATCATCTGCTCCACGCGCACCTTGCACTGCTCCATGAGCCATTTGGGGGTGGAGGTGGCTCCGCAGATGCCGATGGAAAAGGCTGGCGCATGGGCATCGTTAGCGATGAACGATTCCTGTATCTCGGCTGGAGAATCAATCATGTAGGAACGTGGGTTGACGCTCTTGCATTCATTGTAGAGCACCCGCCCGTTGGAACTCTTGTGGCCGCAGACGAAGAGGACGACATCGTGGCGGGCGGCAAATTCGCGGATGTGAGGCATTCGGTTGGCCACCTGCCGGCAAATGGTATCGGCGTAGGTGAAGCTGGCTGTGGGGGCAATGTGCTGCTGTATGTATTCCACAATCTGGCGGAAACCTTCGAGCGACTTGGTCGTCTGGCTGTAGAGGCTAATATCTCGGGTGAAGTCGAGACGGACGACATCCTCATAATTCTCTATCACGATGGCCGTTCCCTCTGTCTGCCCGACAAGTCCCAGCACTTCGGCATGACCTTTCTTTCCAAAGATGACGATTTGCTTCTCATGCCCTGGGTCGTTATCGTATTCACGTTTGATGCGCTCCTGCAAATGGAGAACGACGGGACAGGTGGCGTCGATGAGGTGAATGTGATTGGCCGAGGCCTGTCGGTAAGTGGCAGGCGGCTCGCCATGTGCACGCAGCAGGACGTTGGCGTCATGCAGTCGGGCAAACGCCTCGTGGTCGATGGTGACGAGTCCTAAGTTCCCCAGACGCTCCACCTCCCGCCCATTGTGGACGATGTCGCCCAGGCAATAGAGTGGTTGGCCTTTCTGTAGCTCCTCCTCGGCCTTGTCGATGGCACGGGTGACGCCGAAGCAGAAGCCGGAACCATTGTCGATTTCAATGGACGGAGACCCACCCCCCTGCCATTCCCTTTCAAGGAGGGGAGTGGTCACTTCCGTTGGTTGTTTCGTTTCTTTCAACAACATGATGAAGGATTGTCTATCTTAACAGGTAACTACTCCTTTCCCTGCAAGGGAGAGGCAGGGGAGAGGGTCCTTTCCTTGAACCTCTCCAAAAGCCACTGTTTCTGTTCGGGAATGGTCATGTGGCTATTGTCGAGCACAAGGGCGTCTTCAGCCTGCCGCAGCGGGGCCACGGAACGGGTGGAGTCGATGTGGTCGCGCTCGCGCAGGTTTTCAAGGATCTGCTGGAAATCGCAAGTTTCTCCCTTCGCCACGAGTTCATCGTAGCGACGTTGGGCACGGATCTCATCGGAGGCAGTGACAAAGATCTTCAGCTCGGCGTCTGGGAACACCGCTGTTCCTATGTCGCGCCCATCCATGACAATGCCGCCCTCGCGCCCCATCGCCTGTTGCTGTGCCGTCATGGCGGCGCGCACGAAAGGCAGGGCAGCCACGGGGCTGACGTGCGACGAGACTTCCATCGTACGTATGAGTTTCTCGACGTTCTTGCCGTTGAGGTAGGCGTCGGGGCGTCCCGTCTCTGGATTCAGGCGGAAAGACACCTGAATCTCCTGCATCCGCCGTTCAAGCACGTCGGCCTGAATGGTGCCGTCGGCGTTGACAAGCCCTTGCTCCATCGCAAAGAGGGTGCAGCAACGGTACATGGCACCGCTGTCAATGTAGATATAGCCCACTTCACGGGCCAGGTCTTTGGCCATCGTGCTCTTGCCGCAAGAGCTGTGGCCGTCAATGGCAATGGTAATCTTCTTCATAAGAATGTTATAAGGAATATTGTGCTGTCAGCATGAAGCTGGGCACGGAAAGGTGATACTTGGCATAGGCAAGCCCCAGCCTGAAACGCTTCAAGTTCAATCCGGCACCGAAAGAGAGTCCTGCCCCGTGGCTGCCACCGGCAGCCTTCAACTCACGCGCCCGGCGGAAGTTGTAGCCCGCAGAGAGATAGAACAGGTCGGAGGGCAGAATATCCACGCCCACGAGGAAATGGTTCATGAAGATGGCACCACTCTTGATGGAGCCGCCAGGAGCATAATAATCCGAGGCTTTCCAGCGCGTCAGGTCAACCATAGACACGGAAAAGCGGATGGGAGCATTTGCCAATTCTTTGGAGAAGCCAAGACGCAAGTCGAAAGGGATGCGCTCACGGCGGTCGCCAAAAGCCTTCACCTGCCAACCCAGGTTCGCCGCCACGGCAGACAACGAAAGGCCTTTGTCTTCGTCGTAATAGTTCAATCCAAGGTCCACGGCCAATGCCACCGAAGTGAAGGGGCCATACTTGGAATAGACGAACTTGCCCGTGGCACCCCCTGCCAGATGATCGGTGAGCGTATAAGAATAACCGCCCGTGACGGCCATGTCCAAAGCCGAGAAGTCGCCCATCTCCACGCCATCGACAGACATTTCCTTCATGGAGCCATAACCGACAAACTGCGCTCCCACAAACCATGTACCTCGGTCGCCAGCCGCGCTGACCCAGGAGACATTGCCGGCCTTGCTTCCACGCATGTAAGAAAGAAAGCTGAAGTTGATGCTGCGGTCGCTGACGTTGGACGTCAACGCAGGATTCTGGAAGAATAATGAGGCATCGTCGTCAGGTATGGTGAAATTGAGTCCGCCCAACGCCATCGCGTGAGCCGACGTGGGTAGGGTCAGGAAATGGAATACAGACGTACTCTCGCTCTGCGCACGTACATCAACGTGCCCAAGAACAGAGAAGAAAAAGGCAAAGAACAGAAGCCTGCGGTACATAGTTCAAATTTGCGCACAAAGTTACACATTATTTCCTTATTATAACGTAAGAAAAGGACGTTTTGAGGTGCAAGAGGCCACTTTTTTACAAAAAAAAGCCCTCAGACGAAAAAAAAAGGGGGGAAAGCGGACGGCGTGTCGAAAAATTGTGTTACTTTTGTCCCGCTAAGGCGGCATTTCTGCCCCTTTAAGCCTCTAAGAACAGCTATAAATAGAAGAAAATTAAGATACCATCATGGAAGAAACAAAATCTATGACCGAAGAGTTGCGCAACCAACGTGGCACAAGTCTGTTGCTGGGCTATGTGTTGGTTCTTGCGCTGATGTTCGTGGCCTTTGAGTACACGACACACGAGATTAAGTACGATGAGCTGGAGCCCATCTACGAGAGTGCTTTCGAAGAGGACATGATCCCCATCACGACACAGAAGGAACAGATGGCGCCTCCACCTGCCGCCGCTCCCAAAGTGGCCGAGATCCTGAACATCGTGGACGATGAGACGGAATTGGCAGAAGAGGAAGTCCAAACGTCAGAGGAAGTGAACCAAGCCATCTCCACCGCAACGGGCGATGGTGCACCCACTGCCGTCGTAGCCGCACCCGTTGGCCCCGTGCGCGAGGAAAGTGACGACGACCGCATCTTTGAGGTCGTGGAGGAAAATGCACAGTTCCCCGGCGGCGACCAAGCCTGCTACGAGTGGCTCTCGAAACACATCAAGTATCCTTCCATTGCCGCTGAACAAGGCATCCAAGGCCGTGTGTTCGTGCAGTTCGTGGTCAACCGCGACGGTTCCATTGTCGATGTGAAGGTGCTCCGTTCACCAGACCCCTCGCTCTCCAAGGAAGCTGAACGCGTCGTCAAGGAGATGCCGAAGTGGAAGCCAGCCCGTCAGGGTAACAAGACCGTGCGCAGCCGCTTCAACCTCCCGGTGATGTTCAAGCTCAGCTAAAGCAGAGACTACACCTTATTATATATATAATATAGAGAGGCTGCGCCAAACACGTGCAGCCTCTTTTGTCCCCCACCCCACCTCAGACATCCATCACCATGACAAAATCAGTACCCGAAATCCTCTGCCTCTTGACAAAGGCTTTGGAGGAAATGCCCCTCGACCGGCAGCCCGCCACACTCTACGAACCCATCAAGTACGCCCTCTCATTGGGTGGCAAGCGCCTTCGGCCCGTGCTGCTGTTGATGGCCTACAACCTGTATCGCGACGACCTCGAGAAGGCCATGAGCACAGCCCTCGGAATTGAAGTCTTCCATAACTTCACGCTTTTACACGACGATGTCATGGACCATGCCGACGTCCGTCGAGGTAAACCTACGGTGCATAAAGTATGGAACGACAACACGGCCATCCTTTCAGGTGACAACATGCTGGTCATGGCCTTCCGCCTCATGACAGGATGCCAACCCGAACACCTCGCAGCCGTCTTGGAGCTCTTCGGACAGACCGCCACCGAAATCGATGAAGGGCAACAAATGGACATGGATTTTGAAACACGGCTCGACGTCCGCGAAGAAGAATATATCGAGATGATACGTCTGAAGACCTCCGTCTTGCTGGCTTGTGCCTTGAAGCTGGGCGCCATTCAGGCAGGAGCCAGCGACGACGACGCCAACCAGCTCTATCGGTTCGGCGAACGGCTTGGGCTGAGCTTCCAGCTTCAAGATGACCTGCTCGACGTGTATGGCGACTTTAAGACTTTCGGCAAGAAGATCGGTGGCGACATCTTGTGCAACAAGAAGACCTTCCTGCTCATCAACGCCCTGCGGTGTGCATCACCCATGCAAAAGACAGAACTCGAAAGCTGGATCACCCGTGAACTTTTCGACCCAGAAGAAAAGGTGAAGGCCGTCACAGCGCTGTACGACCAAGTGGGCATCCGTGCCATGACCGAAGCCAAGATCAACAGCTACTTCACAGAAGCCATCGAAAGCCTCAACGCCGTTGCCTTACCTGACGAGCGCAAGCAACAGCTACGCCAATTCGCTTATTCACTCCTTGGCCGTCAGTCATGAACTGCATCGACACACACAGCCACCTCTACGGTGAGGAATTTGCAGAAGACATTGACGAAGTGCTTGAACGCGCACGTGCAGCGGGTGTTGACAAGATATTCCTTCCCAACATCAATGCCCAAAGCATCGCACCGATGCTGGCCTTGACAGACAGACACCCCGGCTTTCTCTATCCCATGATTGGGTTGCATCCCGAAGACCTTGGCACGACATGGCAAGAAGTGCTGCCACAGATGGAAACACTCTTGGAACAGCCCGACCATCCCTTCATTGCAATAGGAGAAATCGGCCTCGACTACTATTGGGATCGTTCACTCTTCCACGAACAACAAGAAGCCTTTGCCCGTCAAGTCCAATGGGCCATGAAGTATGAGCTGCCACTCATGATCCACACACGTTCGGCCCATCGCGAGATGGTGGACATCCTCAAAGAACAAATCGTCCATCATCAACCGTCTGGCCATCATCTTTCCGGCGTATTCCACTGCTTCGGTGGAACGGCGGACGAGGCTGAGGAATTGCTCGGCTTCGACGACTTCATGCTCGGCATCGGCGGCATCGTCACTTTTAAGAAAAGCCCCCTCCCCGAAGTGCTTCGTTCGGTCGTCCCACTAACGCGCATCGTCCTGGAGACAGATTCTCCCTATCTGGCCCCTGTTCCCCATCGCGGAAAACGCAACGAATCGGCCTTCATAATCGAAGTCGTGAAACGTCTTGCTGAAATCTATGACACCGATGTCGCAAAAGTGGCCGAAATCACCTCTTCAAATGCACGAAAAACCTTCCCTAAAGTCCAATAAAGCGCTCTTTTGACAAGAAAACTGAAGAAAAATGCCCTCCGATGCAAACTTTTTAAGGGAAAATAGCGAGAATAAGCAAAAAAAAGGATATTTTTGTAGCGATTTTACGCGAATCCTATACAAATAAAATAACAAATTCATTCATCATTAAACCAAAAACAAAATGAAAAAGTATTTTGCAATTGTTGCAATGGTGGCTGCCTGCACGTTCGGCATGACACCTTCCGTAATGGCTCAGGACGAAGTGGCTGACGAGGCTGCTGCTACCGAGCAAGTCGTTGACTCCGCAGAGGCTGCCGTTGACAGCCTTGCAGAAAATGCCCCCGCTATCGAAGAGGCTGTGGCACCCGTCGAAGAGGAAGAAGGTCTGCACAAGACCCTGAAGACAAAGTTCATCGAAGGTGATGCCGGCTTCATGAGCCTCGTTGCCGTCGCTCTCGTCCTCGGTTTGGCATTCTGCATCGAGCGCGTTATCTATCTGACCCTGGCTCAGGTGAATACCCAGAAGTTCATGAAGACCCTCCGTGGCAAAGTGGAAGCTGGCAAGATTGAAGAGGCCATCGACTTCTGCAAAGGCACACGCGGCCCAGTTGCTCAGATTTCAAAGAAGGCCATGCTGAACCTCAACAGCACCGACCAGAACGACATCGCCACCATCGAGCGCAGCATTAACATCGAGGCCGAAGTGCAAGGTGCTTACCTCGAAGAGAACTGCTCTTGGATCACCCTGTTCATCGCCATGGCTCCGTCACTCGGCTTCCTCGGAACGGTGATTGGTATGGTTCAGGCCTTCGACGACATCGAACGTGCTGGTGATATCAGCCCGACCGTTGTTGCCGGTGGTATGAAGGTCGCCCTTATCACGACCATCTTCGGTATCGTGGTTGCCTTGATTCTTCAGGTGTTCTACAACTACGTTCTCAGCCGCGTTGAAGCTCTGAACAACAACATGGAAGAAGCTGCCATGAGCCTTCTTGACATGTGCGTCAAGTCTCCGAAGTGCAAGAAATAATTTAGGAGCGAGATTCTAACACCGAAAACAAATGTAATTCATTGTAATTATGAAACTCGAAAAGCTGTCTAATATTGCGCTGTACACATGCATCGGAATCGGTGTTGTCTGCTTCGCCTTGTTCTTCTTGGTGGACTACAACAACATGGACTTCGACGGTGTGCACGTATCTCCTGCGCTGACGGATCTCATCCTGATTCTGATGTATGCACTGTTTGCTGTTACAGCATGTCTTACCATCTGGAGCCTTGTCCGTGGCGCAACGATCAATTCTGGCAATGGAGGGGCTAACACCACGGGTATTGCAGGTGGCAAAGTGACCCTCTTCACTTGGGGAACCGTCATCGTGGCCCTCATCATTGGTGTCGTCAGCGGCATGGGTGAAGAAGCCTACACGACAGTGTCTGGCGTGACGACCTCTGCCGGCATGGTCACGGTCGTTGACATGTGGCTCATCGCCATCTACATCCTCGCCATCGTGGCCGTCGTGGCTGTTGTCATCAGCATGAGTGGCTGGCTCACCAAGAGCGCTACGCCGAAAGAATAAACCCCTAAGTTTAATGTTTAAAGTTTAAAGTTTAATGAAGGAACAAGAGCAGGTTTACACCTCGCATGAAACAAGCATTATTCTTTAGACTTTAAACATTCCACAAGAAAACTTTAAACATTAAACTTTAAACCAATTATGGCAAGAAAGAAAAAGAAAGTGCCTGGGCTGAACTCGAGTTCTACTGCGGACATCTCTTTCATTCTGCTCATTTTCTTCCTGGTGACGACTTCAATGGACACCGACATGGGTTTGGCACGCCGCCTTCCCCAGCCGCCAGAGCCCAATCAGGAAGATGCTCAGATTGATGTGAAGGAACGCAATGTGCTCAACGTGCGCCTAAACGCTGCCGGAAACTTGATGGTCAATCACGACTTCATCGACATCAACCAGCTCCGTGCACGTGCTAAGGAGTTCATCCAGAATAAGAACAACAATCCCAAACTGCCTGAACTTCATGCCAAGCAGATTGATTTGCTCGGAACGTGCTATGTGACCGACAAGCACGTCATCTCCGTACAAACAGACCGTGGCACACCTTATAACATCTACTTCCTTGTGCAGAACGAGCTCGTCGCGGCCTACAATGAGCTGCGTGACGACTTGGCCATCGCCAAGTTCGGTCATCCCTATGCCCGCTGCAATGAAGATGAGCAGGTGGCCATCCGCACCTATTATCCCCAGAAGATTTCTGAGGCCGAACCTAAAAACTATGGAGGAAACTAATCATGGCAAGAAACAAGGAAAAAAGAGAAATGCCTGAGATGAACACATCATCTCTCCCTGACTTGATCTTCACCATCCTGTTCTTCTTCATGATCGTGACCACCATGCGCGAAGTAACGCTGAAGGTGAAGTTCACGGTTCCTTCTGGAACGGAGCTCGAAAAGCTGGAGAAGAAGTCATGCGTGTCGTTCATCTACGTTGGGCCTCCCACCGACCAGCTTCGCGCACAGATGGGTAGCAGCACACGTATTCAGCTGAATGACCGTTATGCAGAACCACGTGAAGTGATGGATTTCGTGGCACAGGAGCGTACCACCATGTCCGACCCTGCCTCGCAAGTTATGTCCATGAAGATTGACCAACACACCCAGATGGGTATCATCACCGACATCAAGGAAGTGTTGCGTAAATCCTGGGCTTTGAAAATTAACTACTCGGCCACACGTCGTAATTGATGCCGGGTTCAGGAACAACCATAGAAAGCGGTGGTCCCGAACAGGGAGCACCGCTTTTGTTTTACTTTTCATCAACTAATCAAATCATGATGCACAACAACATCGACGAACTCGATTATAAGATTTTAGATCTGATAGCAGGAGATGCACGCAAACCTTTCCTGGAGGTCGCACGCCAATGCGGAGTCAGCGGTGCCGCCATCCACCAGCGCATTCAGCGTCTCATCAAGATCGGCGTACTCAAAGGCTCACAGTTTATCATCGACCCCGGACAAGTAGGCTACGACACCTGCGCCTACGTAGGCATCTACCTGAAAGAGACTTCAGATTTCGACCGCGTGCTGGAAGAGATTACCAAGATTCCCGAAGTCGTGGAATGTCATGTCACAACGGGTGGCTTCGACCTTTTCCTGAAGCTCTATGCCCACAACAATGCCCACTTGATGGAAATCCTCAAGAACAAAATCCGTCCATTGGGGCTGCAAAGAACAGATTCCATTATCAGCTTCCACGAGGCATTCAACCGCCAGATGCCCATTCCTGTGCCAGCCCGACAGTGATTCCCAATGAACTTATGTTCGTGACCTTTTTTACCTATGTTCTTTGGATGTAGAAGATAAGTGAGAAGAGCCACGAACATAAGTTCATTTTTTCACCCTCTTGCTATAGGAAAATTCAACAGATACTATCCCGTTGTTCTTTCTAATAAGCCCACTTCCTGTGAAATTCAATTTGCAGATCACCAATAGAGAACTCGCTGACAACAGAAATCAACAGCCAAATGCCAACGGCGAGAATAATGGCGGCCAATACACTTTGTACGATGCCATGAAAATATTGCCATCCCTAACTTAAAAAAGCATAAAAGCCTTCTGGGGCGGTCAACTTTGTCGTACTCGGATTTGTGAGCCACCTGTAATGTCATTACCTTTGCATCGGATTTGAATAAGCCGTGCGTATGGAAAAGACCTTCTGTATCTGCCATCTCTGCCTGCTGCTTCTCTTCACCTGTTGCACTGGCCAGCGAGAGAGAATGGAGCAGATTATCCATGATGCCAAGGAGCAGAACCTGAATTATGTGCCCTTCACCACCGACTCCCTTCTGCGTGAAGCCGTAGCCTACTACGACCGCCACGGCACAGCCAACGAACGCCTTCTTGCCCACTACCTCCTCGGCTGCGCCTATCGCGACATGAACGAAGCACCTCTCGCCATCATCACCTGGGAGGATGCCGTCGCCTGCGCCGACACCACTGCCACGGATTGCGACTACGCCACCCTTTTCAGGGTTTATGGGCAGATGGCAGATGTCTATTATCGGCAGTATCTGACGGAAAAACAGTTGGAGTCCAGTGAGAAATTCTGTAGGTTCGCCCAGCTTGCGAACGACACCCTCAACTATCTGAGAGGCTTCCTATTAAAGAACTCTGCATACATGGCACTCGGAGACACGCTGTCTGTACTTCGGAATATTGATGATGCAAGAACCGTTTACTTGAAATACGGGTACTTCCGAGAGGCCGCCCAAGTATATGCCTCCGCAATAGAGATTGCCGTGGATGCATGTCAATACGATAAAGCAGATAGCTTGATGGGTATTTATGAGACAGATTCAGGATTATTTGACGAAGAAGGCAATATCGCGCCTTCTCGTGAACGGTATTATTATGTCAAGGGAATGTATTTTCTTGGACTCCATAATCTGGATTCGGCTGAGATATATTTTCGTCGTATCCTGACCTTTGAAGCCCATGTTATAGACGGTTATCGAGGCTTGTTAGCTGTGTACGATAAAAGAAAAAACATCGATTCCATTATCAAATATAGTACACTCTATGAGGATGCCTTGGTTGACTATTTGGATGAAACTACAACGGATGCCGTCGTTCAAGCAACAGCCATGTATGATTATCGCAGACAAGAGAAAGCCGTATTACTCCAAGAACACAAAACACATCAGATTCGACATTTTTTATTTGTAACAATTGTTGGTTTCTCACTTGTCATCTTTGTCCTTGTTCAACGCTACAAAGCCAAGCAGAGAAAACGGGATTGGGAAATAAAAAACCTGTTGGATAAGTATATGCGTGCTATGCAAGATGCATCATGCAAAGAACAAGAGCTCTCTGTTTTGAGGCAACATCTGAGTACGGCAACTGAAACGGTTCTGCTCATGCGAGCTAAAGAACAAGAGTATAGGCAACTTCAGAGTAAACTATCCGAGTACGAACGCGAGTTCTCATGTTTGAAGTCCTCAGAGAAATCATCTGCTTTGCTCAATAGTGATATTGTCAGATTGTTCCATCAGATTGCAGAAGCCCGAACGGTTCGAAAGGGTTCAAAGGTTGAAACAATTCAGCCTCGTAAGGCTACAGAAGAGGAATGGTGTGTATTGCAAGAAACTATTCGCCAATGCTTGCCCCTTTTCTATGCACGCATTACAGAAGAAGGTCAGCTGACCTGTCAGGAGTTTCAAGTCTGCCTCTTGATGCGACTTGATTTTAGGAGTACGGACACCGCCAATTTAGTGGGAACATCCCCCTCTCGTATCTCTAATGTGAAGAAAAGTGTCAACATCAAGCTGTTTGGAAAATCCGATTCTAACACATTGATACAAAGCCTAAAGAAGATTCGATAGTGAAGGAGATGTGAATCAATGTGAATTTGATGTGAACTTTGTAGCATCCTAAAATTTGGAGGAAAACAGAAAGAGCTCTTACCTTTGCGGCGTTTTACAAAAAGTCGTAAAGTATGAAACGCAAAATGTTTTTCTTGTTGGCATTATTTTTTGCCACATCAGTGTGTGCCGATCCTACTGGCACTATTGTTTCTTTTACAAGAGTTGTTCGCACTCAGCCTTCTGATGGATTACATCCACGCACGCCTGCAGTTGAACCTGTCCTCTATTTAAATGGTTACACCTTGATAGCCGCAGACAACACTGCTGGTACCACCATCCAGCTTCTGGATGAGAACGACGAAGTAGTGTTCTCCACCTATGTCGCCATCGAGGGTGACATCCAACTGCCCACGACCCTCAGTGGAACTTACACCATTGAGGTCATCAGTGGCAGCATCACATTCATCGGAGAAATCGAGCTATAATGCTCGGTTTCTCTGAAACAATTATCTATTACTAATATGAAAGTGTATTATACGTCCCTTCTTCTTCTTTCGCTTGGGGCTTGTGTAACTATGCAGGCTCAGGACATATTACCCCAACTAAATGCAGCGGCCAATCTGCCTCATGCTGGAGATTCGCTCTGCCTCAGGGAAGTTGACTACTTCCCTGCGGGGAATGCCGGTGAGAATCAGATCTGGGATTTTAGTGACCTCGAATATCTGGAGAACAAACACGCCATCAGGTTCCGCTGTAACTCAGACTCAACTTTCCTTTATGGAATGGAACCCGCCATCGTGCACAAATACCGCGTCTCGAATGATTCTTTGAAGATGCTGGGCTATGAGACATCCCTGAAGACGATGGATTACCAAGTTCCTGTAACTTTGTTTTCCTACCCCTGTTCCTATGGGGCTTATTTCTCACAACCCTTCCAGGGAATCGGAACGTATTGCAAAAAGTACATACTGGAAACACACGGCATGACAGAATCCGAGGCGGATGCTTCGGGTACCATCTATACCGCTAACGGTGACACCATCCGTCATGTATTGCGAATACATCGGGTCCTGTCTTCTGCCATCAGCCAGTATCTCCCGACGGACACCGTCGCTGCTTCAGACAATTTGAAACAGCGTATTGAAGAAAGGTACCAGTGGTATGCCCGTGGTTATCGCTACCCTTTGTATGAAACAATATCCGTTACCATCTTCAATGACTTGGATCCCGTCTCATGCCAACAAGCAGCCTACTGTACCCTGCCATCCGACCTATTGGAACTTGAAGACTCCGTCAACCGACAGATTCTTGCCCTCGAATCTTTGGAACTACAGAAGAAAGAGCAGCCTCCCGTCATCCTCTATACGATTTCGGTTGAGGCCAACGCCATCAAAGTCAACTATTCGCTGGATGCCGATGCCACTATACACGCCATTGTCTGTGACCGCATGGGACTGGTCTATCAACGAAAGACCTCTCATGGCGAAGCACAAAGCACGGGTATGATCAGCATCGATCGTGGCGGTCTCAGGGACGGCCTCTACGTCCTCTATCTAAATGTCAACGGACAGATTTTTAATGAAAAACTTGAGTTGAAATAGCAAAACCTGAACATGAAGCGTCTTTTAAGGAAACCTTTTGCCATCTTGCTCCTCGTAAGTTTCATGCCTTGTAGCCGACTTGCATCGCAGAGTCCTATTACCAATTTGGGAAAAGTACCTACTCCCCAAGCTGCTGACATCGGCCGTTTCGGTGACATCCCGATGTCATATTATACAGGCCGCGCCAACATCACCATACCCATCCACTCCTTCACGGAACGAGGAGTCACTCTGGACATCAACCTCACCTATGACACCTCTGGCCTGCCGATGAACAAACTGCCCGGCTGGGTAGGGGCGGGCTGGACGTTGAACGCCGGCGGCTGTATTACAAGAGTACAACGTAACTTCTGTGACGAAATGAGCTTTCCACATCATGGAGAATTCAATTATGTGAACTATTTCCATGCTTATTCCGACCTTGTCGATTGCAACGGTAATTTTGACTCAACAATGGTCTTGAACCCTAGCAACTACGGTCACAAGGACTATGCCCCTGATATTTTCTATTTCAATTTTCTCGGTAAAACGGGACGTTTCTTCCTTGGCAATGACGGCGAGTGGAAGGTGAGCAGCGATGACAACCTCGTTGTCGAGTTCGACGTCAACAATCAGGCCAACTACATCCTTCCTGTTTTCCAACATTTCTCAACAGGTGGAATACAGCCGAAGACCATCAAGGGGTTCACCTTGTATGATGATGACGGTAATAAGTATATCTTCGGGGGAGACACGCTTTCCATCGAATACACCATGGATCTCTATTGTACGGTTCAAAATCAAGATATGGTTCCCTGGGTGGCCTCCAGTTGGTATCTGACCCGTATCGAGGATCGGCTGGGTAATCTGTTGTATGAGTTTAACTATGAACGTGGAAAGTATCTCGTGCAGATGTTCCCTCCCAGTACCACGACATCGGGTTATTCGGCGACCCTGAACCTGCCGGTATATCTGACAGACATTATTACACGTCAAGGTTGGCAGGCTTCATTTTCCATGACACGGCCCTATACTGCCGGACAGGCATCTAGGAATCTGTATCCCTCGCTTTACTCTGGCAATACAGCGCTTTCCTTACTTCAAGGCGGGGCAAATATGGATGTAACCCCACTTCCTTTTTACTACCTGCAGAACGCTCAGGACCAACACGCCAGATTCTATAGTGCCACCAACCAGCTGTGCCCATTAGATCCGCTTTCCGCCATGGATATCAAGCGTTTGTCCTCAGTCAATATCCGAATGGGTTTATCTCAGGCAGACGTATCCTATATCTTCAATTACGATAATTCAGGACGTTATCATCTGTCTTCGCTCCTGACGAAAACAGGTACAGACACGCTCAGCACCTATACATTCGATTACAATAGCTATGCATCTGTTCCATCAGACTATCTGACAACTCAACATGACAGTTGGGGAAACTACAATGGTCCAACAGGTTCATGGATTCCCAACGAAACATACGCCAAGAAGGGGATGTTGACGACAATCACCTACCCGACAGGCGGAAGAAGCACTTTTGAATATGAGCTGAATGACTATTCCGTGGCCATGCACCTTAACAGGACAGACACCGTCCACCGTCCAGGGACTGCATGTGGACTGCGAGTAAAATCCATCAAAGACTATGACGCTGGAAGCCAAACGCCATTACGACAAAGACTCTTCACCTATACCAATCCATCTACGGGACTGTCCAGCGGCCAGTACTTTGCCGACCCAGACGACGACACCTATTATCTGATTGCATGGGGAAGAACGCTGGATAGCGGCAACCCTGATCCGGTCATACCCTTGGCTACCACTCTGAGAACCTGCGTCGGCTATTCAATGGTGACAGAAACCGTCGAAGATGTCGGCAACCACCTCTATAACTACAGCAACTTTGCCAATGTCGGCTATGCACCTCCATCTAACGGTATCATGCCTTACCAAAACGAAATAGGAGTTGGTGATATCATGGAACCATACAGCAGGCGTGATTTCATGAGAGGGAAACTGATGGCAGAATTTATCAAGGACTCCGAGAACAACATCTGTAAGACCATCCGCTATGAATACCGTACAGATGGTGCTGCCTATAACCGACAGCTGGTTTATGGTTTCGACAAGAATTTTAATATGGGGGGCAATGAAGGTTGCTATACACTTTATTATCCCAAATATGACCTGAAAAGAGTCTATACGGAAACGCAGCAAAGCAACGGACTGACCAAGGACACGCTCATTTACATGATGACTGAATACTCGGATTCCATCGGCAACCTGCAGCCACCCCGTTTCCGTAAATGCACAAGGGAAACCATCGCACGTGCCGACAGCAGGATGGAGAAGCAATATACCTACCAGAGTCTCGCGGCCTACAAATACTTCATCCCGCTCGTTTCCACTTCAACCAGCTATAACGGGTCACTGATGCAGACGGAAGCGACACAGTACGCCCTTTTCAGCAACAAATATCTTCCCAAATACGAGACCACCCAATTGGAAAGCGGCCCCGTTGACACCCTTGTCACTTACCACACCTACTCCAGCAAGGGCCACCCCCTCACCTTCACCCGCAAGGGCGAACACATGACGACCATGTATTGGAATACCAGTAAGGACAGGCTCCTGGCATCCCTCACTTGTCCATCCTCTACCGCTTCGCAGGTTACACCGAACACGCAGGCACAGACACCCGACCTTGTCTTGGGAGTCGGCAGTCAGAGCATCTTCAGCTTTCCCGAAGTGCGGGCGACCACTTATGTCTATGATCAGAAAGGCCGTGTCGTGTCCTCTGCCACAGGCAACGGCCTGGTCACTTACTACAGCTACGACAGTCTCGGACGCCTCACGGAAATCCAGGATGCCAACGGCAATACCCTTCAACGTTTTTCCTATCACTATTCCACTGGCAACTAACAATAAAAGGCTATCATGAAACGTTATTCATATATCATTCCCATCCTGTTACTGGGAAACTTTTCTGGTCTCGCCCAGACAGCGACCAAGAACTATGTCATGACCGAAACCATGCTTAACGCGACCAGCAGCCAAGAAATCAAGGCAGTTCAGTACTACGACGGACTGGGACGACCCTCGGAGCTTGCCACGGGAGGTCAGCACTATATGGGCCAGTATCTTCACACCTTGCAGACCTACGATGCAGCCGGACGTGAAGATGTCATCACCCTGCCAGCTGTGGGGGGCATGAATCCAGTCTTCAAGGGCATGACGAAAAACTCCAATTTCCTCAACCAGACCTATGATGATACGCGCTGTTACAGCCAGACCACATACGATGCCCTCGACCGTCCTACCTTCATCTCCACACCCGGTCAGAATTGGACGGACAAGGGCAAGAGTATCAGCTACGTCACCAATGCGGCCAATTCCGTCAAGAGATACACGGCGGGAAGCAGCACTGCGACATACAGCGGCTATTATCCTGAAGGAGAACTGACGGGCGAAGTGCAGACAGACGAGGACGGCATCACGGTGACGACCTATAAGGACTTGATGGGGCGGGTGGTGTTGGAACGACGCGGCAACAACGACGACACCTACTACGTCTATGGCAGTGACGGCCTGCTGTATTTCGTCCTTCAGCCGATGTTCCAGCAGTCGGCATCCAACTATTATCGCTACCGTTATACATACGACGCGCACGGACGCATGACAGGCAAGTACGAACCCGGCAGCAACGTACCCACTTTATATAGATATGACTCTGAAGGCCGTCTGATAGCAGAGAGAGACCGGCGGGTGACTCCTGTCAACCGTTCGCGTTTCTACCTTTATGACCGGCTGGGACGCCTCTGTGTGCAAGGCAATACGTCCAACTACCCGCAGTCGTCCACGGCTCCCGCCTATGTCTCCCGCACCAGCGCTTCAGGCTTCTATCAGGTCTGCGGTTCAGGCTATTACGTCCGCAACGGCTTCACGCTCCAGAATCCCGTGGTCGAGGCCATCTACTATTACGACGACTACAGCTTCCTCTCCACCACGGCCTGTGCCGCCCTCATCGGCAATAACGATTTCACCCTTTCCAATCCCGTCTGTGCCACCTCCCTGCCCACGGGTGTCATCACAGCCACCTCCGACGGCAGGCGGTTGTTGAGCGTCAACTACTACGATGCCAAGGGGAACCTCACCGACCAGCGCCAGACCACCCTTGATGGCGGTTTCCTCCGGACGGTCACAACCTATGACTTCACCGACAAGCCCCTGACCGTAGAGAACACACTCACCACTGGCGGACTCACCTTCCATTTCAGCGAGGCCAACACCTATAAGGCAACGTCGGGGCAGCTGCAGATGACCTCACTCACCTACAACAACGATACAACAGTGCAGGTGCGGAAGCTAACATACGACCAGCTGGGACGCATCCAGAAGGAGGAACAGCACGGCGGCCGGTTCAGCACCACCTTTGGCTACAACCTCCACGGCTGGCTCACCTCCATCCTGTCATCCAACACCGCCACGGCGACAGACCTCTTCTCCCAGAACCTCTATTATGAGACGGGTGTGGGCACTCCCAGCTATAACGGCAACATCAGCACCATGCAATGGAAGACGGGAACAAACGGCCACGGATATCTGTTCAACTACGATGTGCGCAACCGTCTCACCGCGGCAACTTACGGGAACTATAATATCAGCCCGTTAGGCTACCTCAACTCCGAGACCATCGCCTACAACCGTAACAGTGCCATCACTTCGCTCACCCGCACGGGCAACAGCCTGGCGGGCTATGGCAACATAGATCAGCTCACCTACTCCTACACGGGCAACCGCCTGAAGGCCATTGATGACCTGGCTTCGTCAAACATCTACGATGGCTCTTTTGAATTCGTAAATGGAAGCATAGCAACCACGGAGTATGAATACAACGCTGCCGGCGACCTCACACAGGACAAGAACAAGGGCATCGCACTCATCAACTACGACCTTCTGGGGCATCCCACGCGCATCCAGCTCACCAACGGTAACGTGACGGAGTACGTCTATGCTGCCGACGGGCGGAAGCTGCGCGAGAAGCATTCCACGGCGGTGGATGGACTTTCGGTAAACTATGGCCAGACGTTGGAACTGACTCCGGCGCAGATAATGTCGGTAGATTCGGTGGATTATGTGGAGAACATGAAGGTCAAGGTGTTGTCCTCCAACAACACCATCTCTTCCCGTGAATGCGATTATCACTTTGACGGCGGCTATCTGGCCGCCACCCACTTCAGGATTACCCTTCCCCTCAGCAATCCCGTGGAAGGTGACTATGAAGCTTTCTACTATTACCTGCGTGACCATCAGGGCAACAACCACGTGGTGGTGAACGGCAGCGGCACGGTAGAGCAGACGAACGACTACTATGCCTACGGCGGGCCGTGGGGAGATGCCTGCACGAACCAGGGCTTCCAGCCTTTCAAGTACAACGGCAAGGAGCTGGACCGCATCCACGGCCTGGACTGGTACGACTACGGTGCCCGCCGCTACGATCCCGCCGTGGGTATGTTCACGCAGGTGGATCCGCTCTGCGAGCAGTACCCCCACCTGAATCCGTATCTCTATTGTGCGGGGAATCCGGTGAACTATGTGGATCCGGATGGAAGAGCGTGGTATCAAACATTATATGGTTCTATACGATGGACAGAGTACAGGAGTCAAGAAGAACTAGATAAAGAAAGAATAGACGGTAGGTATTTGGGTGAAGTTGTCTTACTATTCAATGGCAGTCGAAATGAGAGACTGGGTACAAACGATAACTTATTCGGAGATGGCGCTGTATTAGCAAAAGCAACACTATATGGCAGGGATGGCGCAGATGACATTACGGAGTTTGATGGTTTTACTATGTCTTCTGATTTCAAGACATTTGGGGCAATCGCGGATGGCGAATATACGGTAAATCATAAAGAAATTGGGAAAAAAGGACCTTTGAGTTCCCATTGGGCAATTAATAATGCGAATCCTGTAGATTGCCTTGATGGAATAAATCCTAGTCCAATTAGTCCATTTAGCTCAACACAAAAGGATGGTGTATATATTCACAGATCCAATAATAATGGAAAGGCTGGAAAAATATTTAAAAAAGGGAAATTATCTGGAGCTGTTTCAACAGGGTGTCTTTTGATTGTCCCAAGCAAATACGATGCTCACGGTAGAGCTATTAATAATGGCTGGGATCAGTTTAATTCAAAGTTAACAGGAGTTAAATCTTTTAAACTTATCTTGAAACGAAAATGAAAAGATTCCTCTTTGTTATTGGACTCTTTATTTTATTCTATCAAATAGGATTATCTGCCAGCATTGATAGTTTGAAATGGATAGAGATGCCCGTAAAGGCATATCCAGATTATCCCGTTCAGATTCTTGAGACAGACTCACTTCGTTTTATTAGGCAAAAAAATGTCTATTCATCATATGAGTCATCTGCTCCGATTGCTAAAAAGAATAGGACTATTAAAGTTAAATGCGCGAACAAAACGTATAAATTTAAGGATTCCAAAATTGAAAATGAGGAGGAATATTTTGTTGAGGGTTCTTATAAATCTTGGATTATTATTAAGGGATATCTATATTGGAATTATGAGCAATTCTATATGATTAACCCTAAAACAGGAGAGATTGACAGTTTAGCTGGTGAACCCTTATTTTATGAAGATAAGATCTTATGCGTTGAGGGAGATGCTACAGATGGAACAAAGATGATAGAAGTTTGGCAAATGGATAAAGACAAGATATCCCTGATATATAGTACAGATTTAAAACGTAGAAACATTTTTAGTGTTGATGATATTTATCTTCTCAATGACACAGTCTTCCTAAAATCGGAAGAGCGATATTTAAAAATATATTACGACGGCCCACGGGGTAACAACAACACACACCAGGGCTATCAGAAGTTCGGGTACAATGGGCGCTCGGCGCTCGGCGACGCTTCACACTTGAAGAAGGAGCTGGACCGTATGCACGGCCTCTTCTGGTACGACTACGGTGCCCGCCGCTATGACCCTGCCATCGGGCTGTTCACGCAGGTGGATCCGCTCTGCGAAGATTATCCTCACTTGAATCCGTATCTCTATTGTGCGGGGAACCCAGTGAGGTATGTGGATTTGGCTGGGATGCGACCTAGAAGGATAGAAGCTTTAGCAATGGCGGATGACGTTTATGATCCAGGTAAAAAAGATTTACCAGGAGATTGGACCTGGATTGATCCTGAAGACTGGGGCTTGACTCTCCCTAACAGCAATGGATTCAAATCTGCAATATACGGACGGAAGAATGAAAATGGCGGCTTTTCAGAATATGTTTATGCCACAGCTGGAACGGATCTAACATCCTTAGAAGATTGGAAACAAGATTTTAAGCAATTAACAGGGGATTCAGAACAATATAGACAATCTGTGGAAACGGCAGTACAAATAAAGTCTATATTAGGAGACCAAGAATTGACTTATTTGGGTCATTCTTTAGGTGGCGGTTTAGCCAGTGCCAACGCCCTGAAAACAGGTGATCCAGCTATTACATTTAATGCAGCAGGTTTAAGTGCGCAAACAAAACAAGCTTTACAACTTAATAATAAAGCAGATATCACCGCCTATGTGGTCCATAACGAATTTTTAAATAACAGCCAGGCATTAATAGGACTAAGGGCAGAGGGACGCATATCATATTTACCATCTGTACCATTAAGTATATTCCCATGTGTCTCAAGGCCTGCCATAAGCGCAGCCTATCATACTATGACTTATCTTAAATTGATTAGTACACTCTTGAAAGATGAATAAAAAATGAGGCATTTCATATCATATATAGCTTTGTGGTTCTTATGGTGGATTGCGTCACCTGCAATCTATGATATGTGGGATTCTTTGCAACATCAGCCTACGCTTTATCAACGTAAAGTTTTTAACGACACTGCCGTTGAGGAACTCTCCAGATTGGTTAAAGCTGATGATTCTGTCAAAATAGTGCAATATCTGCAGGAGCATCCAGAGATAGACGTGGATACTCCTGATAGGTTCTTTGGTTGCTCCCTACTCCAATATACGATACAAAACTATAAGCCACATGCCTTTAAAGCCTTATTAGAGAATGGGGCTAATCCTAATTATGTCTCTCAAAGAGGCACAACACCCTTGGTTTTTGCTGCAGTACGGCCAGATTGGGAAACTTGGGGAGATACGTGTGATATAATATCCATGATTTCGGAACTTCTCGATGCCGGAGCAGATCCGAATCTGTTAACACAAGATCCTTTTGAGCGACGCTCGTATCTACCAATAGTCGCTGCTGCACGTATCGGGCATTACCCATATGTTAAGAGATTAATGGCAGATGAACGTACGGATGTGAATCTTGTATGTGACAATTACAATTTATTGCGGGATGCAATAGAACGTAAAGAAATAGAATTGGTGCATTATTTGGTTATTTCATGTGGAGCCGATTTAGACTTCTCTTTTCCACAGGTTGAGATGCTGGGGTGTCACAGACGAAAGAAGTGTACTTTATTTGACCTTTTACGGGATTCTAAATATCAAACTCCCAAAGAGGATTCCCTGAAACAAGAAGTCCTTAACTTCTATTTTAACCATACGGAGAAAGGAGGTGGACAATGAAACCAAAATCTGTACGAGTTGTCGTATTATCCCTTTTTGTGGTTATCGGTTGGACGTTTTTCTTCATATTCTTGTGGCTTTATGGTCCCTCTCCGCGTCGATACGCTTATGTAACTCCTGACATGGACCAAGTGGAACTAAGGGATAAATTAGAGGACTTAGCCAAAGGAGATACCTCTTTATTGTATCAGCCTGATTCTATTAAAGAGAATTATCTATATAGTTATACCTCCTTAAGTTATTATGGTGACTATATTCTATCGTCTTTCTTGTATCTGAAAGACGTGAATTGTTATCTCGAAATTGTGGGCTTGAGGGCCTATGGTAAAAATATAGTGACTATCAAACAGGTTGCAGATCTGGACCAGTTTCCCAATGTTGATGATTATTGTGACGGATATCATTTTTATCAACTATCAGACAAAGACTGTGGTCCTAAACCCTCAAAAGAAAGGATGGAAGCCATTCAAAGGTCATTTGAACAAAATGTTCTATCGAAGGTCGGATTGTATCACAGAGATATTCAAGACTTAATAGTTGGCTCCATTCGTAAATTCATCGATAAAAATTTCATAACCATTGTATTATTAGATGTATTCATTGCCTTTATCCTTCTGTTCTTTCTCGTAAAAAAATAATTGTCGTAACAATATGAGTTATATATAACATACTCACATGGGAACCATCACCTACAACCGCAACAGCGCCATCACGTCCCTCACCCGCACGGGTAACACCTACACGGGATTCGGCAACATGGACCAGCTGACCTACAGCTACACGGGCAACCGCCTTGCGGCCGTTCAGGACTATGTCACCCCGGTGGTCTATGACGGCTCGTTCGAGTTCGTTGACGGTGCGGGCAGTACGACGGAGTATGACTACAACGCTGCGGGTGACCTCACCCAGGACAAGAACAAGGGCATCGCACTCATCGACTACGACCTCCTGGGGCATCCCACCCGCGTGCAGTTCACCAACGGCAACGTGACGGAGTACGTCTATGCCACCGACGGGCGGAAGCTGCGTGAGAAACACACCACGGCGGTGGATGGCCTTTCGGTAGGCTATGGCGAGACACTGAACCTGACGGCAGCGCAGACGATGTCGGTAGATTCGGTGGATTATGTGGAGAACATGAAGGTCAAGGTGTTGTCCTCCAACAGCACCATCTCTTCCCGTGAATGCGATTATCACTTTGACGGCGGCTATCTGGCCGCCACCCACTTCAGGATTACCCTTCCCCAATAAAACATGTACTATCAGAATAATGAGACATCAAATACACTACAGACGATTCCTGCTCATGCTGGTCATGCTGTCTGCAGCGACATTCGCACTGGCACAAACGGCCAATGATTATTGGTTAGCAGCTGACAAGGCACTGGCGGCTGGTGATACTGACAGTACCTTTTACTATCTCAATCTGTTCAGAGAGAAGTTCGGCAGGCAATATGCATATGCTTACACAACTTTCTTAACAGAAGAAGACTACAGAGCACTTCACAACGATGCACGATGGACGGCCTTTATGGACTCTATGCGTACTTACAAGCATGAAACTGAGGACAAGAGGAAAATTATTTATCCCAGGAAAGCGGTCGTGGAGGACACCAACGCCCCAATCGTTAAGCGATACGACATTCTATTGGACATTGACGTGGAGAAAAAGACCCTCGCCGTGACTTTAACGGCACAGATTGATTTCAAGGACAGCAAGAGCATTGATTTCACGCTCTGGAATAACTCGACCATCAATCACATCCGCAGCAAGAATAAGGAATTGACATATTCGTTCGACACTAATGCCAAATCATCTAACACCTACATCCGACAAGGAGCACCGCTTCGCCTTACCGTGCCAAAGAAAAAGGGCATTTGCAGCATCACCTTCGACTATACCTGCAACCTCGACAGCCTTGACATTTGGATGAGTTCGATGGAAAAAGACTGGGTGCAACTGGGCTATTACGTAGCATGGTTCCCTGTCAACAGCGATAGCCGCGACTTCACGGCAAACGTCTCTGTTTCCATCAACGAAGGCTACACGGTCAGCGGCTCGGGCATTGTAAAATACAAGGATGACAAGTGGGAAATGTTGCAACCGTGGGGAGGTTTCGACCTTCAGATTGTGGCCTCGCCAACACTCAAATCGAAGAAGATGACCAGTGATGGACGTACATTCGAAGTAGTCTATACCGACTTCGCCGATGCAGATGCCGACTCTGCGTTGGTCGCATGCAGAGAGGCACTGCAATTCTATACCCGCTTGTTCAAAACCAATCCCAGCAACGACTACATGAAATTCCTTGTTGTGCCACGTCGTGGTGGTGGTATCAGCCGCAAAAATTTCATTGCCTATGCGACGAAACGCTTCAACGAGCACTTCAAAACCGCCATTGGCCACGAAATGGGTCATTTCTGGTGGAACAAGGCGCCGACATTTAGTTGGGAAGACTGGCTCAACGAAGGCTTTGCTGAGTTCAGCATGCTGTGGTACATCAAGTGCCATTTTGACAAGCACGTTTTCGACTGTTATCTAGAAGCCTGCCGCGAAAATGCCCGCCATGCTTGCCCCATCTACGAGGTTGATCGTGATGCTCCTGAAGCTTACGATGCCCTATATAATAAAGGTGCCTTGTTGCTATATGACCTTTCACAGAAAGTAGGCGAAGAAAAGTTCTTCGACTTCATGCAAGGTGTGGCTGAACGTGAAATAATCTCTACAACCCTTCTTTTAGATTATGCAGAAGAGGTGTTTGGGAAGGAGATAAGGAAATGGATTGAGAACAGGATTAAATCGTAAGCAAAAACAATGAACAAGAAAACCATCATTATCATTGGAGCAACTTCAGGCATAGGAAGGGCGCTTTTTGAAAAGTACGCTGCTGAGGGCAACTGCATGGGCATCGTTGGCCGACGGACATATCTGCTTGACGAACTGCTCCAAGAGCATCCCGACACGACATTCTCAGCCACGGCGGACATTACCAGACAAGAAGAAATCGAGCAGGCCATTCACACGCTTTGCGCAAAGTTGGAACACATTGACCTCGCCATCGTATGCTCTGGTACTGGCGATCTCAATCCCTCACTTGACTATGCTTTGGAATGTCCTGCGATTGATACAAACGTAAGAGGCTGAACATTTGTCATTGATACACTCTACCACATCTTCGAGCAGCAAGGTCATGGTCACCTCGTAGCAGTCACTTCTGTTGGCGAATTACGTGGCGAACCAATGGCACCTGCCTATAGTGCGACTAAAGCCTACCAGATTAACTACATGGAAGCTTTGCGTAAGAAAGCTTATAAGAGCGGTGGTAGCATAACAGTTACTGACATTCGTCCAGGTCTCGTTGATACAGTAATGGCTAAAGGTGATGGCCTGTTTTGGGTGATGCCCGTCGAGAAGGTTGCCCATCAGATTATTTCCGCTATTCGCAAGAAGAAATCCAAAGTATACGTCACAAAGCGTTGGCACTTTCTCGCCATCATCAATAAGAATTTACCATTCACCCTGTATAGATTATTGTAGTATTATTCGTATTCGGTAAAAAAAGTGTTCTTCCTGTGCAGTCTTTTACTCTGTTGTAGGACAATATAAATAGAGATGTTATGCTTACGATGGAGATAACAAGGCTGATAGAACGATGCAGACAGGGGGATGCAGATGCCCTCGGAGAACTGTATAAGGCATACGCCCAACGGATGAGGGGCGTGTGCCGACGCTATATCAGCGACGAGCAGACGGTGGAGGATGTGTTGCACGATGCTTTCGTGATTATCTTCACTTCGTTCGACAGGCTGCGCGATGTGCGACGTGCCGAGCAATGGATGATGGCCATCACAAGGAACGTGGCATCGAAATGCAAGGAGCATTTGGAGGCATTGCCAACGGTTTCGCTTGAAGAGACGAGCGAGGTGGGATTGATGGTCGCTGAGGACGAGGAAAGGGACGTGAGAGGTGTGCCATTAAGCGAGGTGGTAAGAATGATAGACAGACTGCCAGCTGGTTATGGGCAGGTATTTCGATTGTCGGTGTTCGAGGGTATGACGCACAAGGAGATTGCCGCCATGCTGGGCATCGAGCCACATTCGTCATCGTCGCAACTGGCACGGGCGAAGAAGATGCTGCGCAAGATGATGAAGCAGTATTGGGTTGCCGGGCTTCTGTTGCTACTTGTTCCTGTTACGTTCTTCCTACTCAGGAAAGGAGATACTGCGGTCAAGGATGAAAAGCCAATTGTGGCGAAGCAGAAAGAGACACCCAAAGAATCGACGAAAGATTCTCAAACGGAGCAGCCGCAGAAGCCTGTGATTGTTCATTTGCCAGTGCATCGTACCACTGTCAATGCCCCTGACACCCTGCAATCGGTCATCGCTCAGGCTTTAGATCCTGTCACGTCTGACACCTTATCTAATATAATAGTCCAGGACCAGACGATTCCTGACACCATTACGACCGACACGACAAAAACTATACGCAAGGTGGAGATACCGCATTACGACATCACCGACCTGCGACACGACAAGTCAATCATCGGCACTGATAACGATAAGAAGTGGTCGTTACAGCTGGCATACGCAGGGCAACTTGATGAACAGAACCGTTATAATCAGCCGTTCAGTTATAAGCCGACACCGTCAACTGCTCAGTCTCTGCCTGGGCCATCCCCAAGTCCGATAATCCCGACCAGTATTGACAACTGGACGGACTATGCGGTCTATCTGGCAAATCATCCTGATGCCGTTAGCAACCAAACTCGTAGCGTTATCATGCGCATCGCACTGAACAATGCCAACAGACCTGGTGAGGACAAGATTCTGCGCACGAGCCACCACCGAATGCCTTTCACATGCTCGTTGGCATTGAAATACAAGCTGAATGATCGCTTCGGACTGGAAACCGGACTTAGCTACAGCCAGCTGAGGTCTGAGTTTGAGATGGGTGCAAATGGTAACACCATCAACGAGCAGCAGACCATCCACTACCTTGGCATCCCCCTGAAGGGTATATATAATATGTATGACGGAAAACGATGGGGCGTCTATGGCAGTCTCGGTCTGACGACCGAAATCCCCGTCCGTTCCACTCTCCATTCAGACTTCTATGTGAATGGCCAGTACGAGGCCAGCGACCAAACTGACTTCCGTGCACCGGGGCAGTTCTCTACGACCTTCGGTCTTGGTCTGCAATACCACCTGACGCCCTACGTCGGTTTCTTCGTAGAGCCAAGCCTGCAGTACTTCATCCCGATGAAGACTGACATTGAAACCTACCGCACGGAGCATCCGTTCACCTTCTCCTTGCCGCTGGGCATCAGATTTACATGGTAGCCGTGCAGTCTTTTCATAATCCGACGGACAATAATAATAGAGAACAGCCGTTATTATAAAAAATGAATATGAAACATTTCACCACTCTCACATGGATGCTGGCTATAGCTATTGCCGGCGTTACAATTACTGCTTGCAGCAGCAATGACAACGAAACGGAAAAGCCTTTTACGACTGATCCAGTAGAAAACACGCTCTATGCCTGTGGCGTAGGCCAGCCCGAAACGCGCTCTGTTGCTGATGCGCAGAATATGCTCTTCACAGAAGATGATATCGAATGGTTCAATGTGACCACCCGAGAAATCAAATTCAAGGACATGGACGAACCGCTCTACAAGCGTATGCAGCCCTTCCACGAAATAGAGTTTCATTTGGGTGACTATGACCTGTTCGTGGTCAGCAGTTTCGTTGGTGATTGGGACAGCAGGACATTCACTAACCTTGTCTTGCATTATGATGTGATTACTGATCCCAATCAAGGCCACTATTATCTGCAGGACTGCTATCCTCTTCAGTTCGCCGATACTGACGAGGTGAAAGCCAATCGTGAGAAGAATGCAGCACAATGGGAGACGTTCACAAGCTATCTGGAAAGCATAGGTAAATTGAGGAAATAATCACTCACTCTGTGCAGTCATTCGTTGCAGTTTCAGACTTTATAAGTAGAAACTGCAACGAATTTTTATGTACACGATTTACGATTATGCCTACAATGGTTACCTCTATCTGAACAACATCATTCGGCCACGACACAAGCGGCTGTCACAACTGATGATTTACTCGACGACCGCCTGCCAGTCGCGCTGCAAGCACTGCAATATCTGGCAGAAAAAAGTGGAACATCTATCGCTCGATGACATCCGTCGAATTATGCAAAGCAAGTGCGTCACCAAACGGACAACCGTAGGACTGGAGGGTGGCGAGTTTATCCTGCACCCACAGGCGGCAGAAATCATGGCATGGTTCCATGAGCATCACCCGAACTACACACTGCTTTCTAATTGTCTCGCGCCCCGTCGTGTTATTGATGTCGTCCGACTCTATCAGCCCTGGCACCTGTATGTCTCTCTCGACGGTGACCGCGAGACTTACCAACTGATGCGAGGGCGTGACGGCTACGACCGCGTGATTCAGGTGGTGGAGGCACTGAAGGACGAGGTGTCGCTGTCGCTGATGTTCTGTCTGTCGCCGTGGAACAACTTCGACGATATGGCTTTTGTGATTGACATTGCCAAGCAATATGGTGTGGACGTGCGCATCGGCATCTATGGGACAATGGCCTTCTTCGACACGACGAGCGAACTGCTGACGGCCTCGGACTTCATCAGTCAGATTCCCATGAGCATCCATGATACGCAAGAGAACTTCGATTTTGTGGCACTCTATGACCAATGGCGCAATGGGTATTTGCGCTTGCGCTGCCAGAGCATTACGAGCAGCCTCGTCATCCACACTAACGGTGACGTGCCGCTCTGTCAGAATCTTGACGTCACTCTTGGCAACATCCACCGCCAAACGCTCGACGAGATTTTCAACGGTGTGACTTCCTGCCAGACGCAGTGCCACTACTCGAAGAACTGCAACGACTGCTGGATCAACTTCCATCGCAAGTATGACATCATATTGCTACGTAACTTCGAGCGACTTCTGCCCAAACGACTCATAGAGAAGTTTTACGGCCCATATCAGTGGACAGAAGACTCGCGCACAACATATCACCAATACTCCAAGAAATTATGATACAGCAATTGATAGACCGCTACAAACGCCTCCGCACCGAGCGTTTCCTTGCCCAAACGTACCAATGTTCATATGCCTTCATTGGCATGGGCCAGCATTCGCTCACCAATATTTATCCCGTGCTCCACTACCTCGGCGTACCGCTGAAATACATCTGCGTCACGTCGGAACGGAAGGCCAGGCTGATAGAACGGAAGTTTCCTCATGTGAAAGCAACCACCTCGCTTGACATGATATTGAACGATGATGAAGTGAAAGGTGTTTTTGTTTCCGCTTCACCCTCTGCCCATTT
>JAGCPY010000073.1 GCA_017965425.1 Bacteroidaceae bacterium | reverse complement strand
CCTTCCCGGCCTTTTTTCCCGCACACCAATAATACTGAACGATTCCTTCTCTTGCGTATGAACATGGTGCAAAGGTACTAAAAAAGAACCGATTCACCCTGATTTACCCAAATATTTTTGTAACTGTCTAATTTTCATTAACCACTATTTGATGATGCAAAAAGTGATGACGTCAGGAGGTGTTCTCAACAGTTCTGTTCTCAAATCCCTTTAATGGTCCTTCCTCGGGGACGTTCATGTGCATGAACGCCCTACAGTCATCGCCTCACTCCACCGTCACGCTTTTGGCCAAATTGCGGGGTCGGTCAACATCCTTTCCCTTGCAAACGGCGATGTGGTAGGCAAGAAGTTGAAGCGGGATGCTGGCGATGAGCGGTTGGAAACATTCGAGGGTATCAGGCAGGGTGATGATGTGGTCGGCAAACTTTTGGATTTGCGTGTCGCCTTCAGTTACAATCGCCGTCACACGTCCACCACGTGCTCGCACTTCTTGTATGTTAGAGATGACTTTCTCATACAGATGGTCGCGTGTGGCAATGACGAAGACGGGCATCTCACTATCAATGAGGGCGATGGGGCCGTGCTTCATCTCTGCGGCTGGATAGCCTTCGGCGTGTATGTAGGATATTTCCTTTAGCTTCAGTGCTCCTTCAAGAGCTACGGGATAGTTGTAGCCACGCCCCAGGTAGAGACAGTTTCTTGCATAAGTAAAGATAGGTGCCAGCCGCTTGATTTGCTCGTTGGTCTTCAGTGCTTGTTCCATTTTCGCGGGGATGCGTGTCAGCTCGTCAACCATCTGTAGATACAGCTCATCGGAAACCGTCTGACGCTCCTTGGCCAGACACAACGCCAACATAGAAAGCACCGTCACCTGCCCCGTGAAAGCTTTCGTGGATGCGACACCAATTTCTGGTCCCACATGGATATAAGTGCCGGTGTCTGTGGCACGGGGAATACTGGAGCCGATGGCGTTGCAGATGCCGAAGATGAAGGCACCCTGTTCCTTGGCCAACTGGATGGCAGCCAGCGTGTCAGCCGTCTCGCCGCTCTGTGAGATGGCAATCACCACGTCGTCCTTCGTCACCACGGGGTTGCGGTAGCGGAACTCCGAAGCATACTCCACCTCGCAAGGAATGCGGCAGAGGCTCTCGAAGAGTTGTTTGCCGATGAGCCCCGCGTGCCAGCTGGTGCCACAAGCCACGATGACGATACGCTTGGCGCTGAGCAGTTGCTGGCGGTAGTCAATCATGGCAGAAAGCGTCACATGTGTTCCTTCGACATTGATGCGTCCTCGCATACAGTTGTCCAAGCACTCCGGTTGCTCAAAAATCTCCTTCAACATGAAGTGCTCATAACCGCCTTTCTCTATCTGGCCAAGGTCTATATCCACGGTCTTCACCTGCAGCTCCTGTTCTTCTCCGAGTATGCTCATCACCCGCATCTCCTCGCCCAGCCGGATGACGGCAATGTTGCCATCTTCCAGATACACTACCTTGTCTGTGTAATCGATAATCGGGCTGGCATCCGAGCCCAAGAAGAACTCGTCCTCGCCAATGCCCACCACGAGGGGACTCTGTTTGCGAGCTGCGATAATCTGTCGAGGGTCGCGCTTGTCAACGATGGCGATGGCGTAAGCTCCAATGACCTGATGCAGCGCCACCTGCACGGCTTCGAGCAGGGGCAGGTTCTTTTTCACCATGATGTATTCCACCAGCTGCACGAGCACCTCCGTATCGGTGTCGCTTTTGAACTCCACGCCCTTTGCCTGGAGCTGTGTCTTGATGTCGGCATAGTTCTCGATGATGCCATTATGGATGATGGCCAGATTGTGAGTGCTCGAATAATGGGGATGAGCGTTCCGCGCCGACGGCTCGCCATGAGTAGCCCAACGTGTATGGGCGATACCCACGCATCCCGACACGTCCTTGTCGCTGCAATACTCCGTCAGGTTATCCACCTTGCCTTTGGCCTTATACACATTGAGGTCGCCGCTATCACTAATCATTGCTACGCCGGCACTGTCATAGCCACGATATTCCAGACGCTTGAGACCTTTGATTAAAATGGGATAGGCTTTCTTCGAGCCTATGTAGCCTACAATTCCGCACATAATGTTGATTTGCTATTGATGAATATACAGTTATTTTACTTACCTTTTGTTGTTTTATTTGCTGAAAACGGCGGCAAAGGTAGCAAAGAGAAAGCAAACGGCCATGTTTTTCCGACAAAAAGTTTTTTCTACCGGGTGAATAGTCAGTTGCTAACTTTGTGCGTAAGCCTTCTCGTGTACCCCGGCCACAGCGCGCCCGCTGGGTTCGTTCAGGTTCTTGAAAGCCGCATCCCACTGTAGGGCAATGGCAGTGCTGCAGGCGACGCTGGCTTCTTGGTTGACGCTTCGTGCGGCCGAATCGCTGGGGAAATGCTCGGCGAAGATGCTGCGATAGTAGTACTCCTCTTTGTTGAGCGGCGGGTTGATGGGGAAACGCTCGGCGGCGTGCGCCATCTGCTCGTCGCTGACGGCTTCGGAGGTGACCTTCTTCAGTGTGTCTATCCACGAATACCCCACGCCATCGCTGAACTGCTCCTTCTGCCGCCAGGCAATCTCTGCGGGCAGCATGTCGGCGAAGGCTTCGCGGAGTATATACTTCTCAATAGCAGACCCTCCCCCTTGCCCCTCCCTTGCAGGGCGGGGAGCAGATACCAAGAGTCGTTGAGGGGATGTTGTAATCACTCCCCTCCCAGCAAGGGAGGGGTTGGGGGCGGGTCTTGGCCTCTTTGCTTCTGGGTTCGTCCTCATCGCCACGTCAAGGAACTCCTTGTCGAGGAACGGCACTCGTCCTTCCACGCCCCAGGCGGCGAGGCTCTTGTTGGCACGCAGGCAGTCGTAGTAGTTCAGTTTGCTGAGCTTGCGCACCGTCTCCTCGTGGAAGGCCCTTGCGTCGGGTGCCTTGTGGAAATAGAGGTAGCCGCCGAACACCTCGTCGGCTCCCTCACCGCTGAGCACCATCTTGATGCCCATGGACTTAATGACACGGGCAAGCAGGTACATCGGTGTAGATGCGCGGACGGTCGTCACGTCGTAGGTCTCGGTGAAATAGATGACGTCGCGGATGGCGTCAAGTCCTTCCTGGAGGGTGTAGTTGATTTCGTGGTGGACGGTGCCGATGTGGTCGGCCACCCGCTTCGCCTTTGCCAGGTCGGGCGCTCCCTTCAAGCCGACTGCGAAGGAGTGCAGGCGCGGCCAGTAGGCGCGTGTCTGGCTGTCGTCCTCGATGCGGCGCTCGCTGAACCTCTCGGCAATGGCGGAGATTACCGAGGAGTCGAGCCCGCCGCTGAGCAGTACGCCGTAGGGGACGTCGGACATCAGCTGCCGTCGCACTGCCTCGGTGAGCGCATCGCGGATGGCATCGACACTTGCTTCGTTGTTCTTTACAGCCTCGTAATCAAACCAATCACGCTGATAGTATCTTTCAAATTTTATTGTTGGATTTAAGGTTTTTGAATTGCCGTAGGCATAATGTCCGGGCGGGAAAGGCTCGTAGCGCTCGCACTGTCCTTCGAGCGCCTTCAGTTCAGAGGCCACATAAACGGTTCCGTCGCTGTCGTAACCTATATAGAGAGGTATCACGCCGATGGGGTCGCGGGCAATCAGGAATGCGTCGCGTGCCTCGTCGTAGAGGGCGAAGGCAAAGATGCCGGAGATGTCTTCCAAGAAGCTGACACCCTTGTCTCGATACAAGGCCAAGATGACTTCGCAGTCGCTGCCCGTCTGGAAATCGTACTGTCCCGCGAAGCGGCGGCGGATCTCCTGATGGTTGTATATCTCGCCATTGACCGCCAGCACCAGCTTCCTGTCGGGTGAGTACAACGGCTGCCCGCCGCTCTCCGGGTCGACGATGGAGAGGCGTTCGTGGGCGAGGATGGCTGACCCACCGACGTAGATGCCGCTCCAGTCGGGACCACGATGACGGAGTTTCTGACTCATGCGCAGCGCTTTCTGACGCCGCTCGGGCGTCTGCTGCTTGATGTTGAAAATAGAAACGATTCCACACATAACGTAATTTGCTATTTGATGATTTCAGTTTTTTATTATTCTACATCGAAAAGCACGAAAGTCTTTTCGTCTTTTCTGTGTGTTTCGATGTTACTATTCATTTTTCATTATGAAATCCTTTTTTAGAGTTTTTGTGATTCATAGTAACCGACGAAAGCCCGATTGACGAGTCGGTTGCCGCCAGGAGTAGGATAGCGTCCGGTGAAGTACCAGTCGCCTTGATGATTGGGGCAGGCAGCGTGCAAGCCTTCGATGGTCTGAAACACGAACTCCACAGGCGCCTGCATTCCTGCAGGCCGCAGCATCTCAGCCATCTTGTGGTTGATATCTTCTACGATGAAAGGTTTATAAATAGCGCTGACACGATTTTGTCGCTCAGATATTGGTTTCAGCAGCTCTTCCTTACAGCTACGGTACGTAGCTCCAATGAGCGTCTCCATGCCTCGCTCTTTCAGTAAGGCAATGGCGGCGCGGAAAGCACAGAACTCCTCCAGGCGGGCCATGTCAATGCCGTAGTAGTCTGGGTAGCGCACTTGTGGGGAACTGCTCACCATCACTATCTTCTTCGGATGCAGACGATCCAGAATCTTGAAGATACTCTCGCGAAGTGTCGTGCCGCGCACTATGGAGTCGTCGATGATGACCAGGTTATCTTCGCAGGGGCGCAAGCTGCCGTAGGTGATGTCATAGACGTGTGACGCAAGGTCATTGCGCGAGCCGGCCTCCGCAATGAAGGTGCGGAGCTTGATGTCTTTCCATGCTACCTTCTCGCTGCGAACCTTCAGCCCTTTCCCCCGCAGTCCTTCCATCATACCATAGAAAGCCACCTCGGCTGTATTAGGAATGAAAGAGAATACCGTGTGATCCGTATCGCCTCCGATGGCTTCGAGTATAGGCTCCGTGAGTTGCTGTCCCAACTGTTTACGCTCGTTGTAGATATCGCGGTCCGAACCTCGGCTGAAATAGATTCGTTCAAACGAACAGCGGGCTTGCTGCTTTGCTTCCAGAACCGCTTCCAGACGAGTGCTGCCGTCCTTCTTAATGATCAGTGCCATCCCTGCTGGCAGTTCATGCACGTCTTCACAAGTGAGGTCGAAGGTCGTTTGCAGCACAGCACGCTCGCTGGCAACAGCAACGACCTCGTCGTCCGCATAGAAGTAAGCCGGACGGATGCCCCACGGGTCGCGCACCGCAAACATCTCACCGCTGCCCGTCAGGCCGCACATGACGTAGCCGCCGTCGTAATCTGCCATTGTCGTGCGCAGCACGTTACCCATCTGCACCTCGTCTTCTATATACCGTGTGACCTCCAACCCTTCCAGGCCACGTTCCTTTGCCGCTGCAAACAGGCGCTCCACTTCGCGGTCCAGGCGATGCCCCATCAGCTCCAGCGTGATATACGAATCGCTGAACATGCGGGGCGACTGACCTTGCTGTACTATCTTCGCGAATATCTCATCAATATTTGTCATGTTGAAGTTGCCGCACAGACACAGGTTCTTCGCCCGCCAGTTGTTGCGGCGCAGGAAGGGATGGACGTACTGCAAGCCGCTCTTGCCTGTAGTGGAATAGCGGAGGTGACCCATATACAGTTGTGCTGAGACCCATTCTGACGTCACAAGGTCGAAGACCTCGCTGATAGCATCCTTGCCCAGAGCCTTCTCCCTGAACATATACTCCGTACCCACCGGCGCGTTCATATCCACACACGCTATACCTGCACCCTCCTGACCTCGGTTATGCTGCTTCTCCATCATCAGATACAGCTTATTCAATCCGTACGACTCAGTGCCGTACTTCTCCACGTAGTAGCTTTGGGGCTTCAACAGTCTTACCAAAGCCACGCCACATTCATGCTTCAACTCTTCCATATCAGATGCTGGCTTTTATAAACGACATGAACAAGGGATGAGGATGCAGTACTGTCGAAGCATATTCAGGATGAAACTGCGTGCCTATGTACCAACGTTTCTCAGGGATTTCCACAATCTCCACCAGATTGGTATCCGGATTGATGCCCACACACTTCATTCCTCGCGCTTCATATTCCTCTTTGTATTTATTATTGAACTCATAACGATGGCGGTGGCGTTCGCTGATAACAAAGGACTCGCTCGTCAGCCCCTGCCTGTGAGTGAGGGGAGCAGATAGTTCTGACTGCGAGTATGCCAGAAACACTTTGCTGCCCCCTGCTAACAGACAGTCGTAGGCTCCTAATCTCATCGTGCCACCCATTTGCGTAATGTCTTTCTGTTCCTCCATAAGGTCGATGACATTGTGAGGCGTGTTTGGATCCATCTCGGTACTATTGGCATCTTTGTACCCCAGCACATTCCTGGCAAACTCAATCACCATCATCTGCATCCCCAGACAGATACCGAAGGTGGGGATGTCATGGGTGCGGGTGTATTCTGCTGCTACTATTTTCCCCTCGATGCCACGCTGACCAAAGCCAGGGCAGATAATGATGCCTGACATTCCATCCAGCTTCTCAGCTACGTTCCCACGTGCTATCTCTTCACTGCTGAGGAAGTGCATCTTTGCCTTCACATGATTGTATATACCCGCAAGAATCAGACTTTCCCGAATGCTCTTGTAGGCATCTTGCAGGTCGTACTTCCCCACCAACCCGATATGCACCTCTCTGGTAGCACAACGTTGTTTCTCCAAGAAATCATGCCAAGAAGCCATGCCATTATCAGCTATTCTTCCTCCTTCCCCGTGAGTGTGTGTGGCGGTTTTCCCACCTAGTTCCCCTGGGGTGAGGCATTTCCTCAGAATCGCAGCATCAAGTCCTTGCCGCTGCATATTCACAGGCACTTCATAGATGCTCGCCATATCTTCGCTTTGCACCACACACTCCAAATCGACGTTGCAGAACGAAGCAACCTTCAGACGCAAAGCGTCGTCGAGGTGGCGTTCTGTCCGAAGTACAAGGATATCGGGTTGGATGCCCATAGACTGCAACTCCTTCACGCTGTGCTGCGTGGGTTTTGTCTTCAGTTCATCTGCTGCTTTCAGATAAGGAACATATGTCAGATGCACACACACCGCATCCCGTCCCAGTTGCCAGCGCAGCTGTCGGATGGCCTCCATGAACGGCGCACTCTCGATGTCGCCGATCGTACCACCTACCTCGGTGATGACAAAATCATATTTGGTTGACGAGTTTTTAGTTGACAAGTTGACAAGTTGCTTGCCTTGAAGATTCAACTCGTCAACTTGTTTACTTGTCAACTCGTCAACTTCTTCGTGAAGCATCCGCCTCTTGATTTCGTCCGTGATGTGCGGCACCACCTGAATCGTCTTGCCCAGATAGTCACCGCGGCGTTCGCGGTCGATGACCGTCTTGTAGATGCGCCCTGTGGTAATGCTGTTGTGACGAGTAGTGCGTATGCCTGTGAATCGCTCGTAATGTCCGAGATCCAAGTCTGTTTCCATGCCATCTGCCGTCACATAGCACTCGCCGTGTTCGTAGGGATTGAGCGTACCGGGGTCGATGTTGATGTACGGATCGAACTTCTGGATCGTGACTTTATAGCCGCGTGCCTGCAGCAACTTACCGATGCTGGCAGATATGATGCCCTTTCCCAACGAGGAAACGACGCCGCCCGTAACGAAGATGTACTTGGTATTCATACTTATTTTGTTTGCTTAATCATGATTCAGCAATTGCACAATCGTGATTCAGCGATTGCTTCATCACGATTGTGCAATGAGATTTTATAGGTGGAACGAAACGCCCATCAGGAGATAGAGCTTCTCGGAGCGTGGGTTGGCCGTCAATCCAGCAAAGACAGGAAGATGATACTTCTCCTTGATGACGAAGTCCTTGGTGGCACGCAGCGAAATGTTGGTGACAGCGAAACCGTTGGTGTCATAGAACGTGGTACGCCATGGAACAACGCCGATGGCGCCTGCCCAGTCGAGGCCTCCGAGACGGAAGGGTGCTGTCAGCTCGAAGTAGCTGCTGAAGGCACGTTTGCCATCTTTATTCACGCCGTCGTTGCCAGCGAAGTTGGTGAACCACTGCACGCTGAGGAAACCGAAATCGTAGCCCACATTAGCCTCCCAGACATGCGTGGTCTGATGGGCTTTGTACTTGAAGTAGCTGCCATCGGAGAACCAGTAGTCGGTAACGCCCACGTTGAAGCCTCCGATGCTGTAGCTTAGTGTCAAATCCAGCTCTTTGGCATCCTGCCAGTTGCTGAGTCCCACGCTACCCCAGGCCGAAAGGCTCAACCCTTTCCACTCCACGCCGAGGGTGGGCTGCAGGCTAACGCTGCCGAGATCCTGACCGCGCCAGATGTATTGGTTGACGAGGTCGGCACCCAATAATGCGGTGAAAGCAGACCCACCCCCCTGCCCCTCGAGGGGAGTAGTATCCTGTGCGGATAGGGGCATAGATAGAATCGACGATAAGGATAATATATATATAATGTGTTTTGTGTTCATATTGAATAATGTTTTATTTAAAGTTTTAAGTCTTGTTAGGTAACCACCCCCTCCCTCACCGGGAGGGTGGGTCGTTAGTTGTAACATGTCTCTCCATGTTCATACACATCAAGTCCTTCATCCTCGATGCGTGCATCCACGCGGAGACCGTGTAGTTTCTTTATGCTGTAGAACAGGGCGAATCCGCAGGCAGCTGCCCAAAGGTCGATGACGAGGATTCCGAAGCATTGGGCTCCGAAGAAACCCCAACCGCCACCGTACAGAGCGCCGCTTGTGGTGGAGAGCAGACCTGTCAGCAATGTGCCGAGGATACCGCAGACACCATGAACCGAGCTGGCACCGACGGGGTCGTCGATGTGCAGGACATGGTCGATGAACTCGATGGAATAGACAAGCACTATGCCGCTGATGAGGCCGATGATGACGGCTCCAATAGGCGAAACGAGGTCACAACCTGCCGTGATGCCCACTAGACCTGCCAACACGCCGTTCAGCATCAGCGAGAAAGAGGGCTTGCCGTACTTCCACCACGTGAGGAACATCGTGGCTACGCCGCCAGCAGCTGCGGCAAGGTTGGTGGTCAGCAGGACGTGGCTGATGGCCGTGCGGTTTACTTCACCAGAAGCTGCCAACTGCGAACCTGGGTTGAAGCCGAACCAACCAAGCCAGAGGATGAATACGCCCAGCGCGGCCAACGTCAACGAATGGCCTGGGATAGCACGGCTACTGCCGTCCTTGGCATACTTGCCGCGACGGGCACCAAGGGCCATAGCTCCTATCAACGCCAGCACGCCGCCTACGCTATGAACAATGGCGGAACCTGCAAAGTCGTGGAACACAGAGCCGAAAGTGCGCATCATAAACGAGTCGGCTGCATCGTTGCAGAGCCAACCACCGCCCCACGTCCAGTGACCCTCGACGGGATAAATGAGCAAGGTGATGAAAGCGCTGTAGATGACGTACATCGAGAACTTGGTGCGCTCTGCCATGGCACCGCTGACGATGGTGGCAGAGGTGGCGCAGAACACGGTCTCGAACATCAGGAATCCTTCCACGGGCAGTTCGCCGTGGTAGAAGGAGAGGTCGCCCCAGTTGGGAGCGCCGATGAAGCCCGCTCCGTCTGAACCGAACATGAAACCGAAGCCCACGAACCAGAACAGCAACGAGCCGAACATGAAATCTACAAAGTTCTTGAACAGGATGTTTGCGGTGTTCTTGCCGCGTGTGAAGCCTGCTTCGCAAAGCGCAAAGCCTGGCTGCATCCAGAAAACCAACATGGCTGCCAATAGCATCCATACGGTATCGAGTGAAAGTGCAATGTCGTTCATAATTTATAAAATAAAGACCCACCCCTCACCCTCCCTCAAAGGGAGGGAGTAGAATGTTTTTGAGAGGTCGTTAAAGGGCCATTGTGTTTGATGTTTATTTTTATAATGTGTCTATTTCTTATCCCTTAGCACCGTATCACCATTTTCGCCGGTACGGATGCTCCATGTGTCTATCATGTCGCTGACAAAGATACGGCCGTCGCCGACTTCTCCCGTGTGGGCTGTGTCGATGATCACCTTCACGGTGGGCTGCACAAAGTGGTCGCGACAGACGATGGTAAGTGCTACGCGCTCGATGACATCGGTTGAGTACTGCACGCCACGATAGATGCGTTCTTGTCGGCTCTGGCCGATGCCGTGTACATCGTGGTACTCAAACCAGTCGATGTCGGACGAAAGCAAGGCTTCCTTAACATCTTCGAACTTCGTCTTGCGAATAATTGCTTCAATCTTCTTCATACCTTAAACTAATTAATACATGAGCGTCCTATTTGTGTCACATTGCAATGTTTCGTCGGCAAAGGTAAGCCAAAAAGAAACAATATTAATTAAAATGCTTTCAAAAAGAACTCACAACTGATATAATAATTGACACATATCAATAAAGTTTATTCTACTTATTGCTTTTTAATAGCATTATTTGGTGAAATGAGTCATAATGTCATACCTTTGCATTGTCAAACACGCAAAACGACATATATTATTAAAGAATTGCAAGCAAAATGAAACATAAAACCCATTTCTCAAAGATGCATGGAGCAGGCAATGACTACATATACGTAGATACCTCTTTATGTCCTATAGAGAATCCCTCGGCAGCGGCCATCGCATGGAGTGACCGACACAAAGGAATCGGCGCTGACGGCTTGGTGCTTATCGGTCGTTCGCCCATTCCAGAGGCAGATTTCACCATGCGCATCTTCAATGCTGACGGCTCAGAGGCAATGATGTGCGGTAATGCGAGCCGCTGCGTAGGGAAATATGTCTATGAAAGGGGGCTGACAACACGAACACAAATAAAACTCCTCACTCTTTCTGGTATTAAGACGCTACAGCTCCACGTATATAATAATGTGGTGGAAAGCGTGACGGTAGATATGGGTGAACCCTTGTTTGAGGATGAGCGGCTATATCGACGGGGCGAGATGGAGATTGCTGGTTGTTTTGTTTCGATGGGTAACCCGCATTATGTGATTTTCACCGATAACGTTGATGAAGTGGAGTCGAAAGGTCGGGGATTGGAAAACCATCCCGCGTTTCCCCAGCGCGCAAACATCGAATTTGCCGAAATGCGTCCTGACGGCATTCGAGTGCGCGTCTGGGAGCGCGGTAGTGGTATAACACAAGCTTGCGGGACAGGTGCTTGCGCCGTGGCGGTAGCTGCCTGCAAGACTGGACGTGCAGGACGCAAGAACCGCATCATCATGGATGGTGGCGTGCTCGAGATTGAATGGCGCGAAAGCGACGGCCACGTGTATATGACGGGACCTGCGGAGTTCGTGTTCGAAGGAGAGATGCAGATTGAAGATTAGAGATTAGAGATTAGATATTAAAGATTAGAGATAAACGATGAAGGTTAACGAAAACTTTACAGGGTTGTCTGAGAACTATTTATTTGCAGACATTGCCAAGAAGGTTAGGGCGTTCAGGATGCAGGCACCAGATGCTGATGTCATCTCACTTGGCATAGGCGATGTGACGCAGCCGCTGGCTCCTGCTGTTATCGAGGCTTTGCACAAGGCGGCCGACGAGATGGCTACGACGACGACGTTCCGGGGCTATGGTCCTGAACGCGGTTATGACTTCTTGCGTGAAGCCATCGTGACTCATGATTTCTGTGCCCGCGGCATCGACATTGAAGCAGACGAGGTGTTCGTCAGCGACGGAGCCAAGAGCGACACGGGTAATTTCCAAGAGTTGCTGTCGCCAGAGAGTGTGGTAGCCGTCACCGATCCTGTCTATCCCGTATATGTGGATTCCAACGTGATGGCAGGACGTAGGATAGTGGCATTGCCCTGCACGGCTGAGAATGGTTTTGTGCCGGAGCTGCCAAGCGAGCACGTTGACGTTATCTACCTGTGTTACCCCAACAACCCGACAGGCACAACACTTAATAAAGAACAGCTGAAGGTGTGGGTGGATTATGCCATTAGCGAAGAGGCTCTTATCCTTTACGATGCCGCCTACGAGGCTTATATCCAGAGCAAAGACGTTCCGCACAGCATCTACGAGATACCTGGAGCCAAACAGTGTGCGGTGGAATTCCACAGCTATTCGAAGACGGCTGGTTTCACGGGCATCCGCTGTGGCTATACGGTGGTACCGAAGGATGTGAAAAGTGAGAGAGTGAAAAGTGAAAAATCAGGTTTACTTGAAACTGTTTCCTTGAACGCCCTTTGGAACAGGCGGCAAAGCACCAAGTTCAATGGCGCAAGCTACCTCAGCCAACGGGCTGCCGAAGCCATCTATACACCCGAAGGCAAAGCTCAGACAAAGGCAACCATCGCCTATTATATGGCGAATGCACGCCTGATGCGCGAGGCCTTGACAGCCATGGGCTTCAAAGTCTATGGTGGTGTGGACGCACCATACCTATGGGTGAGCACGCCCAGGGGCATGACCTCATGGGAATTCTTCGACTGGATGCTCCAATCAGCCCACGTCGTCTGCACTCCTGGCGTAGGCTTTGGCGGCCAAGGAGAAGGCTTTGTGCGCCTCACGGCCTTTGGAACACATGAGAATACAGAGAAGGCACTTCGCCGAATTGATAGTAAATTGTAAATCGTCAAATAGGAATAATGAACAAGGGTTTATATCAAGAAGCATACGAACACGATGCGTGCGGCGTGGGCATGGTGGTGAACATTCATGGTGGCAAGAGCCATGAGCTTGTCGATAACGCATTGAAGGTACTGGAGAACATGGAACATCGTGGCGCTGAAACGCGTGATAAGACGGGCGACGGCGCAGGCATCATGTTGCAGATACCGCATGAATTTATCCTGCTGCAAGGCATCCCGGTGCCAGAAAAGGGCAGGTATGGCACAGGACTGGTGTTCCTGCCAAAGGACGAGCAGGCTCAGGAGCAGATCCTAAGCGTGATGAATGAAGAGATTCAGCGCGAGGGCTTACAGCTGATGCACGTGCGTACGGTTCCTACTTGTCCGGAGGTGTTGGGAGAAGCCGCAAGGGAAGTGGAGCCGGAGATTAAGCAGGTGTTTGTGACAAACAGCAGACCCACCCCCCCGCAGGGGAGTGGTTACCTTCAAGATGAGAATACCACGTTTGAAAGAACACTTTATAAGGTAAGGAAGAGGATCGAACGGAGGATTGGCGAATTGGCAAAAGTATCAACTCCCCGCCCTACAAGGGAGGGGCAGGGGGGAGGGTCTGCCGTTGGAGGGCCTTTCGATGATTTTTACATCTGCTCTCTTTCCTCGAAGAATCTCATCTATAAAGGTATGCTGACCAGCGGACAGCTGCGTCGGTATTTCCCCGATTTGTCGAGTCCCTACCTGACAAGCGGATTGGCGCTGGTTCATTCACGTTTCAGCACAAACACATTTCCCACGTGGTCACTGGCCCAGCCCTTCCGCTTGTTGGCTCACAATGGCGAGATCAACACCATCCGAGGCAATCGTGGATGGATGAAGGCAAGAGAGTGTGTCCTCAGTAGCGAGGCTTTGGGCGACATCAAGCAGATTTCCCCCATTGTTCAGGAAGGAATGAGCGACTCGGCAAGTCTTGACAATGTCTTCGAGTTCCTCATGATGAGCGGCCTCTCGCTACCCCAGGCAATGGCGATACTTGTGCCTGAGAGCTTTAACGACAAGAACCCAATCAGCGAGGATCTGAAGGCGTTCTACGAATACCACTCGATACTGATGGAACCGTGGGACGGACCTGCCGCACTGCTCTTTAGCGACGGACGCTATGCAGGCGGTATGCTCGACAGAAACGGCCTTCGACCCAGTCGCTATACGATTACGAAGCAAGGCATGATGGTCGTGGCTTCAGAAGTCGGTGTGATGGACTTCGAGCCCAGCGACGTCCTCAGCAAGGGACGTTTGCAGCCGGGTAAGATATTGCTTATCGACACGCAGGAAGGTAAGATCTACTACGACGGTGAGATAAAAGAACAGTTGTCAAAGGCACATCCCTATCGCGAATGGCTGCAGGCAAACCGCATTCAGTTGGAGAAGTTAAAGAGTGGCAGACATGTAGAGAACTCGGTAGAGGACTATGAACGAAAGCTCATTTGCTTTGGCTTCGGTCAGGAAGACATCGACAAGACCATCATCCCGATGGCCACAGCCGGGCAGGAGCCTGTGGCGGCGATGGGCAACGACACGCCGCTGGCTGTCATCAGCGAACGTCCGCAGGTGCTCTTCAACTATTTTCGCCAGCAGTTTGCACAGGTCACCAACCCCGCCATCGACCCCATTCGCGAGGAACTGGTGATGTCGCTGACGGAGTACATCGGTGCCGTGGGCACGAACATCCTGACGCCCGACGCCTCCAACTGTAAGATGGTGCGCTTGCAGCAGCCTGTGCTCACGAACACACAGCTGGATATCCTTTGCAACATTAGGTATAAGGGATTCCGGACAATCAAGTTGCCAATGACATTCGGACCCACCATCGACAGACCCACCCCCCAACCCCTCCCTGTGAAGGAGGGGAGTGATTACTCTCAAGCTGGAGAAGCGTTGGGCATAGCTTTGGATAAGCTCTGCAAGGATGCCGAAAAAGCCGTGGACGAGGGCTACAACTATATCATATTAACTGATAAAACAGATGATGCAGAGGTATCTGCTCCCCTCCCTACAAGGGAGGGGCAAGGTGGTGGGTCTGTATTTATCCCGTCGCTGCTGGCTGTCTCAGCCGTTCACCACTATCTCATCAGCGTCGGGAAACGTGTGCAAACGGCTCTCATCGTGGAGAGCGGCGAGATTCGCGAGGTGATGCACGCGGCGTTGCTGCTGGGCTATGGTGCGAGTGCCATCTGTCCTTACATGACGTTCGCTGTCCTGGACGACCTCGTGAAGAAACACAAGATTCAGGAGGAGTACGCTACCGCCGAGTCCAACTATATCAAGGCGGTGGATAAGGGTTTGAAGAAGGTGATGTCGAAGATGGGCATATCGACCATACGCTCGTATCGTGGCGCAAAGATATTCGAGAGCATCGGACTGGGCGAGGATCTGCTGAGGCGCTACTTCGGCACAGAGGTAAGCACTATCGGCGGCATCGGGCTGAAGGAGATTGCCCGTGATGCCATCCGCCTGCACGAGGAAAGCCTCACCCCCAGCCCCTCTCCGAATGGCGAGGGGAGTAGCTTTCTTCAGAACAACGGGCAATTCTCTTGGCGAAAGGATGGCATCTTACATGCGTGGAATCCTGACACGATTGCCAACCTGCAGATTGCCACAAGGCTTGGCTCGTACAAGAAGTTCAAGGAATGGTCGGCAATGGTGGACGAGAAGGAAAAGCCTATCTTCATCCGTGACTTCTTCGGATTCAAAAAGGCTTCAGAGCCGACACCCATCGACGAGGTAGAGCCTGTGGAAAGCATCGTCCGGCACTTTGTGACAGGTGCCATGTCGTTCGGCGCCCTGAGCATCGAGGCACACGAGGCTTTGGCCTTGGCGATGAACAAGCTCGGCACGCGCAGCAATACCGGCGAAGGTGGCGAGGACAATGCCCGCTACCACTCGGATGTGGATGGCGTCAGCCTCTCCAGCAAGACCAAGCAGATTGCCTCTGGTCGGTTCGGCGTGACGGCAGAATACCTCGTAAACGCCGAGGAGATACAGATCAAGGTGGCACAGGGCGCGAAGCCTGGTGAGGGCGGTCAGTTGCCCGGTTTCAAGGTCAACGACATCATCGCCAAGACGCGTAACGCCATCCCCGGCATCTCGCTGATTTCTCCCCCACCCCATCACGACATCTATTCCATCGAAGACCTAGCACAGCTCATCTTCGACCTCAAGAACATCAACCCGACGGCAGCCGTCAGCGTGAAGCTGGTTGCCGAAAGTGGCGTGGGAACCATTGCCGCCGGTGTGGCGAAGGCCAAGGCCGACCTCATTGTCATCAGCGGTGCCGAAGGCGGTACGGGTGCAAGTCCTGCCAGCTCTATGCGCTTCGCGGGCATCTCGCCAGAGATTGGTCTTGCCGAGACACAGCAGACGCTCGTCTGCAACGGCCTCCGCAATCAGGTACGCCTGCAGACCGATGGCCAGCTGAAGACCGCCAAGGATGTCATTATCATGGCGATGCTCGGTGCCGACGAGTTCTCATTCGGCACGCTGCCGCTCATTGTCTTAGGCTGTGTGATGATGCGCAAGTGCAACACCAACACCTGCCCCGTGGGTGTGGCAACGCAAGACGAACGCCTCCGTGCGCGTTTCATGGGGCGCTCTGAATATGTCGTCAACTTCTTCACCTTCCTCGCCCAGCAGGTGCGCGAGTATCTGGCTGAAATCGGCGTTCGCAAATTGAAAGACATCATCGGGCGCACAGACCTCATTGAGGTCAGTGCGCCCGACGGTTCCCCCGTCGGGAATCCTGCTGCTTACAAATGGCACACCATCGATTTCTCCCGCCTGCTCTACAAGCCCGCCACAGACAAACCTCTCTATTGGGACCGCAGCGAGTACACAAAGGTCAGCGGCGTCAAGGACGAGGAGATCATCAAAGCCGCCCAGCCCGCCATTGAACGTCAGGAAGAGATCACGCTCGAATACACCATCCGCAATACCGACCGCGCCGTGGGCACGATGCTCTCGGGCGTCATTGCCAAGAAGTACGGCGAGGCCGGTCTGCCCGACGGAACTATCAACATCAAGTTCAAGGGCTCGGCAGGTCAGTCGTTCGGTGCCTTCGCTGTACACGGCCTCAACCTGAAGCTCGAAGGCGAGTGCAACGACTACTTCGGCAAGGGACTCTCTGGCGGCCGCATCAGCATCCTGCCTCCTGCCCGCGTCAGTGCCGACTTCCGTGCCGAGGACAACATCATCGCCGGCAACACAGGCCTCTACGGAGCTACCAGCGGCGAGCTGTATGTCAATGGTAGTGTGGGCGAGCGTTTCGGCGTGCGCAACTCGGGTGCCATCGCCGTCATCGAGGGCGCGGGCGACCACTGCTGCGAATACATGACGGGAGGGCGTGTGGTTGTGCTCGGCAAGACGGGCCGTAACTTCGCTGCCGGCATGAGTGGCGGTCTGGTGTATGTCTATGACCCCGACCACTCCTTCGATTACTTCTGCAATATGGACATGGTGGAGCTCTCGCTGGTCGAGGACGGTGTCTCGTGCAAGGAGCTGCTCGAACTCATCCGCCAGCATTACCTCCACACGGGTAGCGCCCTCGCAGGACGAATACTCGACAACTGGCAACACGATGTCGAGGACTTCATCCAGGTCGTACCGATCGAGTACAAACGCGTCCTCCAGGAAGAGCAGATAGCTAAGCTAAAAGAAAAAATCGAGAATGTACAACGCGACTACTAAAGACCCACCCCCAGCCCTCCCTTGCAGGGAGGGAGTGGTTACCAACAAAAACCCAAAAACATCATATACAAATGGAAAAGAACGCAATTAGTCAAATACATTCTACTCCCTCCCTACAAGGGAGGGTGAGGGGTGGGTCTTCTTCCCCAGCTTTTCTGACGGTACCTCGAAAGGAGGCTGGATACAGACCTATTCATGATCGCATCCACGATTTCGGCGAGGTGGAACAGACTCTCAATACCCGCGACCGTCAGGAGCAGGCCAGCCGTTGCATGGACTGCGGCGTGCCCTTCTGCCATTGGGCTTGTCCTCTGGGCAACAAAGACCCCGAATGGAATGATGCTCTCTACCGCGGCGAATGGGAGACAGCCTATAAACTCCTGAAGAAGACCAACCCGTTCCCTGAGTTCACAGGCCGCATCTGTCCTGCGCTCTGCGAGAAGGCTTGTGTGCTCTACCTCACCACGGGTGAAGCCGTGACCAACCGCGAGAACGAAGCCGCCATCACCGAACGTGCCTTCCTCGAAGGCTACGTCACCATCGAGCATCCTGAGCGCAACGGCAAGCGTGTTGCCGTCATCGGTGCCGGTCCTGCTGGTCTCGCCGCCGCCACTACGCTCAACTACATGGGCTACGAAGTCACCGTCTTCGAGAAGAACGAAGCCGCCGGCGGCCTCCTCCGCTACGGCATCCCCAACTTCAAACTCAACAAGAAAATCATCGACCGCCGCATCAGCGTGATGGAGCAGGAGGGGGTTAAATTCATATATAATGTCAGCCTCACCCCCGCCCCCTCTCCTAATGGCGAGGGGAGTGATTACTTCTGCATTCAGGATGAGGATGGTCATTCTACTCCCCTCGCCCTTTGGAGAGGGGCTGGGGGTGAGGCTTTTTCTGCAGTCGTCCTCGCCACCGGTACTCCCACCGCCCGCGACCTCAATGTTCCCGGTCGCTCACTGAAGGGCGTACACTTGGCCTTGGAACTGCTCTCGCAGCAGAATCGCGTCCTCGCAGGCATAGAGTTCTCGAAGGAGGAGCGCGTCACGGCTAAGGGCAAGGATGTCCTCGTCATCGGTGGCGGCGACACAGGCAGCGACTGCATCGGCACAGCCCATCGTCAGGGAGCGAAGAGCGTGACGCAGATTGAGATTATGCCCAAGCCGCCCGTGGGGCACAACCCCGCGACCCCGTGGCCCAACTGGCCTGTTATCCTGAAGACCACCAGCTCCCACGAGGAAGGCTGCACCCGTCGCTGGAACATCAATACCCTCGAGTTCCTCGATGAGAAAGGCGACGGCCACGTCACCGGCGTTCGCGTCCAGCCCATCGACTGGAAGCCCAATCCCGACGGTGGCAGACCCATCATGGTCGAAGCCGGTGAGCCCGAAATCATCAAGGCCGAACTCGTCCTCCTCGCCATGGGCTTCCTCAAGCCCGAGCATCCCGAGTACCCGGAGAACGTCTTCGTCTGCGGCGATGCCGCCAGCGGCGCCTCCCTCGTCGTCCGCGCCATCGCCTCCGGCAAGCAAACGGCCGAGAAGGTTCACGCCTACCTTCAAAGCAAGTAACACCCAACTCCCTAATTCATTCCCCAAGCGGGCGAAAACGCCAAAACGGCGCACTTTCGCCCGCTTTTTGCTTCTTTAACGGGGAAATAGAACGATATATAAAAGAAAAACTATATCTTTGTCCCCGAAAACAAGAAAACAATCCCATTATGAGCACCGCAACACTGTCAAGCCTGTTAGAATATCTCTATGGCACACTCTCGCCAAGCAACATGCGCTGGGTGGGTGAGCATCTGATTGAACATGCCAAGAAAGAAGAGCAGAAAGAGGAAAACCTAACCCCCTACACCGTAGAGGAACTGCTGGAACGAGCCGAAGAGGGACGGCGGCAAATAGCAATGGGCAACTATTGCACGAGTGAAGAGCTCTTCGATGCACTTTTCGAAGAATTCGATATTGACCCCGAAGAGGTAAAGGCATGGGATAAAGAACTTGAAGAGTCGGGAATGCAGTTAGAAAAGGCTATATGAAAGTCAAATGGAACGAACCTGCCAGAAAGGCGCTGAGAAAGACGGCCAGCTATATTCTGACACAGTTTGGCAGGAGGAGTAATGTGGCGTTTCTTCGCAAAGTATATCAAACAGAAAGGCTCCTGCAGAAGAACCCTAACCTAGGTCCTGCAGAGCCTTATCTCGCGGACGCTCCTGTCCTTTACAGAAGCATCGTCGTGAATCGCCTCAATAAAATTGTCTATTGGATTAACGACGATGTCATTGAAATCGTTGACTTCTGGGATACACGACGCGAACCTGTAGCACAAGCCAAACAGGTGAAGTGACGATGGAACAGAAATTCAGCAATAATAACATAGACCTGGAGGTGCTAATATAATAATAGGTATAACACATGAGCGGATAGACGGGCTTCGGCACTATCCGCTTTCTTAATCAAAACGGACAATGACGCACCAAACGGACAAGCAGTTTAATTCTTACAAGGAGGGGCTGGACCTGGAGGTCCTGCGGGAGTACTGCATGGAGCACGGGGAGCGGCGCGTGATGGAGCGGGGCGAGACGCTGGAGGAGGCGGGCGAGCCGGCGCAGTGGGTGGCCTTCGT
>JAGCPY010000072.1 GCA_017965425.1 Bacteroidaceae bacterium | reverse complement strand
AGGCCCTCCGGATTTCAAGCTGCAAATTCCAAATAGGAAGGTAGGCTCGAAGCCTAATTAAAGTAATAGTAACCCACAGCTTTACTTCAGCTAACCGCTTCCTGTAACTATTAAACGTAAAAGACATGAAGAAAATTGTTGTCGGCATCGACATTTCAAAGGAAAAGATTGACGCAAGCGCAATCGACGTGAGGGACAGCCAGCTTGGCGTGGTGAAACTGGACTATCAGGTGTTCGAGAACCGTCCGATGGGCTTCCGCCGCATGTTGGTGTGGGCACGGCACCTGATCAAGGGCGTTGGCCTGGAGGACGTGCTGTTCTGCTGCGAGACGACTGGCGGCTACGACCGCTGCCTGTGCGACTACGTCTACGCCAAGGGCCTGGACATCTGGCGCGAGGGTGCCTTGCAGATCAAGCGCAGCATGGGCGTGCGCAAGGGCAAGGACGACAAGGCCGACTCGCTGATGATATCCGAATATGCCATGCGCCACATGGACAAGGCCGTCATCTACGAGACAGCCAGCGACACCATCCGCGAGCTGAAGGCACTGTTCCTCTACCGCCACAAACTCGTGCAGGAGAAGACGGAGAAGAAGGTCAGGGCGCAGCACCTGAAGGACACCGCCGCCAAGAGCAAGTCGATGCAGTTCATCGTACGCGATGCCATGAAGAGCGTCAGGACCGTAGACAAGAGCATCAAACAGTGCGAGAAGCAGATTCTTGAGTTGATTGAGGGCGACGAGGAACTGAAGAAGAGCTACGGCCACATCACCTCCGTCAGCGGCATAGGCATTGTCAACGCCACCGCATTCATCGCCTACAGCAACAACTTCAAGGGCATCGTCACAGCCAACAAGATGGCCTCCTACTGGGGCGTAGCCGCGTTCAGGGATACGTCAGGCACAAGCGTAGACAAGAAGGCCTACGTGAAGTGCTATTCCAACTCCTTGTTGAAGGCGTACCTCACAGAGGCGGCAGGATGGACCATCAAGGAGAACGGAATCTATTATGACTACTACCTGCGCATGAAGGCAGCAGGGAAACCTTACGGTGTTATCATCAACAACGCCAGAAACAAGCTCATCCACCTCGTCTATTCTCTTGTCGCAAATGACACGGATTATGAGCGAAACCATGAGCTACTCAGAGTCCAGAGAAAGGGCAGAACGGAAATGTCTGCCCAATTAGAGAATATTAACTAAATATGTTTGGAGAAAACCATAGGAAGCGGGATGCCGAGCGGTCGAAGACCCACGAGTGCTCGCAGTAAATCTGTTAAATCTGTTGTAGGAAAAGAAGGGTGGGAAACTTGAATTATGAGTCCACTTTAAAAAGTGGCGTTATGTTTTATTAAGTTTAAAGATGCTGGAATCTGGAATATTTTTCGTACCTTTACACCTGTAATCAAGAGACAGCCAGATGTTCAAGAAAACAGCCCCTAATCCCCAGTTGGATATGTTCACGTCCCCGACGACTCAGCTATGCAGCCGCGCGTCGAAGAAGTACACCGACCCCAATGCTTGGCACAACATGTTCTATCGCCTTTATACTTCAAAGGTGGACGAGGAGTTGTTCAAGCCCCTTTTTCCCGAAGGCAAGAAGAGTGGCCGCCCCACTGCCTCCATCCGTGTACTGGTAAGCATGTCCTGGCTGAAGGAGGGCTTCGGCTGCAGCGACGAGGAACTGTTCGAGAAGATAGAGTTTGACCTTCTGACCCGCAAGGCCCTCGGCATTGAGCACATCAGCGACGCCCCTCCCTCTCTTGACACCTACTACTTGTTCCGCCGCCGTCTCTGTGATTACTACGACAAAACGCAGGAAGACCTTCTCCAGAAGTGCTTCGAGCAGGTGACGGGCAGCCTGGTGAAACTGCTGAAGATCTCAGGCAAGAGCATCCGCATGGACAGCAAGCTCATCGGCAGCAACATTGCACGTCAGTCACGCTATGAGCTTATCCACGGCACGCTTGTGAAGTTTCTCAAGGGTAATGTCCTGGACCGTCTCCCCGATGACATGCGTCTTCAGGCGGAGGCATACCTCAAGGAAGACTCCACCAAGACCGTGTACCGCTCGGACAGCGACACACTGCAGAGCCGCCTGCAGGCGATTGGTGATTTCACACACGCCATCCTCCAGCAGTACCATGCTGAATCCTCCAATTACGGTCTTCTGAAGCGCGTGTTCGACGAGCAGTACCTCACTGGCGAGGACGGCAAGGTGGTGCTCCGCGACAAGAAGACCATATCGGCCAACAGCGTCCAGAACCCCAACGACCCCGATGCCAGCTACCGTGAGAAGCACGACCAGAAGGTACAAGGCTACGTGTCCAACTTCACGGAAACCCTGGAGGAGAAGGACGAGGAAGGCAAGACGAAGAAGCCCAGCATCATCACCTCGGTCCAGGTCGAGACCGCCACCTTCACAGACTGCCATTTCGTCGAGGAGGCTGTTGGAAACAGCGAGAGGGTCACGGAGTCCTCTGTGGAGGATTTATACTCAGACGGAGCCTACCAAAGCCCAGAGAACCGCAAATTTGCGGAGGAACACGGAGGAATGAGGCTGAAGACCGGCAAGATGCAGGGAGGTGCCCGCTGGGAACTAATTCCGCATGAGCACGACGACGGCCTGACCGTCAGGGAAATCGCCACGGGAAAAACCTTTGAGGCAGTCAAATCCGTCAACCAGAAAGGTAAGCATCAGCGATGGCGCATCCCATGGAACAACAAGACTGGCTGGCGCTACTTCCAGGACACCGAGGTAGAGGCCTACCAGCTACGAAAGCAGATAGAGAGCCTGCCGGAGGAAGAGCAGCACAAGAGGAACAACGTTGAGGCCGCCATGTTCCAGTATAGTTTCCACACACGCAATGGCAAGACCCGCTATAGGGGCTTGCTCAAGCACCGTATGCAGGCATATGCCCGTGCCATGTGGATGAACCTCCGAAGGGTGGTAATATTCCAGTTATCAGCATTTCAAAGATCGATTTTTGCCCTTTTCGGGACTCTCAGAGAGGCGTCAGGCTGGCTAGAGATGATTTTTACAAATATTTTCCCTGCTAGAGTCTTTTGCTGCGAACCACCCCAAATGAACATGATAGTCACACGGGATTTCAAAAATGCCACTTTCTAAAGTGGACTCAATTATATTTAAACATAATTTCAAATTTGAAAACATCCTCTTCGCTTGAGAATGCCTATCCCCCTCCGTTTTTGAAGGAACGATTTTCTAATCTGATTGCAAAGATACGAAAAATGTTGTAAATGCGTATAACTTTCCAAAACTTTTTGTATCTTTGCAGCTGATTTATACAGAGATTAAGCCTAATAAGATGGCAGAAGAAAGTAATAACGAGTTTCACAATGTGGTGCCGCTGCAGATACGTTTCAACGACGTTGACAAGTTCGGGCACGTGAACAATACCATATATTTTCAGTTCTACGACTCTGGTAAGACTGACTATGTCTCCACCGTATGCAAAGGTTTTGACTGGGATCGCTATGCTATCTTCGTGGTGAAGATAGAAGTGGAGTT
>JAGCPY010000071.1 GCA_017965425.1 Bacteroidaceae bacterium | reverse complement strand
TAAACGCAAGACCAAGGGAAAAACTGAATTTCCTAACTCCAAACGAGTGCTTTTATGAGAAAATCATATAAATTTGCACTTGCTTGTTGAATCCGCGAAGACCGTTTATTGTTTTGAATTGTTAAAAAACTATAATACCTTGCATTTTTAGGTACTATGTATTGCAAGGTATTATAGAATTGTCTATATTTGCATCGTCAAAAGGTTGGTGGCCACAACCGGATGGCAAAATGACCCCAAAAACTGAAGATATGAATATAGACAATGCGAAATCACAAATGAGAAAAGGAATGCTTGAATATAGTGTCCTTCTTCTCCTGCGCCGACAGCCTTGCTATGCCAATGACATTATCAAGCAACTGAAGGAAGCAGACCTGATAGTGGTGGAAGGAACCCTCTACCCCTTGCTTACCAGGCTAAAGAAAGACGGACTGCTCAGTTATGAGTGGAGAGAGTCGATACAAGGACCGCCACGGAAATACTACGCGCTGACCAACGATGGCACAGTGGCTCTCAAGGCAATGGACGACACATGGACATCACTTGTGCGAACCGTAGAAGTACTTAAGTTAGTTCATAGTTGATAATGCATGAAGCATAGTGATGAGGTGAATTTTTAAAATCAATCAAGCAACAATCAAACGTCATGAAAAAGAATATAACAGTCAACATTTTCGGCACCCTCTACCCTATTGACGAGGATGCCTACGAGCTCCTCCAGAAATACAATGAGAATATGAGGAGGTATTACAGCCGCATGGAAGACGGTGAGGAAATCGTCGACGATGTGGAACACCGTGTGGCCGAACTGCTTAGCGAACTGCAGTCGCAGGGTGTGATGGCCATCACCATCGACCATGTTAAGGACATCATCACCCGTATCGGCGACCCTCAGGAAATGGATGGCAGCGACATCTCAGACGGCAATGACACAGCTGACGACAACACCAATTATGAAAGCAACAGACAGACAAGCGGAGCAGCTGCCTCTGAAAACAGAGACGCCACAGGAGAGCGGACTCGCCAACAGGCAGCCGACATCCCTGATGGTGATATGACCCGTAAACTCTTCCGTGACCCAGAGGACAAGATTCTTGGTGGCGTGCTCTCGGGTCTCAGTCATTATTTCGGTATCAAGGAACCTATCGTGCTGCGTCTGGTGATGATTCTGCTGCTCATCATGTCGTTCTCTACCCTGACCATCCTCTATGTCATCGCATGGATTCTCATCCCCGAGGCCATCACTCCCGAAGACCGGCTGCGCATGTATGGCAAGCCGGTCTCGGCAAAGGCCATCAATGAGGAATTGATGCGGGGCATGAATGCCACCAGTGAGTTTGTGCGCAATCCTCATCACCAAGACACGGCACGTGGTTGTCTCTCAGCAGCAATCAAATTCGTGCTGTTCTGCATCGGTGGGTTCGTGGTCTTCATCTTAGGCATCATCCTGTTTGCCATGCTGATGACTATCTTCGGCATCTCTATCGCCGGTATTATAGGGGGAGCAGGCATCATCTCAGACATCGACCCTGAGTTCCAAGCCTTCATCATGGACTGTCCTAGATGGATTTCCATTACCACCGCCGTCTGCGCTCTCCTGGTAGTTGGCATCCCTCTTTTCGGATTGATTCGCGCCCTTTTGCACCGTAGCGGAGAGCCAGGTTCTTCGACATGGGTGAAACTCGCTTTGATTGCCCTTTGGATTTTGAGTCTCGCCACACTCATCGGAGTGGGTGTGAAATGGGGACGTACCTACGAAATCAAATTGGAAAAGATTTACAAGAAAAGAAACACGCACAACGGATTCTATATTCCGGGCAATGGATGGTCCACCCTCAAGCACCATGGCTGGACCGTTGAGAAACTGGATGGCATCAAGGACTACATCACAGACTATGGCACGATGCCCAACAACGAGAATGACGTGTATATATCACTGGAAGCCAAGGATGACCCCAGTCGGATGGCATACAACTTCTGCCAAAACCGACAGTTGCGACCGGGTGAATACCAAATCTCAGGATATGTGCGTGCTGACGGCGAGGGCAACTCTCTATATGTCATCACCAATGACGGCAAAGACACTCTCCGAGTAGCCGTTCCTCCCCATAGGAAAATCAGCAATGAAATCACCGAAGAGGAGGTGGTGAAGGACAGTAACGACACAAGTGATGAATGGACACATGTCACCTCGACATTCCAAGTTAACAAATTGGAGGACGTCAAGTATGGCATCACCAATGAGAGCAGGCTCAGCGACACTCCCTGGAACAGCCGCAAGATAGAAATCGCCGAAGTGAAAATCAGCAGCAAATAGACACGTATCCATTTTTCATGGAATTGTTGGAAACCGATTAACCCACATTAGCCACAAGCAGTCATGATAACTATTATCACTTTTTTCATTACTATTTTTATGTCAATAGTCACCTTCTTTGGTGTCTGACTAATTTGTTCAACCCCAAAATGGGGGTGTGTCAAAATAGGCACGCCCTCTCATTTGTTAAAAAATGCTCAAAGGCCGAACTTTCCCAAGCTCGGCCTTTGTCATGTCGTAAAGATTGCGTACCTTTACGATACCAAAATTAAGTTATGCAAAAGTACCATTTTCGCCCGTATTCTCCAAATCAAACGGTTCTTTTTCCAGAAAGAATCGACAAAGACATATCCCCAGACGACCCTGTTCGCCTGGTGAGCGCCGTAATTGACAACATTGACATCAGTAACATCCGCAGGCTTTACAAGGCTTGCGGCCGCAGTCCCTACCATCCGAAGATGCTCCTGAAGGTCGTCCTCTACGCCTACATGAACAACATCTACTCCTGCCGCAAGATTGAGTCGTCGCTCAAGCGCGACGTCCACTTCATCTGGCTTGCGGGCTACGAGCAGCCCGACTTCGTCACCGTCAACCGCTTCCGCAACCGCGTGAAGGACGAGATCAACAAGGTGTTCACCCAGCTTGTCCTGCTGTTGAACGCGAAGGGTCTGGTGACTCTCGACGTGGAGTACATCGACGGCACGAAGATCGAGTCGAAGGCCAACAAGTACACGTTCGTCTGGCGCAAGACGGTTGAGAGGAACCGTGCGAGGCTGATGGAGAGAATCAATGTGCTGCTTTCCCAGATAGACGATGCCATAGCCCAGGACAAGGCCGTGACTGACGAAGCGGTCAGCTTCACGCCGGAAGTGCTGACGGAGATTTGCGCGGAACTGCGCGACACGCTCTCCAAGGAGCCTGCCCCCACGGACAAGGAAGGGAAGGCCTCCGTACGCCAGAGGCAGAAGCAGGTGAGGGAGCTTGAGGAGATGGCGGACAAACTCTCGGAGTATGACGGCCACCTGGAGAAGCTTGACGGGCGCAACTCCTACAGCAAGACCGATCCCGACGCCACATTCATGCGGATGAAGGAGGATGCGATGAACAACGGGCAGACCAAGCCGGGCTACAACCTGCAGATAGGCACGGAGAACCAGTTCATCACCGACTTCGGCCTCTTCCCCAATCCGGGGGACACCCTCACGATGAGGTCCTTCCTCGGCTCCTTCTCCTCCAGGTATTCCCGCGTGGCCGGCGAGGTCTGCGCGGACTCGGGCTACGGCAGCGAGGAGAACTACGCTTTCATGGAGGCGAACGGCATGGAGGCCTACGTCAAGTACAACTACTTCCACAAGGAGCAGAAACGCGATTTCAGGAACGACGTCTTCCGTATGGAAAACCTTTTCTACAACGCGGAGGAAGACTATTTCGTCTGTCCGATGGGTCAGCACATGGAAAGGGTCGGCACGAAGCATGAGAGGAACGAGAGCGGATACGTTTCCGTGAGCGCTGTATATCGGGCGCAGCGGTGCGACGGATGCCCGCTCCGGTGGGGCTGCCACAACCGGAAACAGGGGGAAAGGGAGATGGCGGTCAACCACCTGCTTCTGGAATACAGGCGCAGGGCAAGGGAAAGGCTCACCTCAGAGAAGGGACTCGAACACCGGTCGAAGCGCCCGATTGAGCCGGAGGCGGTCTTCGGGCAAATGAAGTACAACATGCAATACAAGAGATTCCGACATTTCGGCAAGGACAAGGTCACCATGGACTTTGCCTTCTTCGCCATGGCTTTCAATCTCAAGAAAATGGCAGCAAAAATGCCAAAATGGAGCAAATCGCCCGTTCTTGGCCCATTTCCTGGCGCCATAGAACATAAAAATGGGCCTCGGGACTTTCATGTGCCGAATTATATGCGTTTAACACAAAAAATGGCTGCATAAGGCCGATTCCCATAATAAAGTCAAATACAAAAAGAGGATGTGTCAATTTTTACATTTTGACACACCCTC
>JAGCPY010000070.1 GCA_017965425.1 Bacteroidaceae bacterium | reverse complement strand
TTCGACAAGACAATTCAATTCTCTGGTGATGGCACTACTCCTTCGAAGGGCAACGAGGCCTGTACGGAATGCCTAAGCAGTAACAGTAATACTATTGGTGTGGAAGCTTCAGACTCAATATAAGATGCCACAGAATAGCGAAAGTAACGGACAGCCAGTCTGCACGTCCCGTGAGAGAACCGAAAATCCCGGAAGGTTAGTCAAGAAGTCCCAGTGTAATACACGACCGCCTGACGGACGGGTGTGTTCCTGCTGGGGTGAAGCCACTCGCAGGCTCGCAGCAGCTGTCCAATGTTTAATTATAAAAGGTTTAGTATATGCAGAACAAAGTAGTTTCGGCTCGTATTGAGCCAAAGAAAGAGATTATCCGCAGTGTCAGGTACACCCCCGAAGAGGATGCCTTACTTGATGCTAAGTGTTCAAAAACAGGACTGCCTAAGAGTGTGCTCATCCATGACACCTCTTTGGGCTACGACCCTCCACAGCTCATGACCGATGAACAGGAGGAGGCACTGAAAAGCCTTTCCGCAGCCCGTTCTGAACTTATCGGCATCCGCAACGCTCTCAACGGCAGAAGCCAGGAGCAGCGGAAGCGGCTCTTTAAGAACGACCAGTTTATGCTGGCCTGGATGGATGGTGTGAATGCGCTCATCAGACGCTGGAAGGATATTCAGGATTACTTTACAGGAATACGCGTATGACAGCTGTGGGAGATACCGTTCAGAGTGGCCCGGCCATGACGAACTACATCACGAAGAATTTCCGGGCAGACCTCGTTGTGGTGCATAACCTCAGTGAGGGGCTGCCCCCGATGGGGATGTGGAATGAGATGAAACTACACCTCGACCGTTTCCGTACCAAGTATGCAAAGAAGCCCATCAATAAGCAAGCCATTATCTTTGAGGTTTCCCCATCTACCGAGGAGAGCAAGGGCTGGGGAATGGATGAGTGGCATGACTTCTGTTGGGAGTTTATCCGCGAGCTTGACAAGGTGGATGAAGTGAATAACAAAGGAAGGAAACATAAGGTGAAGCCGACGAACTTTGCCAACAGCCAGTTCTTTGCCGGGCTACATCGTGATTCCAAGTCGGGCATCCTGCACCTGCATTTGCTGTGTAACCGCATTGACATGTTGGGCAACATCAATGATGCTCACTTCATAGGTCTGCGTGCAGTGAAGGCTGCCGATGTCATCAACCTGAGAAGGGGTTGGAAAGACCCGATGAAAATTCGTGAGGAGCACATCAAGCAGATTGTAGATGACTGTATGGATGTGCTGGGGAAGCTGCCTGAGTACAGTTGGCTTCGCTATAAGAGTGGGCTTCAGAGTCGTGGCTATGAGGTCGAGGCACGATACGGGAAACCTTTCTGTCCTGTGGCCTATACCATCAAGTTGGGCAACTCTGTCTACAAAGCATCAGAGCTTGGAGTCGGGCGAAAACTGATGGCGAGTAAACTGGAACAGACATGGAAACAGCTGCACGCACGTCTGGATGAGGATAAGTATGGTCTGTTCTACAGTCCGCCATCGGCTGAAGAAAAGTCATACACAAATAGGAGTCAAAAGGCTGAGAATAACCATGATTATCCAGCAAAGTCGAAGGAGCAAAAGCCAGAGGCAATACCCACTCCGATGCCAGTGAAGCCTGCTCCAAAGGAAGAGTATCGTGAATCTATCACTGTCGGTGACAGAACCTATGATGTCAATATCCCGATGTCTGCCTACGAAGTGATGAAGGGTATGGTGGAGGTGGCCGATAATGCTGCCCAGACCGTCGATGACGTGTTGCGCGTTTCGATGCTCCTGTTCATGAACTATGCCGATGCAGCCACCACGGTGTCCGAATCGCTTGGCGGTGGCGGAAGTGTTGAGAGCAACTGGGGACGCAGGAAAGATGAGGATGACGAGTGGTGGGCACGCCGTTGTGCTCAGAAGACCAACTGGCTGTGCAAGCCGTTTAGAAGAACGATGAAACGTTGAATAAACATATTGTGATTATGCGTAAGAATAAGATTGATGAATTGTTTGATTCTATCGAGGCTGGCGACTGTGCGAACATTGAGCAACAGAATAGCCAGCACCTGACTCAGATGAAGACGCTACTGGACGGGCATCTCGCCCGGCAACGTAACATCTTGAATGAGTTTAAGAACGAGTATATAACCATCTCCAACAAGATAAATGCGATAAAGGACGAGATGACAAAGGACCGTAAGATGCTGCAAAAGGCTTTGAAACAACATGAGGCAGCGATAGACCGCATCATATCCTATCAGGAGGGTGTCTATCTGTCGCGAAGGGTCTATAACTGGTGTTTGGGCATTTTTGTCTGTTCTGTGATAATCGTTACTTCACTTACTATTATTGCAATACTTGTTTGGATGAAAATTATCTGAGTTTACACATGAGAGCCGGGGCGCTTTGCCTCGGCTCTCAATGTAGATAGAAGATTAGGATGCATTAGAACGTGTAGCCGTTCACGCTGTCCCAATCGGGATCGGCGGTGAGGCGGAAGGTGCCGTCGGAGGTCTGGCCGTTGCCGCCATTACCGAAAAAACTGCCGGTGTAGCGGGTGATTTGATTTCGGGTGACGGGAACGTTCTCGAAAATGCGCTCCTTCACGGTGTTGTCGTTGGCATCAAGGGCGGTGATGGTGAGCTTCGTCAACACGTCTTCCTCGGCGTGGGGCAGGGTGAAGATGTCGAAGGACGCCATCGGCGACGGTACGGATTTCGGTCTGCTTCGAGTTCACGCAACCGTAGCCAGCCGATGGCGTGAACGTGGAGGAACCGCACGTGTAGTAGAACTTGAACTTTGTCACCGTGGACGTGATTTCATCGTCGGTCAACACTAAGCGGAACATTGCGACGGCACGGGTCAGCGTGAGGTCATACGATTGCTTAGCATCTGTCACGACCAGGTCCCCATAATAATAGAAGGTGTCCGTCACTTTGTTGTTGGGGAACGTCACCTTTTCCGTTGAGGTAATCGTGGCTGAGCCTTCGCCGTTGTGGGCGATGACTACAAGTTGATACGTCCCGGCAGCGAGTGTCAGGGCAATGGTGCCATAGCCAGCATCTCCTTCTTTCTGCGCCACACTCTTGACCTTCGTGCCGTCAGCATCAAAGATGGCGACATTCAGACGCGAGCACAGTTCCGTGATGTCGGTGGCTGCACGAGTTCCAAACGATTCTTGCTCGTATTGCGTCATGTGTAGGATGACGTTTGCCTCTCTCGT
>JAGCPY010000069.1 GCA_017965425.1 Bacteroidaceae bacterium | reverse complement strand
GGATAAATGGAGTTTACGAGACACAGAACGGGTTGACTCACCTTGGAATACTAATCCAATCGCTGACAACTTTTCTTCAATACTAAAAATTCGTTTCATTTGAACCTTTAAGTTGTGTCCAACTTTTTGGGTTCACTTCAAATCTGTCCCCATGACTATTCTCGTCAAAACGGGATTCGAAAAGTCAGTCCTGTGTCTTGTGGCGTTGCCCTTATGGTGCCGGCCAGGTGAAGGTAGCAGCCTTCAGCGCGTTCTCCAGCGTCTCGCTGGCCCAGGTTTTGTTAGTTCCGTCGTAATACTGGGTGTCGCCGATGGTGATGGTGCCGCAGGTGGGTGTGCCATTGACATCATTGTAGCCGAAGCCGACGCTGTATGGGGAAGTGTCGCCCTTGGTGGCGGTGACCGAGGCTGAGTTGCTGATGGTGATGTTGCCACAATGGCTGTTCAAACCACAGCCGATGCCGGCCGCTTCTTGTCCGCCCTTAGCGGTGACGGTTCCGCCGGTGATGGTGATGTTGCCGCAACGGGCAGAAAATCCTTCGCCAGCGCCGATGCCCGCAGCATAGTCGCCGCCCGTGGCGGTGACGGTTCCGCCGGTGATGGTGATGTTGCCGCAAATATGCTCTTTGGAACTGCCGATGCCCGGTGATTTATTATGGCCAATGGCGTTGACGGTGCCGCTCTCGATGCGGATATTACCACAGTTATTGTTGATGCGTCCACCGATGCCTGGGCCATAGACATATTCGTTTGGGTGCAATGAATTGTTGCTCTGGACGTTGAGTGTGCCGTCACCACGGATGGTGAGCGTCTTACCCACTGGCACGGAGATGCCAGGCTGGAAAAAGTAGAAGCCGCGCACGCTGTTGACGTCCTTGAGGACGATGGTTGCGTCGCCCTCGCAGGTGAGGCCTGCCCAGTCGTAATTTTCATGGTCCCAGCCTGCGATAGTGGCCCCTTGGAGGGTGACGGTGGCTCCGTCGGTGATGGATATCTTAACGTTAACGTCTTCAGGAAGTGTACCCGTCAGCACGTCGCCATTGACGGCTATGTAGGGTTTAGAGAGCTTAGAGAGATCAATAGTGGCGGGCTGCTGTTTCGTCATCTGCACCTTCACCTCGTAGTATTTGCCACAAAGGAAGGTGACATCACTACAGTCATAGGTATATACATCGCCCTTGGCCGTGACGGCCTTCAAGTGGTAGTCGAGCTCTACGCCATCTGAGTTGACGGCTACGTACAAAGCATTGGTTGGCGAAACTGGTTCTACGAAAATTATTCCATAATGGTCATCGACCTCGAGCCTTGTGACATTCATGGGTGTCGTGGCGTCGGCTTTGTCAACGAGGGTGAACTTCACGATAGCCTGCTGGCTCTCAAGGGTGATGCCGCCCTCGATGGTGACGAGGTAGTATTCGTCGCCATCTGGATCTTTCACTACGCTTGTCTTGATTTTGTCGGACCCTGCCTCCACGGTACACAAGGCGTAGTCGAACTTCTCCTCGATGCTGTTCTCGCCGTCCTTGCTGAGCAGCACGCCCGATTGCCGCGAGTAGTCGTAACTGGCGGAGTGCAGGTGGAACTCTATGTCTTCTGCAAGGTCCAAATCGTCCAAATCACCCCTCAGCGTGGCCTTTGTCGGATCGTCGGGGTCGGGTGTGGCGGTCAGCGTGCCGAGTTCATCATCGTCCTGCATGACGACGACCTTCTCGCCCTCGTTCCACTTCACGTTCAGGGCAGTGCCGTTGAAGTAGAGTCCGCGGGTGGCGGCAGCGCCGCCCTTCGTGGCCTGAATGGTCATGGTGTAGGTCTTCGGCGCCGTGGGGTTCACGGGCTGGTCGTTCACGATATTATCTTCGCTTGTACAAGCGGTCAGGGCTGCCGATACAATCATCAGGGCGCCCAGACTAAAATGCTTCAATCTTTCCATTCTCAATCTTTCAATTTACTTACTCCCAGGTTTCTTCTGTTGGGCTTCCGTAGGAGGTGCGGGTTGCTGTAACACTGCCAGCCAGCAGGCTTGGCTTCTGCTTCAAATCAAACACTCTCATCGAGGGCTTCTCATACTCTCTTTTCTTTGTTGTCATGTACTATAGTTTTTAATAAATAATTTATCCGAAAACGACGTTAAATCCGTTCCCACAGATTTCGTGTGCAAAGGTAATACATCCGTCGTTAATTTCAAAGGAAAAAAAAATAAAGAAAAGTTAAAGGCAGACAAAATCATTTGATAATACCTTATTAAGACAACAATCGGTTGAGATAACAAAAGAAGAAACGGAAGCCGACTGACTTCCGTTTCTCTATTCTTAGCTTTGGAGAACAGGTCAATGACCTATAATCTTTTATTCAACATCCTGGACCAGACGCACACAGAAACCGTATTTTCTATTGGTAGCGTAAAATCTCATATAATCCGAGTCGAAATACATGGTATGTGCATAAGTGGCATTAGAAGGGGAACTACTTGACCAGTATCCCGCACCAACACCAGCATCGGTGACAGTTGATCCTTCGCGATATCCTGCTGCAGGAAGGAAGATACAGCCGGCAGCATTCAGGGCTAACCAGCCTGCAGAAGTACACGTGGTAGTGAAGGCACTTTTAGCGTTAATGGTCCCCCAAGTGACGCCTGTAGGCGTCTCTCCTACATAGCCGTCAGGGAAAATGATGAGGCCCTTCACTTCTGTTCCGTCCGTGTTGATGACTGCATAGGTATAGCGCGCATTGCTGGTGCTGTTTACTAAGGCACCCGTTACACGCGTATTCAGCAAGTATGTCCATTCATCTATGGTGAGCGTGCGCCAGCCGGTGCCCATAGTGGTGCCCCAGTCGGCCTTCAAGGCTTCGCTGGCAACATTGCCGTAACCATCGACGTTATTGGTGACAGTCGAATTGCTGATGCCATACTGGGCAGCTCCTGTCCAATTGCTGGAAGCACCCACCCATCCGAAGAGGTCCACGGTGACGTTATTGGCAGAAACCGTACCGTTGCCGTTGATGCTAGTATTGCCGGCAGCGTTGCCGACATAGTCCCACTGGTTGGCTGCAAAAGCCCAAGTCCAAGAAGAACCGTTGTACGTAGCCTGCAGGTTACCCTTAGAGAAATACACCTGCTTCGTGTCGCTGACTTTGAAACGAGGCCCATTCGGCGCAAGCCTGTTGATGTTGTAAATCTTGCCGGCGGCGACCTCCATACTGCTGTTGACGAGGGGGATGGTTAAGGTACCAACTTTCAGGGTCCAATTTTTTAAGTCTGTTCCTACATTTACGCCTATAGCAAACGTTGCAGTGCCTGAAACGTTGGTTGTTACATTTCCAGATATAGTAAAATCAGTATTATCTTTAAAAGCCACAGCGAATTCAGTGCTGGCTGCCAAGCCGGTGATGGTGAAGTTGAGAATGGCATTCGAGGGATGCAAGGCAAAGCCCGTGCCAGAGGTATAACCTCCAACCTCAAAACTGAACTGCTCTACGGCTGTAGCCTTCGAAGTGGCAAAAGTTTTGGTAGCATCGTAGTTTACGGAAGCTGAATATGTATCTTTGTTAGTAAAAGAAAGATAGGGATAGTCCCCATAGTTAGCAGGCAGCAAGGTGGCTAGAGCACTTCCTGCTGTGAAAAGGGCATCAATAGTGCCGGAATACGCGTTTTCGGTAAGAATGGTGCCACTAAATGTTCCGCCCGACTGCCATGTCAGCGTGCCGGCAAAAAAGCCAGCTCCGCCTGCGCTGGAGTCATTACCCTTCACAAACAGCTTGTCGCCTTCGCCGAAGTTAAGTTTACTACCGTCAAACGTGGCGCGGGTAGCGGCGGCGTCCTGACGGGTCACGTTGACGGTTACTGGAAGTTCATAGCCTTTATTGGCGATGTTCTCGGTGTTGTTGACGACATCGTCCTCATTACTACAAGCGGTAGTCAGCAGCATGGCGGGCATCAGCATGGCCAGTGCCAACGCCTTGAAGATATTCTTTGTTTTCATTGTTCTTCTTCTGTTTTGTTGTTAATACTCGGATTGCTCGGAGGCATCAGATGTTCTC
>JAGCPY010000006.1 GCA_017965425.1 Bacteroidaceae bacterium | reverse complement strand
GCTATTATAGCGTCTTTGAACATTCTGGCTCAGGGCTATCGCAACCCTGTGCTTCCCGGCTTTCATGCCGACCCAAGTGTGTGCACAAACGGAAAGGACTTCTACCTCGTCAACAGCACATTCCAGTATTTTCCAGGAGTACCTGTGTTTCACAGCAAAGACCTGATACATTGGGAACAGGTAGGTAATTGCCTCTCGCGCAAGTCGCAGCTTGACCTCTCGGGGCTTTACACACAAAACCAGCCGGAACTGGGTTGGACTAATGCGGGCATCTATGCTCCAACCATCCGCTATCATGAGGGGCGCTATTACATGGTGACCACCATTTTCCCATCACGTCGCCATTTCTACGTCTGGACAGACGACCCATCTAAAGAATGGTCCGACCCCATATTCATTGACTTTGCCCTCGGCAGTTGCGACCCTACCCTCTTTTGGGACGAAGGGAAGTGCTATTTCTTATGGAAAGCAGCAGCAGACGAAACACGCCCAGGAATCAAGCCGGGTGAAATCAACATCTGCGAAATTGACATTCATACTGGTCGGCGTATAGGCGATGTTCATCACTTGGGAACGGGACTCGGCGGACGTTATCCTGAAGGTCCACACATATACAAGAAAGACGGCTATTATTACATGATGCTTGCCGAAGGGGGTACGGAACATGGCCACCACGTCAACATCTTGCGAAGCCGTTCTCTGTTCGGGCCGTATGAATCGAATCCTGCCAACCCCATTCTCACGCATTTCAGCATGAAGATGCAGAACAGCAATATTCAAGGGCTCGGACATGCTGACCTCATACAAGCACCCGACTCCTCATGGTGGATGATTTGCCTGGGTTATCGCACAAGCGGTTACCTCCTGCATGTGATGGGGCGCGAGACGATGCTTGCACCTGTACGTTGGGACAAGAATGCTTGGCCTGTGGTCAATGGTGACGGCACTTTGGCCATCAATATGAAATGTCAGACCTTACCTCAAGTTCCAATGCCCCTTGACCCCGTACGCGAAGAGTTCAATTTCGTCAAGCGCGATGTACCAGCCAACAGCTACAGCAATATTGGATTGCCTTGGGGATGGATGAGTATCGGTAATCCCGATTATTCCCGCTACTCTCTTACTGAGCGGGAGGGCTGGTTGCGTCTGCGTCCCACTTCTACGCCTCTCGATGCAGCCACGTCGCCCACTTTCGTGGCAAGACGTCAGACTGAGCTACGTTTCAACGCCACCGCACTCATTGACGCATCCCATCTGGCAGAAGGCTCTCAGGCAGGAATCACGGCCTATGCAGCACCCCTGAACCATTATGATGTGATAATAGAACGAAAGGACGGAATGCTTTTGGCTAAGTCAAATATCCGTGTGGGAGCACTCAGCCATGACGGCCAACCCGTTGAACTGAAAGACTCCCAGGCTTACATACGCATCAGTTCCGACAAGGACTATTACTACATGCAAGTTTCTGCCGATGGCAAATCGTTCGCCACACTCGCCAAGATGGACTTCCGCTACCTTTCAACCGAGGTGATAGGAGGTTTCACGGGCGTTATGCTTGGTTTGTTTGCCCAAGGTGATGACGGATATGCGGATTTTGATTGGTTTGAATACAAAACAGAGTAAAGAAAAGAGCACCATGTAGATAATGGGTTAATCCTTATCTACATGTTACTCTGTATAGTGTTTATTTCGAGTTCCACGAATCCACGTTACATTATTTTTCCAACGTCCGTTTCCTGTAAAAAACAAGAAGAGTTTACTTCAACCTGACGATATTGAGTGAATAAGAAGGCACGTCAAGCAGAATGCTTCCATTCTCGGGCGAAAGCAGCTGCTCCTGCGGATGAATGGCAGTGGGAGCATCAAGAGTGTTCTCTGCCATACCATCGTTAGCAGCCAATCGAATAACGCAGGCACTGGTCAGGTTAAAGTTCTTGAGGTTGAGCTGGGCGGTGGTTGCCGCATCGCTTGTATTGACAACTTTCACGATGAGTTCGCCATTGGCTTCGTCGATGGTGGCAGAAGAGAAGATTCCCTTCGTATCATCGTGCTTCAATACCGTGTCGAAGACCTTTTCGTCGTCGAGCCACACCCTCACACTATCGCCATTCACCTGCAACGTTATATCGTACCAACGGCCAGCCGCTACACGTCCTCGCTTGCTGTCAGTCAGCAATTTACCGCCATTGCTGATTTGCTCAATGGCATGTTGAGAGTTCGTCCATCCTCCAAAGTTCACCCAGCAGTAGTTTTTATCGTCAACATAGTTGAAGACGAGGATGAAACCTTCGGCTCCATCGTCTGTGCGGGCGCGGAATTTACAGGTATAATGATTGCTGTTGATGATATCCTTCTCAATACAAAGCGTAGCATCATTATGCCCAATTTGCCGAACCATATTGCCCTCTTTCTGCCAGTCACCATAAACGAAATCCACCTCCTTATTGGTCTCGAATGTGGCGCGAGTGTTCCAAGTTCCGAATCCCACACGGTTCTGTTTCGGGGTCAACGGTTTGCAAATCTTGCCCTTATAGGGATTGTCCTGCACCACCTTCACTACCTGGGAACCTAAGTACAGAGGCATGAGTTGCTGCACATAGTAGCTGGGAGTGCCCATGACGCGACTGCTGCTGAAACGTATCATATCTGGACGCCAACGGGCGTCATTCTCGTTGACGAAGATGGGAGCATACGAGGCCAGTTCTACCACGTCGGAGTTGTTC
>JAGCPY010000005.1 GCA_017965425.1 Bacteroidaceae bacterium | reverse complement strand
GCTGCCCCGTTGGGGCGTTTCGTTGCTGTTTGTTATTACTTGCGAAAGATGAATTACATTATAGAGTCAACTTGAAAAGTCTATTATTATGCTTTTGCCCTTGCAGGGCGAATTATCGGTTCCACGTTGTACCCAGGACGCTGCCCTGGGCTATGTGCTTATTGGCCTTTTAGGCCGCTATATACCTGTGTTAACATACTTGCGAAAGTTGAGTTCAAGTTTCAATAGTATGAGCAAGAAGTATTGAGCGCCCTGGCCAATGAGCAGTCAGCCCAGGGCCGCTCGGCGCTCTGCGACGGAAGAACACCCTGGGTATGCGGAACGATGATATACCCGCCCTGCAAGGACAGAAGCATTTGATACGCGTTGAATTCATGGCCATTTGCGTGAAAAAGAATCAGTTGACGACATCAAGGCTTATGGTCATGAATATAACAGGCTGAAACAAACGAACATACAAGCAAAGCAGCAAAAACAAATGAAAACCTGGCCTCGCTTGCTCTTGCTTCCCTGGTTTTCCTTTGTTTTTGTAGTTGATTAGCGAATGCTTTCTGCCTCATTCTCATTTGGTTAAGGTAAAAACCCTCACCTCCCCTCACCAATCCCTCACCAATCCCTCACCTGCAAGCGTCTTTCTTTCAGGCGATTATGACATTCGGTGAGGGATTGAGGGATTTTATGGAAAAATGCAGGGAAGTGGGTATTGCAGCAGAGAGGTTCTTTCATGACAACGGATGATTGCTGTCCGGGGGAAATAGCCTATAGAGGCAAGATTACTGCACGCATTATCGAGGCATGGGCATGAGGGATGTAGGACACCATGCGATTGTGCGTGCACATGTATCATCAATTTAGGTTGAGGTTGATGAATTTTATTTACATGTACAAGAAGCTGGAGGAGATATGCAAAAGGCGGTTTTACTTCTTCTCTCGCTCTATCCATTCGGTGGCCGTCATGCCCGTGAGTTTCTTGAAAGTCTCAGTAAACGTGCGATAGCTTTGGTATCCACTCAGTAGGGCTGCCTCCCGCGCGAAGAAGGGCTGATCAGAGGCTATTGCCTCGCGGCAGAGATTCATAAAATGTTCTATACGAAGCTTATTAATGTAAGTATTATAAGTAATGCCTTTCTGCCGGAAGTAGGCACTGAGATAGGTGCGGTTGGTGCCGACAGCGGCACAGAGCTTGGTCAGGGTGAGGTCGTACTGCAGGTATAGCTGCGGGGTTTCGCAGTGGTTCTTGAGCAACTCGTCGATCCTCTCCACAAGAGAGGCATCGCGGAGCCTATCAGCACTGGCATCTTTTTGGAATTTCTCCGACATTTCGTCCAAATTCTCTTTGCCTTGTCGCTCTTCAGTGCGTACGATTTCTTCTGTTTCCCTGTCGCCCATGAACTCACCGACCGGAAGACCCGTTTCGTCGGACTCCTCCACTTCGTCAAGCTGCGGCAACGTCTCCACGCGCCAGAGCAACAGCGCGGTGAGAAGAGCCGAACCCACCTGCACGGAGAACTCCGAGATGTCCGATTCGCCGCTATATTTATAAAGGTAGAACATCAGGAAGATGACCACTTCCATGAGGAAGACCTGCCACACTTTCTTATGCTCCAAGTCGGCATAGTTGTCGCGCAGCCATCGCCCATACCGAAAGAGGGCGACGCCCATATACACGAAGAACAAGACACTCAGCACGAGCAGATAGTCGATCAGCATTTGGCTGAAGCCGGGATTGCGCCCTGCGACTCCTACGCCCAGCGTAATAAACGGGATGGGCAGCATGGCAACCCCCACGCCCCACAGCGGTCGGCAGCGGTCCTGAAGCATTCGCAGCATCACGATCATGGCAAGCGGAACCAATGTGATGGTATCCAAGAAAGTGGCAATGGCATTCATCGCCAGCGGGCTTCCGTCGGGCGGGGCTTTCCTGAGGGCTAACCACCAGACGTGGCTCAGAGCCATCGAAGCGACGAAAGCGGCTGTCCAGCGACGCAGGCCGACGGGCGACTCGAAGGCAGAAAACGCATTGTGAGGTCGCAGCAAGAGATAGAGACTGGCCAGGATGCAGAACGACGCGACAGCGCCATAGAGCATCATGTAAAAGTCGTTCTGGAGTAAAGGAAATTCATTCATGGGCGAGAAGAGGTTGACATCTTTTCATGATTTCAGGTGCAAAAGTACACGTATTTTTCGGAATTTTCAGAGTCCGACTGGCAAAATTTACAAAAACACAGGCAGAATTTACAAAAAAATGCACTGTCCTGACAAGTTCATGGTGTATATTTAGGAAGAAAGTTGTACTTTTGCATAAATAAAGAAGCTCGCGAGGCAAGCCCACAAGGTTGCGTCAGCCCAATAAACAACAAAAAACAACTATCCTGATGAAGAAGAAAGATCTCTCCAACCACCACTTCGGCATCCCCGACCACTTTCGGAGCAGGAGATGGTTTCCTGACTCGGGAAGTCCGGGAGGAGGGGGCTGATTTTTTCTTGCGCGCATACGCGAAAAAATATGGTGCGAATTTATTTACAAAAGGCCAGACATTGGCTAAATGCCATCAAAGATGCCTCCGAGACATTGATAAATGTCAAAAAAACTTAAATTGGGGGGGTAAAATTAAGAATTAACATAGGGAAAGTTTGAGTGTATAACATTTTTTCATTACCTTTGCCGTTCGCAAGCAATAACAATAATAAAACGGCAACATTCTCTCAAGGAATCTTCCATTGAACTACTCGAAGAAACGCCATGTTACGAAACGACATAAACATAACAACACTTCTGCTGAGCATCATCTTATGGCTGATGCCGATGGTGGCGTTTTCCAGTGCTTTCTCTTCCGATGACACAAGAGTGCCGGCTATCACCAATTTCCCAGACACCACAAAATACGCCCCTTATTCCTACATCCGTTTTATCAATGAAGATGAGAAAACACCTGAACTCACTGATGAACAGTTCTACGACATCGCCGGACGTGTGATTTTCCCCATCAACAAGTACGACCTGCCGAAACGCGACTCTCTGATCCTCCAACTGCAGCAGGAGGTCCTTCCGCTCATCAACCAGGACAGCCTTGAGCTGGCCAGCATGATCATCCGTGGTGCCGCCTCTCCTGAAGGCCCCACCCGCTGGAACAAGTTCCTGGGCGAGCACCGTGCCGCCACCCTGCTCCAGTTCCTCCGCGAGAACATCGACCGTCCCATCGATGAAGAGACCTTCGACATGGAAATCGACATCGAGGACTACCGCACACTCTGTATCATGATGCACCGTGCCAGCGATAAGGACTACCACGTGGTGCAGACGCTCTGCGACCGTTATCTCCCGAAGAAAAACATCACCGCCCTGAAGCGTCAGTTGCAGACCACCCGTCAGGGAACACTATGGCGCCGTCTGTTCCGCCAGTACTTCCCCAGGCTGCGTGCCGCACGTGTGGTGCTCTTCTTCAGAAAGTCCCGCACATTTGAGCAACAGATCGTGACCACATTGCCCGAAGAGCCAAAGGAAGAACAGCAGTTGGTGGCAGTCCACGGTACGACGACTACAGGTGCCAACACGTCAGCCGTTGGAACAGGCGAACGTCCTGTTGATACCGTGGCAGTGACTCCCGTTTCCGTTCCCATCCGCAAACCCCGCCGCGAGGTGCTGTCCATCAAGAGCAACCTTCTCTTTGACTTCGCCTACGTGCCCGGCTATGACCGCTGGTGTCCCATCCCCAATGTGGCCATCGAATACTATCCGCTGCACGGCCACTTCACTTACGGCTTCTCGTTTGACTGTCCCTGGTGGCAGCACTATGACGACCACAAGTTCTTCCAAATCCGCAACTATCAGCTGGAAGCCCGTTACTACTTCCGTTCGGGCGACATAGCCAAGAATCCTCCTGGAGAAGGAGCAGCCTTCCGTGGTCTCTATGTGCAGGCATACGGTCATCTGGGTCTCTTCGGCATCTGCTTCGACGCCAACCGTGGCTGGGTGGGCGAGGGCGCTGGAGGCGGTTTGGGTATCGGCTATGTCCTGCCCCTCTCCAAGAAAGGCCATTGGAGGCTGGAGTTCGGCTTGCAGGCAGGCTTCTTCGGTTGCAAGTACGACCCCTATTTGTACGAAAGTCCTATCGAAGGCGATCCGCATGACAATCTCTATTACTACAAATACTACGGTGACCCCAACCTCTTTAAAGAGCGTCAGTACCGTTTCACCTGGCTGGGTCCCACTCGCGTAGGTCTTACCTTGAGCTACGATCTCTTCTACCGCCGCATCGCAAAGAAGGGTATAAGTTTCATTCCTTGGGAAAATGTTATTGAATAAAAGACTATTGAAATGATACGTACGGCACTCCATCACATCCTACAGGCTGCATGGCAAAAGACATGCAGCTGTCGGCGTGTTGTACGACACTCCACTTTCATGTTTGCATGTTCGTTCGTCGTGATGATGGCCGGACTCATGACTGTCAGCTGCATCCGTGAACCTGAACTGCACCTGCCGTATCGTTCACCGCGTAACCTCGAAATCCCTGTCGTGGACCTTGAACTGCTGACCTATTGGAATTATGAATTGGAATATGGTGTCAAATACGACTGGCGTGCTGAATGGGTCTTTGGCTGGGATAGGGAAGCCCGCGATGCCTTTGGAGATTCCATTGGCTATACAGAGCCAGAGGTCTTCAACCTGCGTCGCTACTATACCAAACAAGAGCCCTTAGGAAAGCACAGTAGCGTGCTGGAAAGCACCGTCCACGGTCGCATGTTCCACGGAGAGTATAATTGGGGCTTTTGGGATATCCTCGTTTGGAGTGACTTGGCCACTCTGGATGTACAGAGCTTGAACATCGACGAGACAACCACCTTGGACAGCGTGACGGCGTTCACCAACCCGACCCCGTACTCTTCACGTTTCCAAGCTCCTAAATACATCCGTTCCTTCTGGCAGCCCGAACAGCTCTTCTCTGCATACGACCGTGCTGTGGAAATCAACGAAAACCTTGATGGCTTTGAGTATGACAGCATCCGCAACGTGTGGGTCAAGCAGCTGGACATGGTTCTTGAACCCATTACCTATATTTATCTTACACAGATAATCCTTCACCACAACCGCAACAAAATCACGGGTGTTGACGGTTCCGCAGATATGTCGGCTATGGCTTACTCCACTAATGTCAATACAGGTGTCGCCGGTTCCACGCCCATCGACGTTTACTACAACGTCCTCTTTAAGCCCTTTGTGACGCTGACAGACAAATGCAAATCCTATATAGATGTAAAAGAAGATAACGAGGTCGTGGCCGTCGTCGGCGGGCGATTGCTCACCTTCGGTATCTGCAACCAAAACGGCAACCGCATCCGCTATCGGAGCGAGGTCAAGGATCAGTACCGCCACTTCATGGATGTGAACATGCAATTTAATAATGGTATGGACTCCACGTTCGTCTTTGATATCACGGAGAAGGTGCGCGACCGATGGAAAGGTGGCGTCATTACCGTGGAACTGGATATGGATACCATCCCCGTTCCTCAACGCTCAGGAGGCTCTGCCTTCAACGCCATCGTCAAGGACTACGAAGACGGTGGAACACACGAATTTGAAATGTAATCCCATAAGTTCCATTTAATTAAAATAACCATAATCAATATTAATCTCAAAAAATGAAAAAGTTTCCTTTCTTCCTCGCAGCTGCTTTGGTAGCCTTTGCCAGCTGCACCAACGACCAGTATGCTGGAGGTGATGACATCCCCGGCAACAAGACCCTGGCCATCAATTTCCTGGGTGGAAACAAGTCCATGACTCGCGCCGATGCCACTGGTGCTGATGCAGCCGCTTTGCTTGGCAACAGCTTCCGCGTCTATGGTACTGTCACCGATGCCAGCAACGTCATGACACCCGTCTTCGACAACTATGTTGTTGATTACGTTGGAACGCCCGATCCTAACATCCCCGACTCAACGAACGTTGCTGGTTGGAGCTACTACGGACAGACCTCCCTCGGTCTGGCTCCCGCTAATCAGAACGTGAAGTACTGGGATCTCAGTGCTCCACAATATGACTTTGTGGCTTTCTCTGGCTTGGATGATGACATGCGTGTGATCAGCACCACCTCCAACACTATCCCCGTCAACCAGACCAACAAGGACAAGATCTTTGTCAGCGACCATGTGACTGCCAAGTGGCAGGCTTCAGCAACTGGCAAGACAGCTAATGCTCAGTACGGAAAGACCATCACCCTTACCTTCAAGCGTCTGGCAGCCCGTGTACGCTTCGGTATCTATGAGACAGTCCCTGGTTATGCCGTGAAGGATGTAAAGTTCTATTATGATGACAACTACCTCGCTCAGGCTGGAACCTCCACCAAGACCGTGGCCGGTTTGAGAGGAACGTTCCCCCTCAGTGGCAATGTCATCGTCACCTATGACGAGAACAACTCCGTGCTGGCAGATTTCGAAGGCACCGACGTCGCCAATAGCATCCAGTTCGGCGAACTCGATTACACCTACGCTGTCAGCAGTCTTGTCAGCGGCGGCAACCTGAAGGAAAACGGCACCATCGATGCTACCGGCGATCCTAAGTTCCTCAGCACCACGTCCGCAAAGCCCACCTTCGCCATCGAAGCAGGCAATGACTGGAAGACCGTGCTCCCATACGCCAGCAACAAGCAGAACCTCGTGCTCCGTGCAGACTTCACCCTCGTCAGCCTCGACGGTGTGGGTGCTCCCATCAATGTTAAAGGTGCCAGCGCTGTAGTGCCTGTGGGCTACGCTCAGTGGAAGCCTAATTACGCATACACGTACATATTTAAAATATCTGATAAGACGAACGGCACGACGGATCCCAACCCGAACCCCAACCCCCAAGATCCCGACACCCCCAACCCGAATCCCAACCCCGGTGTTGATCCAGGCCTCTATCCCATCACCTTCGACGCTGTTGTCAGCAATATCGAGGACTACAACCAGGAGACCATCACGGGCGTGACCAGCCTTGGCGGCGATGCCATCACCACCTACTCTAAGACCTCCGATGTCACCAACGCTGGTGAATACAAAGTCGGCGAGACCATCATTGTCAGCTCCATCTCCCACGGACAGTGGAAGGTCGCATACTCTGCAACCGAGCCCACAGAACAAGGCGTGGCTGACAGCAACACCTTCACCTACGACACCCTTGCCGGTGCTGCTGAGGGTGGCAAGACAATCGACGAATGTGGAACCACCTTCGCTCAATTCAAGGTCGAAAAGGCTGGCTACTACGTCGTATGGTTGCGCTACCTCCCCACAGGACTTGAGGATGTGGAAGGTTACTATGTCGATGTCTTCAAGGTCGTTAAGACTGTTGAATAAGCCTCATTAAAACTCCTAAAAGCAATGAAAACTCTCAATTCACTCTTCGCCGCTGCGCTGCTGGCCACACTTGTGGCTGGCTGCGCCAGCGATGCTCTCGTCAATCCCCAGGAGCCTCAGGCTCCCGTGACTGATGCCACCGATGCCATTGGATTCGGGAGCACAACCCAACCCAAGACACGCGTGACTCATGAGGAGTCTGCTGCGTTGCTCGGCAATAAGTTCCTTGTCTATGGTACCAAGACAAAGGGAGGCACTGTCTCTCCCGTCTTCGACAACTATGTAGTGGAATATACCACCAGCTCTGCCGGAAGTTCTGCCACAAATACCCATGACTGGGAATATGTCGGCAAGGAATCTAAGAAAGGTGCCATCCAAGGTGTCAAGTACTGGGACTTCAGCGCTGAACGCTTCGACTTCGTGGCTGCTTCAGGATTGGCTGCCAAGGATAGCATCAAGAACACCACCGATGGTTTGCGTATCAATGTCGCCGATGCTGCAGCCATGACCAGTATCTTCGTTGCCGACCGCATCACAGCCACACCCACCGCCAAGGATGCCACGACTACTGAACCCGCCACGACAGCCTATAAGGACGTCGTGCAGTTCCAGTTCCGTCGTCTCGGCGCTCAGATGCGTATCGGTTTCTACGAGACCGTGCCTGGCTATGCTGTCAAGGACCTTATCTTCTACTACATTGGAGCTCCCTCTGGCAGTCGTGAGGTCGGTGTAGGCTCTGCCTTCCCACAGAGCGGCAAGTACACCGTCAGCTATGACGATGCCACCAATGCTGCAAAGGTGAAGTTTGCTGGTGCTGACAATTCGCTGGCTTTCACCAACAACTTCGGCGCCTTGGACTATACCTACGCCAACACGCAGGAAGGCATCGCTTCCAAACCTTATCTTGATGTCGATGGTTCTTCTACCGCCACTCAGGTCAAGGCATTCCTCGGAACATCCTCAACCCAGGCCACTTACGGCAAGGGCACCTACACCATTGACGGCACTGCCGGCGTGTCCTCAGCTTACAAGCCCATCCTGCCTTATGAGGAGAACTCCCTCAAGATGCAGATTCGTGTAGATTACACCCTCATCGCCCTCGATGGTAGCGGCGACTCCATCCATGTACGTGATGCATACGTCAGCGTGCCCGCAGATTTCTTGAAGTGGAAACCTAACTACTCATACACTTACCTCTTTAAGATTTCTGACAACAGCAACGGCTTTACCGGCAAGGGTGGGGGAGGAGACATCACCGTAGGTCCCGGTCGCGACCCAGATCCAGACAATGGCGGTGGCGACAATGACCCCGTCGTCGATCCAGGCACTGGCGAGGTGATTCCTCCGTATATCCCAGACCCCAATCATCCACAGCCGACAATTCCGGATCCGGACTTCCCTGACGACCCGACCAAGACCATTCCTAATCCCGACGTACCGCTCGTCCCGAATCCGGACTATCCCGATGGACCCAAGGGTGACCAGCACGACCCGTCTAACCCCGTGCCCGTACCCACCATTCCCGATCCAGGTAACCCAGGCGACGTGATTCCTGATCCCGAGAATCCTTCCAACCTGTTCCCTATCACCTTCGATGCTGTAGTCGTTGAGGCAGAGGACAAGACCACAACCATCTATACCGTGGTCGATGGAACAGACAACAGCTCTGAAACAGAACACTAAAACGAATCGCTCTAGAAAATCAACTCAACTCACAAAAAACAAAATTCAAACTATAACACAATGAAAAAGATTCATCTTCTTCTCACCGCTGCTGCTGGCCTCTTCGTCGCCAGCTGCGTCAGCGACGACTTTGTCAGCATCCCGCAGGAAACACCTGGCGTGGAGACTGAGAGTCCCATCCTCTTCAACTCTGGTAGCAAAGGCATGACCCGTGCTGACCTCGTCGGTGCCGATGCTGCTGCTAAGCTCGGCAACAAGTTCGTGGTTGCCGGCAAGAAAGGTGCCACCACAGCTGCCACCAACAGCAATGTCGTTTTCGACAACTATGAAGTGGTTTACAAAGAGAATACCGCCAACACCACCGAGTCCAATTCCAGCAACTGGGAGTACGTGGGCAAGGGCCGTATCAAGCACGCCATCGACAACGGCATCACCAGCCAGACCATCAAGTACTGGGACTACAGCCAGCCTCAGTATGACTTCATCGCATGGAGCACCGGTAACAAGACGGCCGTTTACGACGAAAGCGAACTCGCTGCTGGCAAAGTCTATGTATCGGCCATCAATCCCAATGCCACCGCCACTGGAGCCTACACCTTCAAAGGTTCCGCAGCCGACCTCAGCGCTTGCTACATCGCTGACCTCGTGACGGTTAAGAAAACTCAGTATGGCGACGACCCCGTCACCTTCCGTTTCCGTCAGCTCGGCACCAAGGTGCGCATCGGTATCTACGAGACCGTTCCCGGTTACAGTGTTAGAAACGTGAAGTTCTACCAGACCGCAGGCCTGCTCACCGATCCCGCTACGGAGATCACCACCACCCCTGCGCTCTTCACCACCACGGCTAACGACATCTACACCAGCGGCACCTACACCGTGACGTTCCCCACCGTGGATGATCCTTCAAAGGCTGATAACAACCAGGCTCACGTGACCTTCACCGGTTCCGGCACCCAGTCCACCGTCGTGGAATGGGGTGGCCTCAACTACACCATCGCAGAGGAAGGCGAGCAGACTCCCGGTAGCGTTTATCTCGGCCGCACCTCTAACACAGCCTCCTACGCTGGTAACGCAGCCGACGACTACTACGTTATCTTCCTGCCCAACGAAAATGGCACGAACCTCAACCTCCGCGTCGATTTCACTCTGGAATCCATCGACGGTGGCGGTGAGGTCATCGAAGTGAAGAACGCCAAGGCACAGGTGCCCAGTATCTACACCACCTGGAAGCCGGGCTTCGCCTACACCTACCTCTTCAAGATCAGCGACAAGACCAACGGCCGCACGGGTGTCTATGATCCTACACAGGCAGACGATGCCACCATCAACAGCGATCCCGCAGGTCTCTATCCTATCACCTTCGACGCTATGGTCGTGAATGCGGAGGACAACAACCAGACGCAGGAGACCATCACCACTGTCATGACCCCCAGCATCACCTCTTATCAGCAGGCTTCCACTGTGGTGAATGCCAATGAGTACACTGCCAATGGCAATGACATCTTCGTCACCGTCAACGAGGGCGACGCTCTCGTGACAATGACTAACGCGAATCCTATTGTCAATGCCGACGCTGCCCTCTACACCATTCCCGACGGCAAGACCGAAGCTGAGGTTGTAGATGCTCTGTCCATGCAGGACGACGACGCTGCTGCAGGCACCGTCAAGGGCCGCAGCGGACTCGTGCTGACCGAAGCCACCTTCACGTTGACCAACAGCGTTGAGTTCGGTGCTGACGGCAATGCCATCTCTGTAGGTACTGACCAAGCAGTGCGCTTCACTCCCACTGCTGCTACCACCTACGCCTTCGTTTACACGAAGACCGCTCCCACCGCTACCACCGACAACTTCCAGCCTGTCACCAAGGCTGCCGGCGATGCCGTTAATGGTTTCTACCGCTACGCCCTCGTAGCAGCTCCCGCCGGTGATACACAGAAGGGTGTCAAGTACTTCCCCGCTAACGATGCTTCCGCTGGCATGATCACCGCCTTCATCGGTCAGGGTGTCGGCAACCTCTACACCCGCAGCGGTGCAGGTACAGATGCAGATCCCTATGTCTATAGCATCGCCAGCGGCTACGCTGCTACCGGTACCACCTACTACTACACCACCGACAAGGGCATGACATACAAGGCTGCTCACAATGTCGCTTACGCAGACTTTGCCAGTGCTACCGACCTCTACACCTTCGACGGCACGAGCTACACACTGAAGACTGATGCAGCTCCTGTCGATGGCACAGCATACTACCAGAAGACCACTGATCCTACCCTCGGTGACATCTACACCTACTGCGTCATCCTGCCTCAGCAGACCACCGGCCTCTTCGTCATCGACGAGGCAGCCGACAAGGTGGCTTGCGGCAGCACAGACACCGCTGTCAACGGCATGACCTACTTCGACAAGTACACCAAGAACAACGGCGAATACTACGTTAAAGTTATTAAGGTTCAGTAAACTAACTATAAAGTCATGCGAGGTTCGACTCCTCGCATGACTACCACGCTCCACAGAATATAACACAACATATATTCCCTAAGTATAAAAGTAACAAAAACTATTAATAACTCAAAAACAATGAAGACAATGAAAAAACTTTTCTTCCTCGCAGCCGCCATCACGGTGATGGCCAGCTGCACAAATGACAACGTCGTTGGCGAAGGCAACGAGCCCAAGGCTACCGGCGAAAACGGAGCCATCGTTTTCAACTCCACCTTCAAGGGTGCCACTCGTGCCGACCATGTTGGAGCTGATGCTGCAGCATTGCTGAACAACAACTTTGTCGTAGAAGGTATCAAGACTGTTGGTGGAACTGTGTATGAGGTATTCGACAACTACAATGTAAATTGGGTTGAGAACACCGCAGACAAGACCCTTTCTAACACTGCTAACTGGGAATATGTGGGTCAACCAATTCTCACCGGCAAGACAGCTGTTCAGGCTCAGAGCATCAAGTACTGGGACTATGCTGCCACTCAGTATGACTTCTGGGCATATTCTTTGGGTGGAGGTTCCGCAACCGTTTCGAGTCTTGACCATGACGCAACTTTAACAAGTGCTGCTTACACTTTTACCGGTAGCGCTGCTGACCTCGCTAAGGTTTATGTTTCAGACTTGGTAACAGCCTACAACCCAACCGTTACTGGTGCTCCCGCTTTCCAGGATCAAGTGGACCTCACCTTCCGTGCTCTTGTCGCAAAGATTCGTGTAGGATTGTACGAGACCATTCCTGGCTACTCAGTAAAGAACGTACTGTTCTATCCTGCTGCTGACGGAACACCAGCAGGCGCTGCTGCTCTTTATGCAAGTGATGCAAAACTTCCCTCAAGCGGTGTTTGCACTGTCTATTTCAAAACTGTCGGCAAAAGCAATCTTACCCCGACCAAGAACTCAGACTATAACAAGGCTCACATCTCCTTTGCAGCTGCTGGAACAAAAGTGGCCAATCAGACCTATGGTAACTTGTCCTATGTTACTACAAAAGAGTTCTATGAGAAGACTGGAACAACTTTCCTAGCTCGCTCCTCTGCACAGCCTACATGGGCCGTAGAAACAGGAAAGTCTGCTGGTGATTACTCCATCGTTCTCCCCAACGAAGATGGTGAAGTCCTTACCCTGAAAGTTGACTACACTCTTGAATCAACAGATGGAAGTGGTGAAGAGATTACCGTGCATGGTGCAACCGCTCTCATTCCTGCTCAGTTCACTCAGTGGAAGAGCAACTACGCCTACACCTACATCTTCAAGATCAGTGACAACACCAATGGTAAGACAAATCCTGCTGTTGATGTCACAGGCCTCTATCCCATCACCTTCGACGCTGTGGTTGTTGATAGCGAGGAGCACACTCAGGAGACCATTACCACCGTTGCCACTCCCAGCATCACCACTTATTCCGTTACGTCAGATGCCACGAATGCTACTAAGAGTGAGTATACAACCAGCGATGTGGTCTATGTAATTGTAACTGAAGATGGAAGTCTTTTGAGCTTGACAGACAAGGCTGTCCTCTACACTGTATCAAAGGCAGGTGCAACAGAGGCAGAAGTGCTGGATGCTCTGAACACATATGTATCTAACACCAGTGGAACTTATGTTGGACGCAATGGTATCACGTTGACTCCTGTCACTGACGGTGTAGGTCTTACCGAAACTGAGATTCCTCTTATTGATGGTAACAAGATTACAGGATTGACAGCAGGTACCGTTGGTAAGCTGAAGTCATTTGCATCTGCAGGTACTTATGCCTTTGTCTACACCAAGACCGCTGCCAGCAGTCCTGTAAATAAGTATCAAGTGGTGACTAAGGCTGTCGGTGATGATGTAACAGGTCTTTACACCTATGATGGCTCTGCTTATACAGCAGCTACAGGAAGTGCCGTTGCAGATACCAAGTACTACACCAAGTACATCGAGAATAATGGTGTATATGGTATTAAAGTTATCAAGGTCCAGTAAATTCCCTCACCAAGTGGGGAGCCTCAACACCTTCCCACTTGGTTTTCAATCAAGAATAACAAAAATTATTTAACCGGTTAAATTTTAGAGATTATGAAAAAGTATGTTTTACTCGCATCTGCTATCTTAGCATTTGCAAGCTGCGCCAACGACAGCTTCACGGGAAGTGAAGAAGACGCTCGTTTGGCTCAGGGCGAAAAAGCCATCAGCTTCGGCTTCGATGTGCCCAATGCCACCCGTGCTGGAGGCGCTACTGCTGCCACAGCCTTAGACAATCAATTCATCGTCTGGGGTGAGAAAAATGAGTCTGGTGGTGCTGCTGTTGCAGTACCCAGTACCAATTCGGTATTCCCGAATTATCAGGTGAATTGGGTCAATCTGCCACATTCGACCACGTCCAACACCAACGGATGGGAATATGTAGGCTACACCCACAGCAACACTTCATCTACCGATGACTACCAAACAAACATCAGTCCTAGTCTGGGCGTTGCTCAGTCAATTAAGTACTGGGATATGAATGCAACGAATTATGTTTTCACCGCTGTATCAGCCCTAAAGAATGACATTAAAACTGGCAAGGTTCAAATCACCAAGACGAACACTGCTGTAAGTACCAAGTACCTCAAAGGTTATCAGATTGTTACTACTGCGGATGCAGACTTCGAACATCTCTATTTCTCAGATCGAATTGAGATGGCTCCTGGTACAAATCCTGTAACTCTGAACTTCCGTAATGTCCTTGCTCACATTCGTGTTGGTATTTACGAGACAATTCCGGGCTATGATGTCACGGCTATCAAGTTCTATCAGACAGATGGTTCTACTGAATTTACCACAGGTTCTTCTGCTGAATCCATCTTCGGAGCTACCGTTGATAATCTGAAGCCTGGTGCTAATACACTTACAATTACCTACAACGATGGTTCTGTCAATTCTACATTAGAGAATCGTCCTGTTGTAGCCACCAGTGGGGCTCGTGCAACAACCATTACTCTTGGACAGAATTTCAATACGCTCTCCACGTCCACTATAATGGCAGTCACATCGGCTGAACCCACTTGGGACAATACCAGCGGAGCTTATACCAGTGTCTTCCCTCGCGAAGGTGTCACGACAGATCTGACTTTGAAGGTCAAATATACCTTGTATAATCAAAATTCAGGTGAGACCATGGATATCACTGGTACTGCCGTTGTTCCTGGTGAATACCTCCAGTGGAAACCCAACTTCAAGTACACCTACATCTTCAAGCTTACTGACGACGACCTCACGCCTATCACCTTCGATGCCGTTCAGATTGAAACAGAGACAGGTAGCATTGATTTCATTACGACAGTTGACGTTCCTTCTATCACCACATATCAGAATGGCACACAGGTTACGTCTTCCAACGAATACGTGGCAAGCAAGCCCGTCTATGTAGTTGTTAACGATGGAGTAGCTCTTACCGTTGGTACAGATGCTAAGCTCTACACGGCAACAGTAGATCCTGGTTTCGTTGAGGGTATTACTGAAGCCTCTGTGGCCAATGCGTTGGCAAATGGCGAAGATGGCACAGGTGGAAGTAAGGTACTCACCGATGCTAGCAGCAATAAGCTAACAGTTACTCCTACCGCCTCCGGTACACTTACAGCCTTTACATCAATTGCAAAAGAAGACTCTCCCACAGGAGAAACATTGACAATCAATGGTGCGAAGTTCACCCCGACTGCAGGAACCATCTATGTATTTGAATACAAAGATAGCAGTGATAATTTGCACTATAAGGTTATCAAGATAGCTTCCTAACCCTCTCTATCTAGTCAAGCGGGGTTCTTGCAGTAGCAAGCGAGCATAGCTCGAGCGCGACTCCCGCAAATTACAAAAGCTCGCCGAGGTTCTTGCAGTGGCAAGCGAGCATAGCTCGAGCGCAACTCACTCGGAGGGCAACACAACCAAGTGGGGTTCGACTCCCCACTTGGTACCACCAAAAAATAAATAATGTACCCGCGCGCGAAGAGGCCGGGCCTCGAAAGCGCAAAGAAAATAAAGACAATGAAGGTTAAGTTCAGACATATAGCATCAACGGCATGTTTCCCCATGCTTCTGGCAGCAGTGCTCGTCTTTGCCGCCTGTTCCGGCAGCGACCACTTGGAGCCGAGCGAGCCGAGCGGGCCGGAGGTGAAGGACCTGATGCCCATCAGCTTCGCCGGCGGTATGCAGGAGGAGCAGGCGGTGACGCGTGCCGGACTGGAGGAGGTGCTGACGGGCGACAAGACCTTCCAGGTCTGGGGCTATAAGAACGACGCCTACTCTGGTGGCAGCTACACCAGCTATCAGGCCGTGATGCCTAACTTCACCGTCAAATGGAGTGCCAACACCGCCTACACCACCACCTCTAACACCAACGACTGGGAATATGTGGGTCAAGGCTCCACGCCAGAGCAACAGGCAGAACAGACCATCAAATACTGGGACTTCGCTGCCAATGCCTATCGTTTCTTCGGCTATGCCCTCGGCAACGCCACTGCCGATCCCGCCACCTCCCCCGCTGTGGTAACTGTGCCCGGTGGTTTCCCCACCGGGAATTCCACCTCCAGTTCGGCAGAAGCTGTCACCTTCTCCGCAGCCGTCGATGCCTCATCGAACGCTACTATCGCCGCTGCCCCCTACTTCTCACACCTTTGGTTCAGCGATGGCAACGCCGCCACTTATCCCGACCGTCAGTTCGGACAACCTGTGGTGCTGCAGTTCCTGAAGCCCTTTGCCCGCGTACGATTCTTGTTCACCTTCGTCGAAGGCCTCAACTTCGGGCGCGAGAAGCTCGGACATATCGGCTTCGGGCCTTCGGAGAATTTTGATAATGGCGATGCCAACGACGTGCTTATCAACACTGCCGGCACAGTCTCCGTCACCTATCCCCTCAAAGGAACAGCTACCACCGAGACCTGGGCGACAACGAACGCCACGGGCATCAAGCAATTTGATATAGACTTCTACGAGGTACCCGTTAGTACACCACAAGGCTATCCCGTCAATAGCCAGCCCACAAGTTGGCCTAACACCCCTGAAATGTGGTACACCGTCCTTCCCAACACTACTCAGAGCAGCTTCACCGCACGGGTATCTGTTGTATCTGATGAGATTAAGACGGTTGTCATCCCTGCAGAGTATATGCAGTGGAAAGCCGGCTTTGAATACACCTATAAGTTCAAGATCACTGAAACGGGTGGCATCACCATCGACGTCGTCCAGGTGGCCATCAACGACTGGGGTAATAAACGATTCAGCGATCACTCCGTCTTTAACTGGTAAGAAACTATGAGTAAGAAAGTTACTATAATTTCTCGTTGCTCGGGATTTTCTAGATTTTCTAGATGTCCTAGAATATATAGATGCTCAAGAATATCTAGAATTATCGGCAGCCTCTTCCTCTTGGGTGCCCTGTTCCTGACTTCCTGCCAGAGCGATTCCGAGGATATGCCTGTTGACAACCGTCCGCGGACAACAGTGGAGCTGTTGTCTTACTCCACTTCCTTCCTTGATGTCGCACCCTGGATTACCCGTGCCGATCCCGACCCCGACTTCAATTTCGGCACAGGCTACACCGATCATCTTCCCAATGGCTACAAATCATACGAACAGCTCCATCCTCATGCTTCTATGGATGACAGCACCATCGGTGTCTTTATGACTCCCGAAGCAGCCAATCCCGCTGGAGATTTCATTTACCAAGGCTTGGATGGTATTCCGCCTGTTAGCATCTGGAAGTCCTCCATCGTCGTGGAGAAGGATAAACAATACTGGATCTATGGTTTCATGCCCCGGAGCGGTACAGAAAATGCCACCATCGCATCCCTGAACGGCACGGGAGGCGATGATTTCGCCAACGGAGCCGTTATCACCCTCAACAACTACGAAGCACTGACGACAGCCGACGTTTCGGTCATCGTCGGTCTGCGCTGGGCCTCAGAGGATGAGAAGATGAATGGCACTAAGACCAAGGACGTTCCCCTTGGCTACTTCAGCTATCAAGGTAGGGATGATGGTGACAACCGCCTCTTCGTCCTGCTGAAGCACATCTATGCTGGCTTGCATTTCGCCACCAAGGTGGATCCCATCTACCGCGCCCTGCGGAATATCAGGATTACAAAGGTGGAACTCACCGCCGTCAACATCAGACCTACGGTAAATCTAAGGATTACGCTCACAGCCAACAGCGAAGGTACAGACCCGCTGACGAATATTGAATACCTCCCGACCACAACTCCAGCGGAAGACAAGACCATAACGCTCTACGAAAAGACGAACGAGCCGGACGACCTCGGAGTTGAGGTACCTGTGAATGACTACTACGACTTCCTAGGCTGTCTGGTACCTGCTTCCACCAATAGCTTTGTCCTCAAGACCACATACGATGTCTATGACACGAACACCATCTCGAAACCCGAAGGGAACCTCATCCGCCAAGGCTGTGTGGCTGTGAACCAGATTAACCCCAACATCGTGGAACATTTCCCGACCCTGCGGGCTGGTGAACTCTTCACCATCAACCTGCTCATCAAGCCCACATATCTCTACGTGATGTCCGAGCCAGACCTCAACAATCCCACGATTACAATTAGCAATTGATAAAATGCAATTGAAAGTTATGATAATTGCCACCATAAAAGAAATAGCGTCTATAATATCTAGGGCCTCTTGGGTGTCTAGGGCATCAAGGGCCTCTGGAATTTATAGAGTTCCTATCGTAGTATCCCTGTTCCTCGGCCTTGCCGTTTCTCAAGTAAAGGCGCAGATTACCATCGGCGGAAACGTCTATGGTGGTGGTAACGAAGGCGAGGTGGAAGGCAGCACCACCGTGACCATCCGTGACGGTCTGATCAACAAGGTGTTCGGCGGAGGCCGCATTGCCGATGTCGGCGGACGGGCATTTGTGAATCTCGACGGCGAAAACGCCGACAGTATTACCGGCAGGATACTCATCGGATCCGTCTATGGCGGCAACGATATCTCCGGTACAGTCGGAACCGCGGTGTCCCTCTCTGATACTGGAAAGGATATGGTTCCAGACTCACTGACCGATGTGCTTCGCGGTTCCGAGACTTTAGCCTCCAACCCCGAGAAGAACGACATCAACAACTCTTGGTCAGCCTTTGTTAGGTCGAGCAAGATGAAGGGCGTAGAGACCTTCGACCACGCCATCATCGTCGGTAGTGTGTATGGCGGTGGCAATGGTGACTACACCTATGATTCAGCAGATGACTTTCCCACAGCAGGCAAGACCACGCACTACATCAAAGATAAGTTGACTGGTGATACTATTGCCACGACAGTAACAAACACGGGTGAAGCCGGCTTCACGGAGCCTGAACTTGCCAAGGCCTATCTGGAAATTAACGGCGGCTGTCTGTCCCAGGTCTATGGCGGCGGCAATATGGCGACGGTGACGAATAACACCGTCATCAGCATGGATAATACGAGTAAGGGCTTGCAGGAACTGATTCCGGCCCAGCAGCCAAGTGAATCTGATTCGGTTTACAGGGCTCGACTTATGGGAATCTTATACCAACTGTCGGATTTCACGGGCCTCTCCATGTTCCAGGGCAACTTCTCCAGTATCAACTACACGTCATCACGTGTCTTCGGCGGCAACAACCAGGCCACGATGACCATCCATCCTCACTGGAACCTGAAGAACGGCAAGATCCGTGACCTCTACTCCGGTGGTAACGAGGGCGACATGACCAACAGCTACGGTCTGCTCTTGGAAATCCCAGCTAGATCAAATATCAACGTCTTTAATGTGTACGGCGGTTGCCGCAGGGCCAACGTGCATCCACTACGCAATGGAAGTGAAGTGCCTTCTACCGACGTACAGCTTCCTGATTCCTTGGGATATCATTTTCCTTCTGGCTTGTCGGCACGTGTCCTCGTGCATGGCGGTGATGTCACCAACGTCTATGGCGGTAATGACATCTCCGGACGTGTGTGGGGTGGCACCGCAATAGGTGTCTATACCTCTATCCGCGGTGATGTCTATGGCGGTGGCAACGGCTCCTATGCCTACACCAACAACCCTGACTTGAAGAATGACCCCAACTATAAAGACTTCTACTTTGAGGTACCCACGGGGAAGACCACTGTAGAGGCTCTGAACGACCACCGCCCGCACGTGGAGCAGACCTCCCTGCGTCTCTGGGGAGAGAGCCCCGAACACCGCACCATCATCGGCGGCTCGGTTTTTGTAGGTGGCAACAGTGCCACCGTGATTGAGAATCCTACTCTGACCAAACCTATTATCGAGTTGAAGATTGGCTCCAACGTCATTGCCGACAACGTCTTCCTCGGTAATAATGGCGTACAGATGATAGGACAGTCCGCAGAAAATGTACTCCAAATCTACAAAAGTACCGTAACCGACTGGAATGGTAATTCTAAACAATACAGTACATTAGACCTGACGGATGCCGTCACGGTGGCTGAGTATATGGAGGGGTGTGCCATGTCGCTGCATCCGCGTATCGTGTTTGACAATACAGAAAATGGTGACCCCGACACTTACGTGCCGTATTCCTCTTACTTCGGTTCCTTCTTCTGCGGCGGCAACGTAGGCAGCATGACATGGCCAGGCACCACCACCATCGATGTGGATGACCCCATCATCATCTTCGATAAATTCGTGACGGGCTGTAACAACGCCTATATGGATCCCGTTTCTGGATATAGTAACGTCTATTGGGGTGGTCTTACCGGATCTTCAGCTGAAATGCAGGAACATGGTATGGAGAACCCCGACGGCACCATCAAGGACGCTGTCATAATGAACCTCTCTGGTCTGAAGATCCAGCCCAAGCGTTGGGTCACAAAGAGAGATGCAAACTACGACCCCGTCCTGTCAGCAGACGGCAAACCGATCTATCTGGCAACCGACGGCTGTGAGCTGGCCACCATCAACGCTGTTTGTACTCACGGCAAGCAGCCTTATCTGGAGTGGAACACCTACGATAAGAGAACCGGCAAGGATGTGGCCAGTCCTACTGAACTGACAGCAGGCGCTACACGTAATAGTACTGCCGATGATGTCAACCGGCGCCTCAAAGGTGGCAACATCTACGGTGGTTGCTACGCTGCAGGTTTCGTGAACGGCAATGTGGTCTTCAACATCAACGAAAGCATCATGGACCGCGACGAGGTCTTCTCTCGAGTCCAGGAGGATGATGAGGGTGAAGAAATCTATTATAATAACACTGAATACCACATCACTAAGGTCAACAGCGGCGTTATCATCGATGAGCAGGGTATGGATGTGCTGGGTAAGTCCTTGAACATCTTCGGCGGCGGCTATGGTGCGGGCACCGAGATATGGGGCAGTACCACCATCAACCTGAATAAGGGCTATACCTTCCAGGTCTTCGGCGGTGCCGAGAAAGGCATCATAGGCATACCCGTGACCACTTACACTAACGGAGTAGCAGAATATCCCACGACAACGGATCCCGACGGCACTATTGACTGGACTAATAACACCTACGCTTTCAATGGCTATCTCTATCATATCGATGAGAGGTGCAGTACTTACATCAACCTCAACGGTGCACAGGCCGGTGTCTCGCGTCACTCCGACCATGATACATCGGAGATGGCTGAGACGGAATTTATCTATGGTGGCGCCTTCGTGGGACCCATCATGGGTAGCACAAACGTTTACCTGGGCAACGGACGTATCTTCAACTCCTTCGCTGGTTCCTGTAATGCCGACATCATGGGTCACACCGAGACCTACGTGGGGCTCAATGCTGCCGGCAATGCAGGCTTCCCCTTCATCCGAGACCATATCTATGGCGGCAATGACCTTGGTGGTAAGATCTACGGTTCGAAGGACTTCTTAGACCGTGTCCGCGAGGATGTCAGCGGCATCAAGGACAATATCTACGACAAAGATCACAGCACCGTGGCTTCGGCTTATGTCGAGTACCAGCAGGGCCGTGTCGATTACATCTTCGGCGGTTGCTATGGTACTTACGACTACACAGACTCGGAATTTAAAGATTATTTCTATACCACTGGAGGCGAAGGCACTACCACAGCTAACCTGGGCAAGGCCCGTCCCGGTTACTCCAAGCCGTATCTCGGCAATGCCTTCGTCAACTTCCGCCCCGTTGTCAGCAGCATCCCGCTTGACAAGGCCCTGCGCGTTTATGGTGCCGGACAGGGTATCACCGGAGAGAAGGAAATCGACGTCCTGCAGGATCGCAGCTACGTGCTCATCGACATCCCGCAGACGATGACACAATTCCACGACCTCGAAGTCTTCGGAGCCGGCTCCTCCTGCGGACTCGGCATGAATGCCCCGGCACCTGTGGATGAAGTTGCCAATCCAGGTGATGAAGGTTCGGATGCAGAGAAGGAGGCCTATCAGAAATATCTGAATTATCAAGATTACCTGGCCAATCCCGATGCCTATTCCGCTGTCATCGACCTCTTCCGTGGCGACATCAGCGAGGGTAACGTCTATGGCGGCAGCTTCACCGAGGGTGTCACGCGCCGCACCGTGGTCAACGTGCCTCCCGTGTCCACCATCAAGGCGAATAACATTTTCGGCGGTGCCTACGGTGTCACCAACGAGCGTCCCTGCGACGTCTATGAGGCCATCGTCAATTATAATAGCGACAACGCCCTGATGTCAGGTAGCATCTATGGCGGCAACAACGCCTACCGCCGCACCTTCTACGGCAAGGTGAACATCTCGTCGCCCGTATGGACGAACAAGACCGCAGGCTACACCGCCACCGTCTATGGCGCCGGCTACGGTGAGGACACCTGGTCGCAATATACTGAAGTCAATCTGAACAACGGAGCATCAGTCTATGAGGTTTACGGCGGCGGTCAGAAAGGCAAGGTCCTGAACCTCGAGAGCGTCAATGCTTGGAAGACTGAGTTGGAGTCAATAGGTCAAACCCTTTATACCGATATCTCCCCCGACCCGAATTCGGACTACACCGATCGTGGCCTCGACAGCGATGTGGCGAACTACAGCCAGCTGGAAATAGACAGAGCGGCTGAAATCACCAACATCGAAGACAGCTGGAGGAATATCGGCACTACCTATACAAAGAAGAAGTACAACACCAACGTCAGCATCAAGGAAGGTGCCACCGTAGACGGATACTGCTACGGCGGCGGCCTGGGCTTTAATAACATTCTCACCAGCGGTGATGTCTATGGCACAACCTACATCGACCTGCTCGGCGGAAAAGTCACCAAGGACCTCTACGGAGCCGGTACCACTGGAGCTGTTATGGACGGGAAGAAAGTAGCAAGCTTCATCGCTTCGGCCAACGTCTATATCAAGGGCGGCACGGTACGTAACTGCTATGGCGGCGGTTGGGAAGGCCCCGTGGGTTACCACGACGAAAGCACAACGGCCACCACCGACGACATCCTCGGCGAAACACACGTCGTCATCGGTGTCCTCGACGGACCCTGCACCCCCAACCCTGCCCTCACCTACACCAACGGCATACCCACCGTTCAGCGTAACGCCTACGGTGGCGGCGAAGGCGGTGTCATCTACGGCACGGCCAACATCACCCTCAACAACGGCTACGTCGGCTATGTTTATAACGCCTCCGGCAGCGACGTTGCCGCAACAGATGACTTCGACGAGCACTACGAGGAGAAGATTGCCGACGAGACCTACGACGACGGCAATGGTGCCGGCAACAACGAGCGTCTGCTGCGAGCTGGTAACGTCTTCGGCAGCGGTTATGCCGATCATAGTAATGCCGACTTCACCAATGTCTATCTTTATGGCGGCGTAGTGCGTAACAGCGCCTACGGCGGCGGCGAGATTGGTACCGTGGGACGCGGCTCCAACAGCAACGGCTCCGTGACCGTCCATAAGCCTGGCGAGTCACACGTGTTCATGTACAAAGGCCATGTCATGCAGGATGTCTTCGGCGGTGGTCGAGGCTTCGACAACCTGAACCGTTTCAGCAATATTGGCACTGGCGGCTACGTCTTCGGACTCACCGACGTGAATATCTTTGGTGGCGAAGTAGGTACGGCTGACGGCGTGAAGGACGGCTACGGCAACGTCTTCGGCGGCGGCAACCTCGGCTTCGTCTATTCCGGCTATGGCAAGAAGGGTGAGAGCTCGATTGCTAACTGGAAGACCACCAGTACCGAAGGCTACTATTATAAATATGACAGTGCCAACAATCGTCTTGCGGAAGAAAACGGTGAAAACGTCCTTACGGAAGACTGCCGCGTCATCGTGGCTCCTGCCTGTCAGGTGCTCTGTGGAGATACCATCACCCTCAATGGCCACGAGTACACCGCAGGTCAGTATGTTCCTGCCGAGGACATGAACTTCCTGCTGAACAAGAACGCCGGCGGCGACGACTGGGCTAAACTCGATGCCAGTGATAATCATAGCGGTGTCACCATCCGCAACGCCGTCTTCGCCGGAGGCAACGTGTCGTCCGGTTCCGACCAGGTGTATGCCAACACCGTCACCGTCTATGGCAACGCCACGGCTACACTCTACGATATCTTCAACCGCGACCTCATCACCATCGGTACGGAGCACGTCGGCGGCCTCTACGGCGACGGTAACCTGACCTTCGTCGATGGCTACCGCGAGTTGAATGTCTCCAACTACGGCACCGACTTCTACGGTCTGTCGGACAACATCTCCCTCGATGACTATTATCATAAGCTGACCGACCGCGAACGCGCCTACTTCACCCTGGAGTACAAATGTAAAGAAGCCTACCGTTCCGATGTACTTAACAAGTCATTCGATGTGGGCAATCGAATCAAGGAAGAAGATTATAAACTAATTACTGACTCGATAGAGCAGAATAAGTGGGAACTGTTAGGCTTCTGTACCATCTATGCCGGACGTCTGCTGAACACGCTGCAGCGTGCCGATTTCGTGGGTGTCTTCGGCAGCCGTATGGTGCTGCAGGGCGCAATGGACCGTGTGCCGTCGGTGGTGGACTACACCAACTACACCATCAACCGTGTCGGCGAGCTGTCGCTCAACAAGTGTGACTCACAGGCCGGCGATACGGACGCCAACGCCTCTCACGGCAGTTACTTCGGTATCTATAACATCGTGAACTATCTCGGTGCCCTCACCAGCGACGTGGATTTCACAGAGGTGCGCACCATCGACAATACCGATGCACAGTATAATCCAGACTCTCCTAACCAGACTTACGAAGAGTGGAAGGTGGCTCACATCACCGAGCGCAAGCGCAACAACGGTACCAGCCACAACAAGGTGGCTCTGGCATCCGGTGTCTATCTCGAACTGACCACCGAGGAGAGTACCGCTGACAACAAGGTTTGGGGACTGGTCACCGGTGTCTGCCAGCTCGACCTCATCAGCGTGGTTCCCGGTATCGGTGGTGGCTACGTCTATGCCAAGAACGAGCATGGCACACGCCAGTCGTCAGGTAACGACCACACCATCCTCTCGCCTTACAACATGGCGGGGTATGGCCATGCCAAAGCTGTCACCAACAAGATTTACACCTACAACTCGACCCTGAATCCCTACGAGACCTCGGGTAACTTCATACACAATCAGAAACACATTATCGACGACTGCTATCCCACCTCCGGCAGCTACAGCGGCACGGATGCCGCACCTGCACACTACTGGTACATCCGTGGTGAGATCTACGTCTATGACCAGTACATCTCAGCCTACACAGGTTCTGCATCGGCCTACTCCGAGTCCATCAACCTGCCGCTGACCATCACGCCCGGCTCAAACGGAGTACTGCAGCTGTCCGACGTGAAGGAGAACTTCTATGCCTACTACGACAAAACGACCTCTGGCAGCGAGACAAAGATAGGCGAAGACGGCATTCTGCTCGGCACCACCACCTACCACCTCAACGACCCCATCACCTATTGGGATTATTACCTGCTGAGTGCGGAGGACCGCAAGCACTTCGTCAAAGAGACATACACCATCGTTGAAAAATGTAAGATTGGTGGGGTAGTGTATAACGTTGGCGATGCCATGTTACTCAGCGACGTTCCGAGTTCTACTTCAGAAGCACTGGTATGGGTCGGAGGCGATACGAACGGCGAATGGAAGCAGGTTGAAGGCAAGGATGTCAACTATCTGGTACGTCTGACGAACAACCTTGCCCACAACACCGGCTATGCCCTCACCTACGACATGACCAACCCGAAGGTCTGGGATCGCTACTTTACCCCGCCGACCGGTGCAAGCATCGCAGACAATGTGGCAGGCAAGGTGACTACGTCGAAGTACAACGACAACCCAAGCTCGTATTCGACGTATATCGGCGCCCCCACCTACACCCCGACCACCAGCGGTGTCTATGGACAGCGCGACTATGAAGTGGGTGACATCATCCCGAGCGATATCCAAGCCAAGTACGAAGCCATTGAAACCAATGGACATTCATATCCTGGTGGCCAGGCTACCGTGGCCCGTGCCTACGTCGCTACCGATGAGGTGACCTATACGATAGATACAGGTACAGAAGCTGTCGAACACCATGTCTATAAAGGCTACGCCATCCCGAAATCTGAATATGATCTGTTGGCTTCGACAACACAGGCCAAGTTTGCCGAGGCTAACGTCTGCACCAGTACCATTGAGCTGGGCAATAACGAGTTCATATACTATGGCGACCTGCTCACCGATGCGGAGATGGCAACCGCCAAGACAGCTTACATCACTTTCCTCGAAAGTCAGGGTATTGATCCCGGAGATGCCGCCACGAAGGCCGACGCAGACTTCGCCACCACCGTCCTGAACGCATATTACTGCACCAGAGCTGGCAAGTACGGTGGCGACTGGTACGAGGCAGCTAAGAACTATCGTGCCGTAGAGGCTTGGAGTTCCATGTCCGAGGCAGACCGTGCACACTTCACCTTCAACTACGATGCCTTCGACACCCTCATCGATCCTGACTTTGCAGGTTTGACCGGCAGGTACGATGGCTACGACAGCAACAATGATCAGTTGCAGGAACTCTACTCCGCTCTGACGCCGGTGGACTACAAGGCAACCTACAATGACACAACAAACGATTTGACCTACACCGACGAGAACGGTGCTACGAAGACCGTGGCAGCAGGTGCTACCATCGAACGTGAGGTGTTTGAGGACATCCCCAACGAGAAACGCTTCTATCAGGCCATTAGCATACCCTCAGAATCGGTCGGGACAAGCCAATATATTGTCAAGGTGCCGTTCACACGCGGCGAAACGCCCTACACGGTCGGTACGGTATTGTCAGAAAGCATCTTCAACTCTCTCGATGACGATCAGCAGCAGTATGTGATGCAGCAGACGTTTACGGCTCCTGGCACCTATTACTTCTGCCGCAAGCCTTACACCATCAATGCCAATGGCGAAGGCCATGCCTTTACGGACATCAATAACGTCGGCCATGCCTCTGGTTCTGAGGTAACCGTCGGCACCATCATCACAGAGGCCGAGTACGGTTCTCTGCCCAACAAGCAGGCAAACTTCACCATCCACGGTGAGGTGCCCATCGGCACATCCACACTCTATGTGTCTCGCGAGTCCGACATCAACGACCTCAGCAAGGACAAGGTGATTACCGTTATCTACGACTACACCTACGAAGAGAGCGACTTGTCCGGCAACAACATCGAGGAAATCACGGAAAAGCACGTCATCAACATCCACCTGCAGTTCAAGAGCGGCGTGCCTTCCATCAGCGAACTGGAGAAACCGGCCATCGTGCTGCCCAACAGCACCGTGGGTCTGAAGCAGCCGAACGTCACACCCGGTGCCTTCGAGATCATCGGCGGCGGATGGGAGATGTTCACCAACCAGACCGATGCCGAACACCACACCAACGGCATTCCTTACTTCAACAACCTCACGCCGATGTACTGGTACCAGAACGACTACTACGTGGCCTACTACGCCAGGTCATACCTCGGCAAGACCTACTCCAACTTCGTGCAGTTCACCGTGGCCAACTACCACGACCTCGACGCTGTGATGAACCACGAGCGCCACCTGTTTGTGGATCACAAGGATGTGGACCGTCCTTGCAAGATCTACATCGACAACCGCGAGTGCACCGACAACACTAAGAGCGAGCTCGACCTGCTAAAGGACTTCTTCGACCTCACCTTGCAGAACACGATGGATGAGGACGGCAATCCCACCACCATTAGCGATCCGACCAGCGCTGTGAATGGCCACAAGACCGTGGACGAATACATCAAGGGTGGTGCCAACCTGGAGTTCTTCCTCAAGAGCGATGTGGCACCGAAGGCCTACACTACCTGGACGCCCATCGGTGATGGCACTCAGTGCTTCCAGGGCACACTCCATGGCAACGGCTACACTATCAGCGGACTCTCCAATTCGCTCTTCGGTTCACTCTGCGGCGATGTCTATAACCTCGGCGTCACCGGTAGCTTCACCTCGGCAGGTATCGTCGACGAGGGGTCCGGCTATGTCGAGAACTGCTGGATCAGCACCACGGGCACACCGGCTCCCGGCGTCCGTGCTGTTATGAACACCCCGACGCGCGGCAGTGGCACTCAGATCGTCAACTGCTACTATCCTGCCGATAACAACTATGACGAGACGAGCCATGCTCAAGGCGACGCCATCAAGAAACCGCGTCAGTCGTTCTACAACGGCGAGGTGGCCTACAACCTCAACGGCTTCTACCTCAACAAGCGTTACAACGACCACCTGGCCACGATGCCTGATGGATATTCGGCTGACGGCAATCCCAGTCACCCCTACTACAGGTACTTCGATGCCGATGACCTCGATGAGAACAACAAGCCGAAGCTGAAGGTCAGTGGCTACGAGGCCGAGACAGCTTACACCCTCGGTTATGTGGAGGAATACTACGAAGACGGAGACTTCATCTATTCCGGAGGCCACATCCCCGAAACGGATAACGAGCGCTACTCCACGACCTACGGAAAGCACTACCCCATCTGGCCCGATGACTACATCTTCTTCGGACAGATGCTGACCTATGGACACGTAGCATCACGTCCGCATCAGAATATGCCTGCTCACATCAACAAGAGCGGCGATCGCCTGACGACAACCGCCACCTCGGTCAACCGCGTCTATCGTGCTCCGGCATACTTCCGCAACTCCAATATGGGTGTGGCATACTACAATCCATACGCTGTCTTTGCCGCCAAGTCTGCCGACAACACACACACGGCGTACCCGAACATGACGGCCATTGACTTCACCGGTGGAAACGGTGACCTTGCCGGCACCACCACCACCCCCGCACCTGTCAACGGCAACCCGTACAAGAAGGGCCTGTGCGCACCTGTTTCTACGAGCGAAGCTGTCTTCTACCCGCCGTTGCTCGACAACGATGGCCTCACCTACTTCCGTAATGTGGACCTCACGCGCAACTTGCTGGCCTACACGCCTGCCTCAACCGGCAACGACCACGATGCCAACACGAAGACCTATTCGGCCGTCATGGCTGCACTCGCTGATCCCACCTATGCCGAGGGCAGTGAGACAGGCACAGGCTATGTGGCTGGCAAGAGCGACTACCGCACCGTTGCCGCACAGGATGCTACCATCATCTATGGACATGCCGTCGTGCAGGATGGAACAGATTACACTGCTACCTCCGACCACTTCCTCGTCGATCGTCATGACTTCAATGCGCCCATCGCCTACACCTTCGCTTCCGGCAAACGTATGTGGCATCAGCGCACGCCTGACAACTATGTCGATAGAGTCAAGGGTTGGGAAGCCATCAGCCTGCCGTTCGAGGTAGAACTGGTGACAACGAACCAGAAGGGTGAGATAAGTCACTTCTACCAGGACAACACCATCGGACATGAGTACTGGCTCCGCGAATTCAGTGGCGGCGGCACCACAGAGGGCAGTGTCTATAAGGGCATCTTCAACTATCCTGCCAAGGGCATCGAAGACAAGTCCTACACCAACACCTTCCTATGGGATTACTACTATCAGGAGGGCAACGTCGTTCGTCCGGATGCTCATAACGACAAGTACGATTGGAACTACTACAGCACCACGAAGACACTTGAGGACTACCCGCTCGCCGCTGCTGCCAAGCCTTACATCATCGGCTTCCCTGGCACGACCTACTATGAGTTCGACCTCAGCGGCAGATTCAATGCTCTCAATACGCTCAATGATGTCTCGCAGCTGCGTAAGCAGGTCATCACCTTCGCTTCGGAACCGGGAATCACCATCAACGTCAGCGACACCGAGATATCAAATGGCAAGGTAACGGCCGACGGCTACATCTTCCATCCAAGTTATCTCAACGAGAGCTTTGCTGCCGGTACCGATACCTATACGTTGAATGCGAACTACGACAGCGACAACGATGCCACCGCCGACTGCAGCAGCTTCGTCAAGGTGCCTGCAACGGGAGATGCCACCACCGTGCAAGCCTTCCGTCCGTACTTCACAAAGGCATCCAGCGGCGTCAAGGGCAACAATAAGGAAGGTGTCAAGTACATTTCTTTCAACCGCCTCAACAGCCAGTTCGGTAATGATGAGGAGCAGCCCGAGATTGATGACCGTCTCGAAGGCGAACTCATTGTCAAGGGTAAGCGTGGACGCATCATCGTTGAATCCCGCATGACCGGCGACACCTCCGTGCATATCGTCACCGCCGGTGGTGCTCTCGTCCGCACCTTCGAGATCGCTCCAGACGAGACCGTCGAAACCCATGTCGCACCTGGTGTCTATATTGTCAACAAGAAGAAGATTAGTATCAAATAGAAAACAGTGTGCTCGCCGGTATTCCCGGCGAGAAAAGAAATGGAAATCAAGCGCCCCACCAATCACCGCATGACCCGCCGCGCAGCGGCTCATGACTACACCCAGCCAGGCATCTACCACATCACCCTGCATGTGGGAGAAGGACTCGGGCACCCTTTTGGGCAAGTGGTGGGGAATCTCAATGCCCCCGATGGCAGCGCCGATGCACCCCGTGTCGCTCTCACCCCTCTTGGACACTTGATAGAGCACGAACTGCTCCACGCCATCACCGCGCACTACCCCATGATTACCATCCAAGACCACATCGTCATGCCCGAGCACATCCATTGCTTGATGGTGGTGCAGGACAAGATCATAAGCAGCAATGGCAGAACCTTGCACATCGGGCAGGTCATCGCTGGATTCAAGAAAGGATGTAATCGACTATATTGGGATATGACAGGGCAGGCAGTAGAATTCTGCGACGGGAAAACCGTCGCACACACTATCTCCACCATCGCAGAAGGCACCCCTTTCACCGCTGCCGCCGCTTTGGCTGGCAGTGTGTCCGGCGGTTTTCCCGCCGGGTATAAGGTGCCCAGTTCCGCCTGCAGCGGAAAGCATCCCCTCTTCGACCCCGGCTACTGCGATGTCATGCCCGTGGATGCTGCTCAGCTGGCGACCCAGCGTCAATACATTACAGCTAATCCCCGCAGCCGCCTGATGCGGCAGCAGCAACACCTCCACCCCCAGCGCGGCGGCATTGCCACCGCGCTCTTCCCCGCCGCCCTGCGCGGCTACCTGCAGCGCGAATGCCCGTCGCACCTCGTGACGACAGAATCACTCGATGCGCTGCAAGCACGCCTCCTGCTGGCTCCCGATGGCAGCATCACTTGCGACACCTTCGGTGACCGCGCGCTCCTCGCGCATCGCCTCCTGCCCGTCGTCTGCCATCGCAAGGACGCCTCGCGCTTCGCGCAGCAACAGCGACGCAGCCTCGAAGAGGCCGCTCGCGGTGCCGTCCTCATCAGCGCCCGCATCGCCATGGGCGAGCAGGCCATCATAGATGAAGCCATGCGGCGTGGCTTTCCCGTAGCCCACATCACCGACAACGGCTTCCCCGACCGTTATCACCCCTCCGCAGAACGCCTCGACCTATGCGCCGCTGGCCGTCTGCTCCTCATCACCCCCTGGCAGTATCATTACCGCCCTAACAAAGAACCCATCACAGTGCCAGCCTGCAAGACGATGAACTGCCTCGCGCAAGCTCTTGCCCGCACCAAGGACACCTGGTGGCAGCAGCCATAGTGTGTCCGACGGTTTCCCCGTCGGAATCCCGCATCATCGAAACAGAAACAACCTCGCTATATGATGCAGAAGCTTGCATTCGAAATCACATTCACAATGCTTCGCCGGTTTTCCCGACGAACCTTCTTCGTCTTTGCCCTCCTTCTGGGAATCGTCGGGGCAAAGGCGGTTGAGGTGGGCGATAGCATTATGGATGAGAACTTCGTAAAAGCGTCTATTGTTATAGCAGATCCTGGTGATGTACTTTATTCTACTGTTGGTCATGTCGGCATCCACATGGAGAGCCCCGAACATCATCTTGATTTCTTTTCTCTTATGAATCCGAAGATGCCAGCCAAAAGGTGCTTTCCTTCTTGGCCGGGAATCTGAAGATGGGTATGTTTGCGATTCCATTTGAGGATTATCTCGACATATACCGAAAAGAAGGACGTGGCGTCCGGCAATATGCATTGAACCTGCCTATTGATGTGAAGCGCAATCTATGGCGTGTCCTTGATAAGCACATGCTTGAAGGGGCCTACCTTCCCTATGACTATATCAAACGTGGCTGTGCTCATAGTGCCCTGACTTTATTAAAAGAAAGCCTTGATTCCATACCTATTGAATATGGGGCATGGCCGGAAACATACCCCCACCTAACTCGAAGAGAACTGACAGAACTTCAGGAGAAAGATTTCCCGTGGACCTGGTTCTTCTTGAATCTCATTGGTAATGGTGAAATTGATGATGAGTGCTCATTTGAGGAGAAAACCATCATGCCCACCGATCTTGTCTATGTGCTCCAGCATGCCAAAGTTCAAGGGCTGCAGTTGTTGTCGAATGAGGCTGATGTTTTGCTCCCCAGCAACTATCATCCTAAGGCACATTGGTGCTCTCCCTTATTTATAGCCATCGTACTTTTGCTATTATCCTTGATTTGCCTCTTCTTGAAGTCAAGCATCATGGATTATGTACTTTTGGCCATTCAATCAGCAATAGGCATCATTACTGTGTATCTGGTATTCATCTCCGACCTGGTTTGTACCGAGTGGAGTTGGCTTATCATTCCCTTCAATCCTTTGCCATTGCTTTTATGGAAATGGAGAAAAAAGTGGAGCCTGCCATACGCAGTCATTATTAGCATTTGGGCATTGGTAATGTGGCTGTGGCCACACACGCTGACAGATATTCCATACATCGTGCTTGCATTAGCCCTTGTTGCTTCATACATAAATCTCTCTAGAACATTTAATAACAAATAAGATATGAAAACACATCATATATCTCTGAAAGGTCTTCTTTGCATACTATTTCCTGTTTTGCATACACCTTCCCCCCGGAAGGTGTACACCTTCCCACTTTTTTATGTGCATACACATGAAAAGTGCTCAAAAAGCCTCAATCCCTCACCAATGGCGATAAGGTACAGTCTATGAGATGTTTACAGGTGAGGGATTGGTGAGGGATTGGTGAGGGATGGTGAGGGTTTTTCTCCATCGAAAGTCAAAAGCGACTGTCAAGAAGGCGAAAAACAGCAAGCGAAGGTACTATTATTCATTCAAGTTTCGCAGTAAGCACTCTGGGCTATGTGCTTATTGGCCTATCAGGCCGCTTTTTAGCGGACACCAATACATAAAAATAGACTTTTTCAAGAAAACAAACGAAAAGGAACCCTTGCTTGCTCCGGTTTCCCTGGCTTTCCTTTGTTTTTTGTTTTTGATGAACGAATGCTTTATGCCTCATTCTCATTTGGTTAACGTAAATCCCTCACCTCCCCTCACCAATCCCTCACCAATCCCTCACCTGCAAGCGCCTTTTTTTCAGTCGATTATAGTGTTCGGTGAGGGATTGAGGGATTTTATTGAAAAATATTGTTGTCCGGGGAAAATAGCATACAATCTCTACTTTGCCTGTCTAAACAGGCATTTCAAAAATGCAGAAGTGAGAGGGGCTTGGGGCGGCTATCAGCTGTAAGAATACTTGCAGAGCAGGGTAGGGGATGAGGTCAATGTGCCATGGTGGGGTTTTTGCACGACTGCCTGAAGGAGGGTGTAATATGAGAAAGAAGTGGTTTTCTTATCTCCTGAATAGGCGGCACTTAAAAAATAGTTCTTAAAAGACCTAGCTTCATGGCCTTCGGCCTGTTAAACAATGTTAAGCAGGGGGCAGAATTCAAGATATTTGCAGGTTTTATGGTGGAGAATCTCTATCTTTGCAAATCAAAAAGATTTCTTTCAAGGACTATGCGCGTTTCCTTCCTACGCTTTATATTTCTCATCTATATCTTTACCTTCGCCACCAACGTGTGGGGGCAGACCGATTACTCTGGGACGTATTACTTAGCGATGCCGGGTACAGGTTCATACAACTCAGACACGCCGGCCAGCAACTATTACCTCGTCCCGACTCAAGGTTGGTGCTATTATGTAGCCACTAACAGCGTCCAGGAGGCAGACAACGGACAGCCCTTCCTCACTACCTATATGTGCGGACATGTCAGCAATGCGAAGTGGATCATCCAGAAACATGAGACAGAGAACAAATACTATATCATCCATTTCGCAGATGGCAGATACCTGACCTATAACGGTCAGCTTACAGGTGCAGGTGAGAATCGTGCACGTGTCCACCTTGAGACTTCTGCCACGGGCAATAACAACCTGTTCGCCATTACCAAGAGTGGAGACAATTATTTTATCTCTCATGAAAGTGGCCAGTATCTGAACGTCACTGACGGTAATAAGGATTCGTATGCCGGAGCTGCAGGAAAGACCGATGGCCCTACAGGATATGAGGATGTGAGCGGTATCATCGGGCGTTGGAAAGAGGCGAACAACACGAGTCAGTTTCGTTTTGAGCCTGCAACCTCCATAGACGCTCCCATCATTACCAACAATAACGACGGTACGTTCACTATTACAGCAGCGGCAGGAGCCACCATCTACTATACCACCGACGGCACCACGCCAACCACGTCCACGACAACCACCGGCACTACTCCCGTCACGGTGACCCAGACGGCGAGCATGACGGTCATCAAGGCGATAGCGAAGGCGGCGAGTGATGCCATTGCTACCGATGCGACGACCTACGAACTGCCTGAATGTGATGCTCCTGCCATTAGTTTCGACAACACTACGTCTCTGGTGTCCATTTCTGGCGTTCCCGCAGGATGTACCTTCTACTATACCTTAGACGGCGGTACTCCCACCGCTTCGAGCACCCAATATAGTGCACCGTTCTCCGTCAGCAGCGTCACCACGGTGAAGGCGATAGCTACCAAACTTGGTTATGTCGCTTCCACGGTGACGGAGTTTTCAGTCTCACAAGTGGCTACCCCTTCCATCCAGAACAACGGCAGCAATGCCATCTCCATCACATCAGCCACTGCAGATGCTACCATCTACTACACCACCGACGGCAGCACCCCCACGACTTCGAGCGCCGAATACACCGCCCCACTGACCGAGAACGTCAGCAACGCCATCATCCAGGCGATAGCTGTCAAGGCGGGAATGATTACCTCTGTCGTTGGCAGTGGACAGGTGAAACTGCGATGCGCCACTCCTGTCATCACCCGTGAAGGCATGACCTTCACCCTCTCATGCAGTATGCCCACCGACGCCAACCTCTATTACTCCTTGGACGGTGGGTCTGAAGTGGCATATCCAGGAACACCCGTTCCCTTCACCATTGACCAGCAGCCCATCATTCTGACAGCAGTGGCCAGACATAGTGACTATATGGAATCCGAGACGGCTTCCATGGAACTTAAAAACGGTACGGGCACACCCTCTGACCCCTTCCTGATTTATGGAAACTCAGATTTTTCCGACTTTGTCTCGGACGTCAACGCCGGCACTACCGCTTCTGCCTGCTACAAACTGTGTTCAGATGTTTCTGCCAGCGGTTTCACTACCATAGCGACCACTTTCAGCGGCGTCCTGGAAGCCGACATCAACCCACAGACGCAGATGCCCTACCGCATCACCGGCCTTGACGCCCCCCTCTTCGCCACCCTTACTGGTACGGTGAAGAACCTGGTGCTGGAAGACGTTAGCATCAGCAGTGGTGACAATGATGGCAATACAGGTGCTATTGCTTGTAAAGCAAATAGCGCTGCCCGCATCTACAATGTAGGCATCCTCAGCGGCGAGGTGGGCGGCACAGGCAACACCGGCGGCTTGGTAGGTTATCTTGATGGCACAGCCCGCGTCATCAACTGCTATAGTTTTGCCGATATCACCGGCGGCAGCAATGTTGGAGGTATTGTGGGTTACAACAATGTAACGACGAATTCCGATGCCGCCAATCTCAAGACCATGGTGATGAACTGTATGTTCTACGGCGACATCACGGGCAGCTCAACCATCTCTCCCGTCTATGGCGGCAATATCATTTCTAATGCGGGCAATAAAGGTGTGGGCAATTACAACTATTTCCGTCTGGAAGCACCATTCGTGCAGCCAACGGGTATCACCTATAACTGTGCCCTTGGCGCCGAGGACCGTTTCCTAAAGCGTTTCGAGTTCTACCGCCTCCTACTTAACGGGCACCGTGAACTGGCAGGCTGGTGGGCTACTGGAACCTATAGCAGTAGCGAAATGCTCAAATGGGTACTTGAAACTGCCGACCGCACCATCGACAATCCCAAGCCTTACCCCGTACTGAAAGTTCAAGGCAGGTATCCGTCCATCGCCAACTATGATGCAGATCATGCACCCACATTGACCTTAGTGAATGGCAAGCCAAGAGAAGAAGATCGCAATAAGGGCGGCAAGTTTGGCACGCTGACCGTCAACATACAAATGGGTGACGGAGCAGTGTACCAGCGTCCATCGGGAGCTGCAATCACAACCTCGCAGCTCACCCTCAACATCACTGACAAGGATCCTGACCGCTTCAACTTCAACTACTACAAGGTGCAGTTACCTTATTATAATGATGTAGGCACGAAGAATTATAATGGCAACCGCGTGGTGACTGGCTGGAAGATAGTCAGCATCACAGGCGGCAAGCCCGGCACCTTCACCGCTTCCGACACCTGGGGCGGATACAATTTCGCCGACCGCAACTGCACCAACAAGGACCTTTACGGCACAGGCGGTAGCAATCGTATTTTCAACCAAGGAGCCTATTGGGACGTGCCCGAAGGTGTGACTTCCATCACTATCGAGCCATATTGGGCTAAATGCGTGTATCTGGCCGACCCCAATGCCGACAAGGTGTATAATACGGCAATGGAAACCGGATATGATGTACCCAGGGTCGGTGGCGGACAGATATACACCAATGGCAACAGCTATTCCATTGCAGGAGAAAACCAGGTGGTTTACACCACGATGGGCAACGCTATCTCAAGTTCGAATAGTACGGGACTTTATGTGGGCATTGTGGGGGACCCGAACAAACAGACCGTTTATGATTATGCCGTAGTGCTTGTGGGCAATTATCATCATTTCAACTCCATAGAAGACAGTAAAGCCAAGCCCTATACGGTGACCTCTATTGACCTTGATGGCGACAATGAGCCCGACTATTCCTATATTCTGCGTTTCAATGGCCGTACCGAATGCCACCCCGTGAGGGCCGACTTTATCAATATGCCCGGCTTCGGTATGGCTCAGAAATCTACAGGCGGCACAGGCTCGTACAACTTCGGTATCATGATACCCAAAGGATGGTTCGAGAGTACCAACACCTCGCTCTTCCGTGTCACACAGTTCGAGTATGAGAATCAGACCAGAAGCGAGACCGATGCCCTCATCGTTCAGGGCGGCGTTATGGAGCAATGGGTGAGTTACAATCAAAAAGGCAGATCAAACAAGATACCTTACATCCATGTGGGTGGCAACGTGTGGTTCAAGGAGTTCCACACAGGCTGTCACCAAGATAAAAACCAATCAAGTGGAAGTTATCGATTCCAGCCAACTAAACACTCACCCATATCGGTTACTGGTGGCGATTTCGATGAGTTCTACCTCACGGGACTTTATGTGGCCAATGCCGGCCTTGACAATTACGCAGACAACGCCGAGTGCTACATCAATGGCGGACGCTTCGGCACCGTCTGCGGTGCTGCCATGGAAGGCATCGGCAAAGCAAATGGCGACGACAACACCGGCAACATCTCCTGGCTCATCCAGAACGCAGACATCCGTGAGTTCTACGCCGGTGGCCTCAACGCCGCCAAGCCTGTAACGGGCAACCTCAGCACCACCATCGTCGACAGCCATGTGGACATCTTCTGCGGCGGACCCAAGTTCGGCGACATGAGTGCTAACAAAACCGTTGTTACCAACGCCACAGGCTGCACCTTCGGCACCTTCTTTGGTGCTGGCTACGGTGGAAACTCCTACAGCCGTCAGGCACCGAGGAACCATAACAGTATTACAAACTTCCCCCATAACGACACGAGTAATCCACCTGCTGGTTACCACGCATCTTGGAACGCATGGTTGGAAGCTTTTTACACGCAAGAGTATAGTGCTGATTATGGCGGTGTCTCTACTCAATTTAACTACCAGTTCCTGCCGATGTCGGACAACAAAACCAACGTGGCACGTATTCTCGTGGACTTTGTTAAGTTCTCATTGGCAACGACCCACAACGTGACATCTACACTGACAGGTTGCACGATTACCAATAATTTCTATGGCGGTGGCAGCTTGGGTAAAGTGGATGGTTCGGTCACTTCCACACTTGATGGATGCACTGTCAATGGTAGTGCCTTCGGTGCGGGTTACTCCGCATCCCTGCCTACCGTTGAGGCCGATAGTATTGGCTTTAGGGTAGAACCTTATTACTATGATGGTCTGGGTACATACCGTACCGGTTTGAAAGGCGTAACCACGACCTATAGATGGGAGCATGGCAACTCCATTTCCATCGACAAGACCAATCACATCCTCTACACCACCGAGGACTTGACGACTCTCGGCACCGTAACCGGCAAAGCGACCCTGAACATTAAGGGTAATTCCGTGGTTGAAGGCAAGGTGTTTAATGAAGATGGAACGGTAAAGGAAATCACGGGTGGCGTCTTTGGCGGTGGCGATGCCTCGGCTGCCCTTGGTGATACTGAGGTGAATATCAATGGTGGCACATCGTCGAGTATTCTCAATGTCTTTGGTGGCGGAAATCGGGCTGATGTGGGTGGAAGCGTCACAGTGAATATGCAGAATGGCTTTGTCAACCAGAGCCTCTATGGCGGCGGTGCACTTGCTAATACTAATATAAATAATGTGACGGCAGGCTACGGTTCTGCCAGCGAGACCATCCCCTCGACCAGCACCAACAAGACAGTGGTGAACTTGCTGGGCGGAACCATTCATGGCGATGCTTACGGCGGCGGCTTGGGACGCTTGAGTGTTACCGCCTCGGCAGGTGAGAAATATACACAGGAAGAAATCAATGCTGCTCAAGAAGGCGACCCAGCCTACGGCAAGACCACCAATGACTGGAAGGTAGAACCCGTGGAAGGTGTAACGGGAGTGGCAGCTCTGGTCTATGGCGATGTCAACGTCAATCTGGGCAGCAGCGGCGGTTCGTCGGCAACAGCCTTTACGACTAGCTATTACACCGGCGACCATACGGGTGTGGTGAAGAGCGGACGTGTATTCGGCTGCAACAACCTGAACGGCTCGCCGAAGGGCGAAGTGACCGTAACCGTGTATAAGACCGTTCCTGGCAACGTCACGAGAACGGCTATCGACAAACTGAAGTTGGAAGAGACCGACGACGGGTATCTGGCGCCGACGTATGAGCTTACCGCTGTGTATGGCGGCGGCAACTTGGCCAACTTCACCACGCCTGTTACAGGTAAGAAAGCGAATGTCATTATCGAGACTTGCGATGTCAGCATCCGGGATGTCTATGGCGGCGGTAATGCTGCCGCTGTTCCTGAAACGAACGTGCTTGTCAAGGGTGCTTACGAAATCCAGGAGGTCTTCGGCGGCGGCAACGGTAAGGATCCCTATACGCTGAACGAAGGCTCGTCGTGGGTGGAGAACCCGGGTGCCAATGTGAACGGAAACGCCAACACACTGCTGACGGGCGGCTATATTCATGAGGCATACGGTGGCAGTAATGAGAAGGGAACCATCACAGGTAATGTGACCATCGATGTTGGTACTGGCGGCGCTTGCGACCTTGACGTAGAGAAGATTGTGGGTGCAGGAAAGAATGCGGATATATCAGGTGACCTGATAATGACTTTAGGCTGTAAGCCAGACGTCAAGGTTCCGCTACTATTCTGCGGCGCTGACAATGCCAATGTGCATGGTAATGTGGAAACGACCATCACCAGTGGTAAATTCGGTAAGGTCTTCGGCGGCAATAACCAGGGCGGAGCCATCTTGGGACACATCAAACTGAACATCGAGGAAACGGGCGACTGTGAGGTGCCTATCGAGATTGACGAACTCTATCTCGGCGGCAACGAAGCAGCCTATTCGGTTTACGGCTATTACGACGCCGGGACATCCTCAGATGGCAAACCCATCTATCTGCCCAGGACTGCTGAGATGCATGCTATCACCGATACGAGCGACGAAAATTATAAAGCACCCATTACCAATCCTGCTGCAGATTCCACGCACACCTTCCCCTACACCCAGCCCGAGCTGAATATCATTTCCTGCACGTACATCGGCAAGACGTTTGGCGGAGGTTTGGGTGCTGGCGCTGCCATGTATGCCAACCCGACGGTGAACATCAACATGGTACCGGGTTCCTTCGCAAATAATACGACCGTAGGCGTTCCAGCCAAGATGACGGCCTTGGGGCTTAATTCCTCCGACAACCCCAACAATCTGGGTGTGTTGGTTGATGTCTATGGCGGCGGTAACAGAGCTGCAGTCCATGGGAATACAACGGTCAATATCGGCACCCAGATGGGACAGCCCATCACGCTCACCTCTACCGGCGATACGCCTGACGTTGTCGGAGCCTTCGTCTCAGGTACCGTCTATGGCGCTGGCAAGGGTGTGGCCACTAATCCTAACGCTGCCATCGTCACGGGCAACACCCTGGTCAACATGGCTGGCGGCCATGTGAGCCGCAGTATCTATGGCGGCGGTGAGTTAGGCTCTGTGGGAACCTTCACCGATTATTGGAGCACTAAGACGTTCGATTCGGCGAAGGAAGCATGGCACTTCGAGAATGAGCCCAAGACCTGCCAACCTGGCACCGGCCTGACCAAGGTGCTCATCAGCGGCGGACAGGTGGGACTGGTCAATCAGCTGATGCCTGACCCCAACAACCCGACGTCCGATGATGACTATGGCTATGTGTTCTGTGCCAGCAAGGGTATTGCTGACTCTACTGCTTACTCCAACGCCAACCTGCTCGCCGTCTCTGACTCTTCCTATTTAGAGATTAGCGGCGGCCTGATTGCAGCCTCGGCTTATGGCGGTTCGGAGAACGGAGAGGTGCTACGCCATACCCATGTCAAGATTTCGGGCGGACAGATCGGTTCAGGACACTACAAAGTAGGAAATGAACATCACTGGGATGCCGCCTACACCGATGCCCAATGGACGACTGCTATCAATGCCATAAATTCTGGCGTAGCGGCAGATATCAACGCGGCAACCGCACCCTTCCATCAGTGCGACGCCTGGCCGTTCGGGCCTGAGGGCAACCGCAAGGTCTATGACTACTTTGCCAACGAATATAACTCTCAGGGCGGTGCCAAGCCCGGCAGCGACGGCCACAGCTATTACGGCCACGTTTTCGGCGGCGGTTCGGGCTACTATCCTTACGCCCCTGGCCAGTGGCGCCGTTCGGCAGGACGTGTGTGCGGCAATACTTTGGTCGAGATTTCTGGCGGACATATCCTTACCAACGTCTATGGCGGCAATGAGATTACCGACGTGCTGGGCCACAGCAAGGTACACATGACCGGTGGCACCGTGGGTGTTCCCCGTACCATCGACAGCATCCAGGCCCGTCCCGTCAACAGCTACATCTTCGGTGCCGGTATGGGCGACCCGCGTGTCATGTTCAACGGCTGGTCCAATGTAGGTTCTTCTGAGGTCATCGTTGAAGGCAACGCCGTTGTCTTCGGTTCCGTTTTCGGCGGCGGTGAGGATGGCCACGTCTTAGGCGATGTCAGTACCACAATCAGGGGCAATGCCCTCATCGGCACGTTCGGTTCCTCGGGTGTCGATGGCAATATCTTCGGCTCTGGCCGCGGATTCTCCGCCTTGGCTCTCACGGCAGGTGCCGTCTGCGGCAACGTGACCGTCAATATCTCGGAGAATGCCAAGATCCTCGGATCGGTCTTTGGTGGCGGACGTATGGCGGCGGTAGGCACCCATCTTGTGTTGGAAGACCACACTAACTACGGCGTGCTGATTCCCGACGGCAAGAATCAGGTACTTTACGGCAATGACGTGGATGCCTTGGACGCTACGCATGGTTACGTGACCATCAACATCACGGGCGGCACCATCGGCAACCCGTCGCAGATGGTCACCAGCCAGTACAGCATCGGCGATGTCTTCGGCGGCAGCAAGGGTACGCTGATGAGCGACTGGTCTAAGACCCAGATGCTCGGCCTGGTGAAGAACACCGAGGTGAACATCTCGCAGGCCGAAGGCTACACCACCCGTATTTATGGCAACGTCTATGGCGGCGGTGAGCTCGCTTCCGTAGGCTCCTACAACTATGCCACTTCAGGCCAGGCTAGCACTTACAATAGCACTCATACCTCTGAGAATATGTATGAAGGCGATGTGTTCGATTTGCGTGAAGCCGGATCCGGTCTTGCTAAGATCCTCATCATGGGCGGCACCATCGGCCAGAATACGACCACCGACACCAAGGGCTCGGTCTTCGGCGGTTGCCTCGGTAAGGCTGGCACTGCCTACTCCGGCTATTCGTTTGTGAACAACTCCGATGTCACCCTTCAGGGTGGTACTGTCTATGGCTGTGTCTTCGGCGGTGGTGAGAACGGTCACGTCCTTCACGACACCGATGTCAAGATCAAGAGTGGCACTGTGGGTATCGCGTTGGACAAGGCCAGTTTGCCCGATGCGGATCTCAATGCCAACATGATCTACCGCGGCAATGTCTATGGCGGCGGCCGCGGCATTGACCCTATTGATGGTGGCGGCTACAGCATCACCGCCGGCAAGGTGGCGGGCAACACCAATGTCACCGTCGAGGGCGGCACCATTTACCGTAACGTCTATGGCGGCGGCTCCTTGGCTTCCGTAGGTGTCCGCGAAGAAGAGGCGAATCAGAGCCTTGTCACTGACACACATCCTTTCCCGTACAATACAGGCTTGGCCACTGTCACCATCAAGGGCGGACAGATAGGCACCGACGGCGGCGCTTCTGCCAACAACTATAATACGTTAATCCCCGACCGCGATAACCGTAGGGAGAACGGATTTGTGTTCGGCTCAGGCCGCGGTATGGCCGCTGGCGCTCAGACCACTTCAACCCTCGTGCAGCTGGCCTATACCAAGAACACCCTCGTGAGCATCGAGGGTACGGCCAACGTCACCGGCTCCGTCTTCGGCGGCGGTGAGAACGGACACGTCAAGCACAACACGAGGGTCAATATAAAAGAGAACTGTTTTGTCGGCACAGAGCTGAACGATGACGAGCACTTGATCGACGACAACGGCCGTGGCCGTCTCCTCTACCGCGGTAATGTCTATGGCGGCGGCCGAGGTATCGACACGGGTGGCGATGACAAATATTCGCTGACGGCAGGACGTGTCTATGGCGACACCTACGTCGAGGTCAGCGGCGGTAAGATCTACCACGACGTCTTCGGCGGCGGCTCCCTGGCCTCGGTAGGCAACGAAACCGTAAACGCCACCACGGGTGAGGTCAGTTACGGCGATGACTCCGGCGAGACGGAGGTACACATCAAGGGCGGCATCATCGGCTACTCTTCCACGGCCAGCAAGCAGGGCTTCAACTGCGGCTTCGTCTATGGCGGTTGCCGCGGACTCTCTGCCGCGTCTAATTCCGAAATCGTGAAGATGGCCTACGTTCACGACACCAAGGTCTATATCGAGCCGGGTGCTGATGTCAAGGGTTCTGTCTTCGGCGGCGGTGCCAACGGGCACGTGAAGAATGACACCTATGTGGAGATCAGCGGCGGCAGCATCGGCACGGCACTCCTTGCCGACGAGGTCGGCTTCGACGACCACGGCGTGGCCGTGAAGCCTGTGTTCCGCGGCAACGTCTATGCCGGCGGCCGTGGTGTGGACCAGTATTATACGTCAGGCTCCTCCATCAGTGAAGCAAAATACAGTCTGTCCGCAGGTGCCGTCTATGGCAATGCCGAGCTGCTGATGACGGGCGGACACGTCTGGCACAACATCTACGGCTCCGGTGCCATGGCCTCCGTCGGTACGGTGAAGGAAAAGGCCGCCGGACAACATGTGCACGACGAGGTGGTTGACAAAGACGGTATCAAGGTTGACAGTGTTATCTACAATCCCGACGAGCGTGACATCAACTACCTGACGGGTGTGTTCGTAGATACCACCGGCATCGTACGGGTGACCATCACCGGCGGCACCGTGGGCGACACCACGCCGGGCCACGAAGGCCTCAACAACGGAAGTGTCTATGGTGCCGGTCGCGGTGTGTCGGCAGACCGCAGCGACTACGTCGCCAGCATGGAGTATGTCAACAAGACCTTCGTCACCATCGGCACGGAGAACCAGCAGCCGGGAAGCTATTCCGGCAGCACTGCCGAGACGCTGAACTATCCTTATATCTATGGTGCCGTGTTCGGCGGCGGCGAGAACGGCCACGTGAAGACCGACACCGATGTCAGGATTCACAGCGGCATCATAGGCTGGCCGCTCGTGGAAGGCACGAACAAGATGTACACGACTAATGCCGACGGATCCACGAAGAACCCCTACATCGGCAATGTGTTCGGCGGCGGACGTGGTGTTGACCCTGTCCACCACCAGACCGGTGAGCAGCGAAGCTCTTCTGCAGGACGTGTCTATGGACACACCAACCTGACGATGTCGGGCGGCTTGGTGCGCCGTGCCATCTACGGAGGCGGTCTGCTGGCTTCCGTCGGTGTCTATCGCTTGCTCGTGGATGACATGCACATCACGGATATGATTGAGGATAAGGTCGATGGCGGCGATGCCACCATCAATATCACCGGAGGCTACGTCGGCAACGTCGATACCGACGGCTCAGCCCTCGGCACAGGCTACCTCATTCCCGGCGACAACAACGGCTTCGTCTTCGGCTCCAGCTGCGGTATGGTGGCCGACGACTATGTGGTAGGTCAGGATTCTGTTGACATCCAGTACCGTCAGATGGGTTACACCCATTCCACCCACGTCAGCGTCAGCGGCGCCAACACTAAGGTCTTCGGCTGCGTCTTTGGCTCAGGCGAGAACGGCCACGTCTGGGAAAATTCCCGAATCAACATCCGCGGCGGACAGATCGGCAGCGACCCGACGGTTATTAGCCGCCCCGACAGCACGACAATATATATAGGTAATGTCTATGGCTCCGGCCGCGGCGTCGATCATCCCCATAAAAAGATCAGTGAGACGGCCGGTAAGGTACGCGGCAACACCACGGTGAATGTCGTCGGCGGCACCGTCTGGCGCGATGTCTATGGCGGCGGCTCCCTGGCTTCGGTAGGCGAAGCCAACGAGACGGCTGCTGACAGCAAGAAGCATGTCACTAACGACCCCACCACGAACAATCCGTTCCCGTACGCTACGGGTCTGACGCGCGTGGTCATCGACACCACGGCCGTCGTCCGCGGCTCTGTCTATGGCAGCGGCCGCGGTGTGGCCAGCACCGATGTGTTGTACAAGCAGGCAGCCTACGTCAAGAACACCCTCGTCACCGTGAGGGGCAATGCCCGTGTCTATCAGAACGTGTTCGGTGGCGGCAATGCCGGTCACGTCCGCAAGGACACCGATGTCACTATCGACGGTTCAGCGAAGGTGGATGGCAACGTCTATGGCGGCGGTGCCGGGGCCATCTCGTCATCCACGGCAGGTCTGGTGGACCATGATGTCAAGGTGGGCATCAAGGGCGGCGTGATCGCTGGCGACGTCTATGGTGGCGGTGCCATCGCCAACACCAACGTCCACGACATTCGCAACACAGCCATCACAAGCGCCGACTGTAACGAGACGAGGAACAATGCCAAGACCATCGTCGATCTGCTCGGCGGCATCATCCTCGGCAACGCCTACGGCGGCGGTCAGGGTGTGATACCTCCCAGCGGAGCCACGGCAGCAGAAGTTGCCAACGCCGGTGCTATGGTGCAGGGCGATGTGACGGTGACGCTGAACGGAACGGCTTTCTATCCCACTACAAAGAAAGATGACAAGAACAACGACCTTCCTGCCACGGGACGCGTATTCGGATGCAACAACCTGAATGGTTCACCGCAGGGAACGGTGCTGGTGAAAGTGCTAAAGACGGTAGGCTTGAAAAAAAGCGACAGCACTTATACCGTCGCCACGACCAAGCCCACCAAGGACACTGACACCTATGAGGTGGAGGCCGTCTATGGCGGCGGCAACCTGGCAGCTTACGTGCCATGGGACGGCAATGCAACAGGTCAATATTCCGAAGGTGGCATTGTAGCTACTAAGAATCCATTGCAAGTCGTTATCGACGGTTGCGAAGATGTGAGCATCGACTATGTCTATGGCGGTGGTAATGCCGCATCTGCACCTTCTACTCAGGTGACGGTGCTCGGTGCTTACGAGTTAGGTCATGTCTTTGGTGGTGGTAACGGTAAAGACCGCATTAGCAATGACGGACAAAACTACACTGATAACCCAGGTGCACACGTAGGTTTGATGGCATATCCCAATGCAGATGGCGATGCGTATGGTACGAAGGAAGAACGTGCGACGAACTACGGCTACGGCACGGGCAAGACCCATGTGATGGTCTATGGCGGAACGGTACACGAAGTCTATGGCGGCTCGAACACGAAGGGTAATGTCCGTGTGGAGGCACGTGCTACGCTGGAGGACAAGGGAGTGTGTTACTTCGACCTGGGCGAGGCATACGGTGGAGGACGCAATGCAGAGATGGACGGCGACGCTGTGCTGGAAATAGGATGTATTAGGGGCTTGGGTAAGGCCTACGGCGGCGCTGCCGAAGCCGACGTCAATGGCAACGTTGTGCTCAACATCACCAACGGTACCTACGGACAGGTATTCGGCGGCAACGACAGGGGGGGTAACATCAGCGGCTCCATCACCGTGAACATCGAAGAGACAGGATGTAATCCCATCATCATCGGCGAACTTTACGGCGGCGGCAACCTGGCAGCCTATAATGCACCGGCAGGCATCAATTCTCCTGTGGTGAATGTCAAATCGTTCACCAGCATCGGTACTGTCTATGGCGGAGGCTATGGCGCAGCAGCCGAGATTAAAGGCAACCCGACGGTGAACATCGATGAGGTGCATGGCATACATAAGGATACAGTCATCTATGAAAACTCAAGAGTCATCGGCTCAACCGTGAAGAAGCCTGGTGATACAGGCTATGATGCAACTGTAGGTTTTGCAATTCCATCTCATGCAAAGGATGCCATCGGTGCTATTGGCACAGTCTTCGGTGGCGGTAACGAAGCCAAGGTGATCGGTAACACCACCGTGAACATCGGCACGCTGTCGAAAGTTAAGTTCGTGAGTCTGGCAGACGACGCTTCCACGGCAAATGTGGACGAAAGCGAGCCTGACGTCGTCGGTGTGGATATCCGCGGCAACGTCTTCGGCGGTGGCAACCAAGCTGAGGTGACAGGCAACACCAATGTGGTCGTAGGCAAGAAACAGGAATAACGTGTACATTTAGGTTAATAATCCCTCAGTTCCTAACCAGCAAGCTGCTTACTATTAGTGTGTTATCGAAACGTGGTAAGGGGCTGAGGGATTATCTTGTGAATAATAAGGGTGCGAGCAGAAAGTCAGAGAGCAATTGAATGGATGAGGCTCCTCAAGTGAATGTGGCGGATAGTGAGGATGTGTGGTGCGTGTTAAATAAATCTAAAAATAGGGCGAGCTATTGGCTGCTATGGCCTTTCTGTGTATTTTTGCGAAAACTAATTCACCCTAACATCCACTTTTCCATGAGTAAAAAAATTCTTCTATGTCTTGCTTTGGCCTTTTCTGCCCTCACGGCCAGTGCTCAGTTTGAGGGCGGCAAAGTCTATTTGAACACTTCTCTCTCGGGTTTGGGCTTAAGCTATAGCCGAAACGAAGACGTTCACTTGGACATCCGAGCCTTGGGTGGTTATTTTCTCTCGAATAACTGCATGGTGTATGCCGGTGTGGACTTTGCCCATCAGCCCCATTGGAATCAGGTATCTGTGGACTTCGGCGGTCGCTATTATCTCGAGAGCATAGGCATCTATCTCAGTGCGGGTGTGAAATATGCCCACTCGGAAGAGATCACAGCACCCGGCAAGTTCGACAACTTCTTCTTCGTGCCCGAAGTAGGCTATGCCTTCTTCGTGAATCAGTACGTGACGATTGAGCCTGCTGTCTATTATAACATGTCGTTCAACGACTTCTCCGACAGTTCGAAGGTTGGCCTCCGCATCGGCGTCGGCTTCTACTTCTAAGACCGTCCGACCTCTCTCTTGGCATAGACATGACATGTTAAGCCTGAAAATAAAGATTAAATCCTGCAACAACTACCTAACCTTTAACCCATTAAAACAACCTACGCCCTTCCCTGTCAGGGAGGTGAGGTGAGCGTCCTTATGAAAACTAACTTAAGTTCCCAGATTACTCTGGATCGTGTGTCGCCCCGCTACTATCGTCCGGGCGGCAACATCGAGCGCTCTGTGTTGACGCGCTTTGAGAAACTACCCACCGACATTTACGCCTCCATAGAAGAAGGCGCTTTGGAGGTAGCCCTGAAGATTGCTGCCACCATCCGTCAGCGGCAACGTGAGATTCGTGCTTGCACGCTCTGTGTGTCAGGCGGTGCCACAATGACCGAGGTCTTCAACCAGCTCGTAAGGATGCATGAGGAGGAAGGCCTGAGTTTCCAGAACGTAGTCATTTTCGTGACATACGAGTATTATCCACTGCCAGCTGACAGCGTGCAGTCGAACTTGAAGATGCTGAAGGAACAGTTCTTCGACCGTGTGGACATTCCCTCTCAGAATATTTATCCAATCGACGGCACCGTGCCCCAGGAACGCGTGACCGAGCACTGCATGGCCTACGAACGGATGATAGAACAGATGGGCGGCATTGACATCAGCCTGCTCGGCATCGGTCGTATGGGCAACATTGCAATGAACGTCACGGGCTCTCAGCGCAACAGCCACACCCGCCTCGTGCTGCTCGATGCCACGTGTCGCGAGGAAGCTGTGAAGGTGTTTGGTTCCGAGCAGAACGTGCCCGTTTGTGCCATCACGATGGGCATCAGCACCATCCGTCAGGCTCGTAAGTTCTTCCTGCTGGCCTGGGGTGAGACCAAGGCCGAAGTCATCCGCAACGCCGTTGAGGGCGAGATGACCGACCAGCAGAGTGCTACCTTCCTACAAATGCACAACAACGTCCAGGTGGTGCTTGACCTCAGCTCTGCTGCCAACCTCACCCGAATCCGTCGTCCGTGGCTCGTCACCTCTTGTGACTGGGACGACAAGCTCATCCGCTCTGCCATAGTTTGGCTTTGCCAGAAGACGGGCAAGCCCATCCTGAAGCTCACCAACAAAGACTACAACGAGTATGGTCTCGGTGAACTGCTGGCACTCTATGGTTCTGCCTACGAAGTGAATATCAAGATCTTTAACGACCTCCAGCACACCATCACAGGATGGCCGGGTGGCAAACCCAATGCCGACGACAGCAACCGTCCAGAGCGCGCCAAGCCCGCACAAAAGCGTGTTATCATCTTCTCGCCGCATCCCGATGACGACGTCATCAGCATGGGTGGCACCCTGCAACGACTTGTCAAGCAGAAACACGAGGTACACGTGGCCTACGAGACCAGCGGCAACATTGCCGTCGGTGACGAAGAGGTGTTCCGCTTCATGCACTTTGTCCGTGGCTTCAACAAGCTTTTCGACGAAGGGAAGAACGAAGTCATCAACCAGCGTTACAAAGAGTTCACAGACTTCATCAACAAGAAGAAGCCCGAGGACTTTGACACTCGCGAAATCCTGGAAGTGAAAGGACTCATTCGTCGTGGTGAGGCACGCATCGCCAGCATGTACAGTGGCATACCCCTCGAGCGTGTTCATTTCCTCAACCTGCCGTTCTATGAGACGGGTAAGATCCAGAAGAATCCCATTAGTGAAGCCGATGTGGAGATTGTCTTGAACCTCCTGCGTGAGGTGAAGCCCCACCAGATCTTTGTAGCTGGTGACCTGGCCGACCCGCATGGCACACACCGTGTTTGCACCGATGCCGTGCTGGCTGCCATCGACATCGAGAAAGAAGCGGGTGCAGAATGGTTGAAGAACTGCCGCATCTGGATGTATCGTGGCGCCTGGGCAGAGTGGGAGATAGAGCACATTGAGATGGCTGTTCCCATCAGCCCCGAAGAGTTGCGCACCAAGAGGAATGCCATCCTCAAGCACGCCAGCCAGATGGAGTCGGCACCCTTCTTGGGCAACGACGAACGACTTTTCTGGCAACGTGCCGAAGACCGCAACCATGCCACAGCAGAGCTCTATAACAGTCTTGGCTTGGCTGCTTACGAGGCTATGGAAGCCTTTGTGCAGTACCATCCTCTCTGACATATTGTTCATAACAAATTACTTGGTTGGCACCTCATCATGAAGTGCCAACCAATTGTTTTCTGTCAATAAATGAGGCGAAAAGTCAGAGAATAGTAGAAATCTTTCGTAAAACCTTTCTTTATATGGTGTTGATTTTGTACTTTTGCACGCATTTTTATCTAACTAAACGTCCATCACATAATATGGCCAGCACCAACAACACAATCGTAGGAGCCAAGATCAAAGGACTCCGGGAATCAAAGAATCTTTCCACAGAAGAAATCGCCGAGCGTAGTGGCCTTTCGGTGAGCCAGATTGAATCAATAGAAAATGAACAATACCTGCCGTCCTTAGGTCCCCTGATTAAGATTGCTCGGGCACTGGGGGTGCGGCTGGGTACTTTCCTGGATGACAACGATGCGTTGGGGCCTGTCGTGTGTCGGGCAGAAGAGCGTGAACGCGACAGCAGTATCAGCTTTTCCAATGACACCGCAAGTGCACGTAAGCACATGGAGTACCATCCCTTAGCCAAGCAGAAGGCCGGGCGTCACATGGAACCTTTCATCATTGATGTCCAGCCTTCCGAAAATGCGGATTTCACCCTTTCTGCACATGAAGGTGAGGAGTTCATTTATGTGATGAGTGGTGAACTTGAAATCGAATATGGAAAGGAAAAGTACACGCTGAAGGAAGGAGACAGCATTTTCTATGACTCCATCGTGAAGCATCATGTCCACGGTGCACCAGGTAAGTCTGCCAAGATTCTGGCCGTCGTCTATATACCCTTCTAAAGAAAACAGGATACTTATGAGTGAGCAGCAAATAGCAAACATAACCACTTCCTCCCAACAGGGGAAGGTGGGGGAAGGGTCTTCTTTCCAACTCTCTGACCGTACACTGGGACAATGGCTCGAACATTGGGCAGAGACCACACCTGATAAGGAATACATTGTCTATTCCGACCGCGACCTCCGCTTTACGTGGAAACAGTTCAACGAACGTGTGGACAATCTGGCAAAGGGGCTGCTGGCTATTGGCGTGACCAAGGGAAGCAATGTGGGCATCTGGGCCACCAACGTACCCGATTGGCTCACGTTCCTCTATGCCACGGCGAAGATTGGTGCTGTGCTGGTCACGGTGAACACCAACTACAAGCAGAGTGAACTGGAGTACCTCTGTAAGGACTCCGACATGCACACCCTTTGCATCACCGATGGTACGTGGGAGTGTGACTTCGTGGATATGACCTATAAGATGTTGCCAGAACTGCGTGAATGTGAGCGCGGTCATCTCCATAGCGAACGTTTCCCCTACATGAAAAATGTCGTGTTCATTGGCATGGAGAAATACCGAGGCATGTATAATACTGCGGAGTTGCTGCTGCTGGGACAGAACATCGAGGACGAGGACTTAGACAGGATGAAGAAAGACGTCAGCTGTCACGATGTCTGCAACATGCAGTACACATCGGGTACGACTGGCTTCCCAAAAGGTGTCATGTTGACACATTACAACATTGCCAACGATGGTTTCATCACAGGTGAGAACATGGGATTCACGCAGGATGACAAGCTTTGTGTTTGTGTTCCATTGTTCCATTGTTTTGGTGTTGTCCTGGCAACCATGAACTGCCTGACTCATGGCTGTACCGAGGTCATGGTTGAGAAGTTCGACCCGTTGTTGGTACTGGCTTCTGTCCACAAAGAACGGTGCACGGCACTATATGGTGTACCGACCATGTTCATCGCAGAACTGAATCATCCCATGTTCTCTATGTTCGATATGAGTAGCTTGCGTACGGGTATCATGGCCGGTTCGCTATGTCCAGTGGAACTGATGAAGCAGGTGAGTGAGAAGATGTTCATGACTATCACCTCTGTCTATGGACTCACCGAGAGTTCGCCTGGCATGACTCAGACCTGTCTTTCAGATACCTTTGAACAGCGATGCACCACCGTGGGGCGCGACTTCCCCTTCGTGGAGGTGAAGGTTCTGGATCCAGAAACAGGCAAGGAGTGTCCTGTCGGCGTGCAGGGTGAAATGTGCTGCCGCGGCTTCAACGTGATGAAGGGTTACTACAAGAACCCAAAAGCGACCGCTGAGGTCATAGACGAGAATGGCTTCCTCCATTCTGGCGATCTCGGTGTGAAGGACGAGCAAGGCTATTATCGCATCACAGGACGCATCAAGGACATGATTATCCGTGGAGGCGAGAATGTCTATCCACGCGAGATTGAGGAGTTCCTCTACCAAATGCCAGGTATTCGTGATGTACAAGTGGCTGCCGTCCCTTCCAAGAAATATGGCGAGGAAGTGGGAGCCTTCATCATCCTCGAAGAAGGCGTAGAGATGACTCCCGAGGATGTCCGAGAGTTCTGCCGTGGCAAGATTGCTCGCTATAAGACGCCCAAATACGTATTCTTCATTGATCAGTTCCCCCTCACAGGATCTGGAAAGATTCAGAAGTTCAGGCTAAAGGAAATGAGTCTGAAACTCTGTGAGGAACAGGGTATTGAAGTGATTTAGATTTAAAACGTTCTATGAATAAGAAGCTGTTATTGGCTTGTGCATGTCTTTTCTGCTCAAGCCTTGCTGACGCCCGCACCGAGCGTCTCACTATTCAAGGCGATCACGGAAAACTGGTCGCAGATTTGCAGATGCCCGATGTGATGCCCAAGCGCTGCCCGATTGTCATTCTCTGTCATGGTTTCGGGGGGGCGCGCAACAATGGACTTTTCAACGGTATTGCTGACGAATTGGAGAAGTTGGGCATTGCCACCATTCGCTTTGACTTCAATGGTCATGGCGAGAGCGAGGGCGACTTCCAGCAGATGACAGTGCCCAACGAGGTAGAGGATGCCCGCCACATCTATGAGTATGTCAAGGCTGATGCTCGATTTGGTCGCATCGGAATAGCCGGACACTCGCAAGGCGGTGTGGTCACTGCCATGCTGGCAGGCCAACTTGGGAAAAAAGCTTTGAAGGGCGGTGTGGTGTTGTTGGCACCAGCTGGTGTGCTGCGTGACGATGCTATTCGTGGAACTGTAGCCGGTCAGCCTCCCTTTCAAGGAGACCCTTTAGATCCACCTGAATATGTAGAGGTCTGGGGGCATCGTCTGGGTCGCGAATATATCAAGACAGCCTTTTGGCTACCCATTTACGAAACGGCAGAAGGTTATAAGGGAAAAGCGTGCATTGTCCACGGAACTAGCGATCGCGTAGTGCCTTATACCTATGGCCTTCGTTTCCATCAAATCTGGAAAGGAAGTGAGTGGCATTTGCTTGACCGTTACGACCACGGTTTCGGTCCCAACCCGTCTGAGGCAGTGAAATGTACGGTAGATTTCTTCTCTAAGCAGTTTTGAATAGGGACATAGAGCTTCTGAAATCCAGAAACTCATGATTCTTATAGTCTTTTAGAGGCTTTGAATTGAAGGAACCATGCTGCGAGGGCTATGGCAAGGGAAAAACCTGCGATGAGGCTGATGGTCATCGGGAGTTGGAAACCTTCTGGAGCAGCAAGGATATAGCTGGTGACGACAATGGTCATGAACACGGCGGGCAAGAATGCAATCCATGCGTTGCGGCCTCGGCGTAAGAGCCATACGGCTGCCGTCCAAAGGAAGCAGGTGGCCAGCGTCTGGTTGGTCCAAGCGAAGTAGCGCCACAGCACGTCGAAGTCCACGAAGACCAGGGCTGCGGAGATAGCGAAGAGCGGCAGAGCCAGCACCAGGCGGTTCAGCACTTTCTTCTGCCCTAAGTGCATGAAGTCTGCCACGATGAGGCGGGCACTGCGGTAAGCGGTATCGCCACTGGTGATGGGAGCTGCCACCACGCCAAGCACGGCAAGGATGGCTCCGATACGCCCCATCCATGTCTGACAAATCATATTGACGAGGACGGCGGGATTGCTGGAGGTGTTACCATCGTCGGTCAGCAGTTGAAACAGTCCCTCGTAAGCATCGGGCGAGCCGTTGGGGTGAGCGGGACTGGCGCTGAAGGCGCTGGCGAACTTAATGGCGGCGGCAGCCCAGATGAGAGCTACGATGCCCTCGGTGATCATGGCGCCGTAGAAGACCAGTCGACCGCGACGTTCGTTTTCGAGGCAACGCGACATCAGGGGAGACTGTGTGCCGTGGAAGCCGCTGATGGCACCGCAGGCGATGGTGATGCAGAGGAAGGGGAAGATTGGCAAGCCCTTGGGGTGGTGCGAAACAAAGGGGGCATCGGTAATCTCGGGCAGCAGACCCGTCTGCGTAAAGAGACCAACGCCAACACCGATAGCCATGACAAGCAGGGCTGCACCGAAAAGGGGATAGAGGCGACCTATAAGGGTGTCAATAGGCAGCAACGTGGCCAGCACACAATAGAGGAACACGAAGCCGAGCCACAGCCACCGCCAGGCACTGAGATCCATACCCCACGCACCGTTAGTCATGGTCGCGAGGAGACCAGCAGAAGTGGTGACGAAGACGGTGCCCACAAGAACGAGTAGAACAATGGAGAGGACACGCATACCCTGACGGGCAACAGAACCCAGCTCATTGCCTACCATCTCAGGCAGCGAGGCGCCGTCCTGACGCAGCGAAATCATGCCGCAGAGATAGTCGTGGACAGCACCCATGAAGATGCAGCCGAAGACAATCCACAGGTAAGCAGCAGGGCCAAAGAGGATACCCATGATGGCACCAAAGATAGGACCTGTTCCCGCAATATTCAGGAACTGAATGAGATAGACGCGCCACGTGGGCATGGGAATGTAATCCACGCCGTCCTGAAGGCGGTAGGAAGGTGTTTTGCGTTCAGGCTGAATGCCAAACACGCGTTCGACAAAAGCTCCATAGAGGAGGTAGCCAAATAACAATAAGATAAGACTAATAATGAATGTGGTCATGATTGGATGTTCTCCCCTCACCATTCTTTTAAGGGAGGGGATGTATTTATGAAGTTGTGTATTTTATAGAATAGGTAATCGTTCCCTCCCTCATAGAGAAGGCGGGGGAAGAGTCCGTCCTTTATTTATAAGCCATGCATCCAAAATGGTCATGGCAGCCATTGCTTCCACGATGGGGACGGCACGGGGCAGGACACAGGGGTCATGACGTCCGCGTGGATGGATGGTGACAGGGTTGCCGTGGATGTCGATGGTCTCTTGCGGGCGGAGTAGGGTAGCAACGGGCTTGAATGCTACGCGGAAAGGAATGGGCTGGCCATTGCTGATGCCACCTTGGATGCCACCTGAGTAGTTGGATAGGAAACAGCTCCTATCACTATTCCCCCTACATGGAGTCAGCCTGTCATTCACCTCGCTTCCTCTTTTACCAGCTAAGGCAAAGCCATCACCATACTCAAATCCTTTGACGGCGTTGATGCTGAGCATCGCTGAGCCAAGCTGGGCATGGAGCTTGCCAAAGACGGGTTCACCAATCCCTACAGGACAGCCTGTGATGACACCTGCGATGATGCCACCAATGGTGTCGCCCTCGCCTTTGACTTGCAGGATGAGGTCTTCCATTTGCTTTGCGATGGCAAGGTCTGGACAGCGAACATCATTTGTTTCGATGAGGTTGAGGTCAAGCTTTGTCCAGTCTCGCTCACAGGCGATGTTGCCTACTTGTTGAGTCCATGCCTTGACTTCTATTCCGAGTTGACGGAGACATAATTTGGCGATGGCACCGCCAACGACACGGCTGATGGTCTCGCGTGCAGAGGAACGTCCACCACCACGATGGTCGCGGATGCCGTACTTCATATAATAGGTGTAATCAGCGTGGGACGGACGGAAAACATCACGGAGATTCTCGTAGTCGGAGGAATGGTGGTCGGCGTTACGGACAAGGAAACCGATGGGAGTGCCTGTGGTGGTATCCTCGAATACTCCAGACAAAAACTCCACACGGTCCTCTTCCTTGCGGGCAGTAGTGAGACGGCTCTGTCCAGGACGACGACGGTCAAGCTCTGCTTGAATGAAATCGAGGTCAAGAGTGATGCCGGCAGGACAGCCGTCAATGACACCGCCGATAGCTGGACCGTGGCTTTCGCCGAAGGTGGTAAGGCGGAAAAGAGTGCCGAAGGTATTCATGAAAAATGGATGATGAGTGATTATTATTCACAACAACCATGACAACCGCCTCCACAGTTGCTGCATCCTTCGCAGCCACTGCATCCGCCTTCGCCCGACAGAATTTCTGAGGTGCGGGCAATCTCTTCGAGTGTGGCTTCGTGGTTGTCAATGACCACGCCGACAAACTGGATGGCCTTGCCTGCTAATGTGTGGTTCAAATCAAGGACAACTTCGGTGTCGGTCACTTTGACAACTGTACCATAGAAGTGGTCGCCTTCATTGTTCATCAAAGGAACCTCGGCACCAGGGAAGATGTTTTCTTCGTCAAATTTGCCTTTAATTTCAAAGGTTTTTTTGGACACAGGAATGATTTTTTCCTCTTCTCGTTCGCCAAAAGCTTTGTCGGGAGGTAGGGTGAAGTCGAAGGTGTGGCCTGGTGAGATTGCCGCCAGTTTCTCTTCAAAGGCTTCTATCATTAGCCCCATGCCCGTGACGAAGCAGTCGGGACGTTCCTCGGTGCTTTCGTAAAGCAGCTTATGACTAGCTGCCGTATTGGTTAGCATCCGATAGGCTGTTTTGATGAATCTGTTCTGTGTCATTTGTTATAATTTTTAATGTGTTTACTGTGAATCCGACCGCAAAGATACACCTTTTTTCTCATCTTTTTGCACTAAAGCAAAGATAAATTTGCTTTTGCCAATCGTTTAGTGTATTTTTGCCGTCGAAAACAAACAAGGAGTTCCACTAAAACTTACTTTTATGGTTCATCAGCTTCGCAGCGCAGTCTGCACTGAAGGTCGTCGCATGGCAGGTGCCCGTGCACTATGGGTTGCCAATGGTATGAAACGCGAACAGTTTGGAAAGCCCATTATTGCCGTAGTTAATTCTTTCACCCAGTTTGTGCCTGGTCATACCCATTTACACGAAGCTGGACAGATTGTCAAGCGTGAAATAGAAGCATTGGGTTGCTATGCGGCAGAATTCAACACCATCGCTATCGACGACGGCATAGCCATGGGGCATGACGGAATGCTTTATTCGCTGCCTTCGCGTGATATTATTGCGGACAGTGTGGAATATATGGTCAACGCCCACAAGGCCGATGCTATGATCTGCATCTCTAACTGCGACAAGATTACACCAGGGATGCTTATGGCTGCCATGCGATTGAACATCCCGACAATATTTGTCAGTGGTGGACCGATGGAAGCTGGCAAGTACAAGGGCGAGAATCTCGATCTTATTTCTGCTATGGTGAAAGGTGCTGACCCGACAGTCAGCGACGAAGAGTTGGCTGAGGTGGAACTGCGTGCTTGTCCAGGTTGCGGCTGCTGCTCAGGTATGTTTACGGCCAACTCTATGAACTCGCTGACTGAGGCTATTGGTATGGCTTTATCTGGAAACGGCACTATTTTGGCAACACATGTTAACCGCGTGAGACTGATGAAAGAAGCAGCTCGTCAGATTGTGAAGAATGCTTTGTCATATTATGAGGATGGCAACGAAAGTGTGCTGCCACGTTCTATTTGTACCAGGGAAGCGTTCCTCAATGCGATGTCTTTGGACATAGCAATGGGCGGTAGCACCAATACGATTCTCCATCTTTTAGCTATCGCACAAGAAGGTGATGTGGACTTCACCATGAAGGATATTGACGCGTTGAGCCGGTGCGTGCCATGTTTGTGTAAACTGGCTCCGAACACACAGAAGTATAGCGTAGAAGATTGCAACCGAGCTGGTGGTATCATGGGCATTCTTGGTGAACTGGCCAAGGGAGGTCTTCTGGACACAAGCGTAAAAAGGGTCAATGGGAAAACCTTGGGAGAAGAAATAGAAAGATGTAAACTTACGACGACATCCTTTTATCTCTCAGCTCCTGGCGGGTGTTTTTGCAATCAGTTAGGTGTGCAAGAGACCTATTACGAAAGTTATGATACCGACCGTGCCACAGGTTGCATCCGAGATATCGAACATGCCTACACTAAGGACGGTGGCTTGGCCGTGCTCTTTGGCAATATCGCTCAAGATGGTTGTGTGGTGAAAACAGCAGGCGTGGACGTGAGCATCTGGCACTTCCGTGGTCCTGCAAAGGTGTTTGATTCTCAAGAAGATGCCTGCGAAGGTATTCTTAGTGGTAAGGTGAAGGCAGGCGATGTCGTTGTCATTACCCATGAAGGACCCAAAGGAGGGCCTGGGATGCAGGAAATGCTCTATCCCACCTCTTACATCAAGTCAATGCACTTGGGCAAAGAATGTGCCCTCATTACCGACGGGCGGTTCAGCGGTGGTACCAGTGGGCTGAGTATTGGACATATCTCACCAGAAGCCGCCAACGGTGGTAACATTGGCAAACTTATTGACGGCGATATCATAGACATCAATATACCGGAGCGGACCATCAACGTCCTTCTTTCTAACGAGGAACTTTCTGCCCGTCCGTATCAGCCATTGCGACGTCAGCGGTTCATTTCAAAAGCTCTCCGTGCATACGCCCAAAGCGTTTCGAGTGCAGACAAAGGTGGTGTGAGAATCATTGATTAGAAATCTTTAAGATATTCAGCTATGAAAAGGAATAATTTTGCGAGAATGATTGGACTGTTGCTGCCTTTCGTCTGTTGCACTGCAACGGAAGTTTGGGCAGATACGGTTGTTCATGTGGAGAACGCAGGAACTCTTTCCACATTATTGGAAACCAGCGATAAAGAACTTAAGGTAACAGGTTCCATCAATGGCACCGATGTCAAGTTCCTTCGTGAACTCATCAATAATGGTAGTGTAACAACGCTGAATCTGTCCGAAGCGCGCATTGTGAAAGGTGGATTGGCATATTATGAGAGTAATAAGACCGAGGACGATGTCATCGGCAGCTACATGTTCCGAGAGTGTGCAAAACTGCGTGCCATCGTGCTGCCTAATACGATAACCGCCATCTTGAGCAATGCATTTTCCAAGTCAGGTCTGCGTGAGATAGACATTCCAAATAGTGTGTCGCGCTTAGGTGGTGACGCCTTTGCCTATTGCGGTTCTTTGGCTACAGTGATTATCGGCAGTCGTGTAACCAAAATGGATCAGGGCGTTTTCTATCAGTCACCTGTCACGAAGGCTTTCGTCAAACCTCTGGTGCCCCCAAGCACCCCATCCTATCTGTTTTCGTCTAATCCTTCCATCCGTGTCTATTCATCCGTTTTGGATGATTACAAGCAGTCGGGTTGGAAGCAGTATGGAACTCTCATAGGGAGATTGGAGAGTTACTATCCGTTGGAAACTGATTCAGTTACCATTGTAAATAATCTGCGTGACACCTATTTCGAGGATGCCGCTTGTACCATCCTTAAAGCGGATTATCAGGCGATGAGCGATGAAGCCCTTGTTTCCGCCATGAAGGATGGAGGGATGCCGTCTTTCATGACAGAAATAGCCGTGAAGCTGAAAAATCAACAATGGGCTAACTATGAGAAAGACTTCCGCATCCACAGCTACAATGCCTATAGTGACGCTACCTATTGGAATACACTTATGAAGAGTACTGGTGGTAGTTACATGGGGAATCCCACAGGCATCTACTCGGCAGATTTTAGTCCTATTTATGTCTTTGTAGACGAGGATGTTCCGGAGGATGCTACCCTTTACATTGCAGGTTGTATGGGTAACGACCTTGTTTCCAATGCCAAGACAGGTAAGAAGCTCTCAAAGGGTTTGAACATCATAGACGGTTTGAAGGATGCCCTTTACTATATCCTTTATACGGCAGATACACAGTCAAAGACAAAGACACTCAGCGAATGGCGAGATATCAAAATTCATATTGAAGGTGGTGTGGTGAATGGCTACTATGATGTTGCTCGTCACAGCGATACAGACTATAGGGCTATTTTGAAAGGGGCAACACATGAACGTTTTACCGTGAAAAGTGAACATGCTTTGTTCAATTTCAAGACTTCGACTTACAAAACCGTTTGGCCCAGAACCATTGATAAGAGCATTAGCTGGTTCGATAGTCTGGCCATCTGGCAGAAAGACCTCATGGGCTACACTGTAGCTGTGGCTTCTGGACAGCGTGCAGGAGCACCCTATTTCCTCACGGGTGGCGAAGCTATCTTCCCCATATATTACAACAATCCTTGTTTTGCTATAGAGGGGGAATCGAGTGATGCTGGCTACGCAAATTCCACTCCTTATCGCACTTCCTACAATTCGGTCGAATGTATTCGCAACTCCTTCGATGTCAGCCGTTATGAGCTTGATGACTGGTGCTCAAGTCATGAAAATGGTCATAATAATCAAGGTGCCATCAATCTCGAGGGCGGCACAGAGGCTTCCAACAACCTCTTCTCTAATTACATTCGATATCTTGATGGGCTCGTCACCTCTGGAGGTTCTCCTCTTTCTACCATCATGGATGAATATGCCCGCAATGTGCCATTCTTTATACGTAATGTTGACAGCCAGTTACGCATGTACTGGCAACTTTATCTCTATTATCATTTAGCACAGAAGAACACCTCCTTCTATCCCAATCTTTTCAAAGCTTTGCGAGACGATCCCATTAAAGTATGGGGTGGCGGCAACGTCAGTTCACTGAAGTTCGTTCGCAAGGTCTGTGAAGTGGCACAAGAAGACCTCACGGAATTCTTTACAGCTTGGGGATTCTTCATTCCGATGACCAACTATCCCATAGAAGACTACGGTTCACATACCATGAGTGTCCGTAAGGCCGATATTGACCGCACTTTGGCGGAAATCTCACAATATCCAAATAAAAACCGAACCATCCTCTTTGTCGAGGATCGTGCCGACTATGTTCTCACAACCGACTTCCTCACGACTGCTGGCCAGAAACGGCGCGACTCAGATAAGGTCGGACAATGTGGTGATCTCGGTCAGTTTACAGACTATCTGACCGAGACGGCTCAGTCTTCTTCCTATACTTATTTGTTGGCAGACTCCCTTTATGCCATGTCTGGCAAGGGAGGCGTGGGATTCTTGATGCTTGATGAAGAGGGTAAGATGGTCTATGCTTCCAATGCTTTCAACTATTGCATCCCATCCTCAATAGGTAGCGATTTCACCATCTATTCCATTGATGCCAATGGTACGTTGCACGAGGCATACAAGGCAGGAGAGGGGGCGGCCTATATTAGTCTTGATAAAGCTGGTACCCTGGCAGATACTCTCTCGGCAAATGTCATCAAAGCTACCATCGAAGGCAACATCAACGGTACTGACATCAAATATCTTCGTCAGCTTCTCAGTGAAGGCAATCTGGCATCTATAGATCTCTCTGAAGCCAAAGTCGTCAGTGGTGGTTCTGCCTATTATGAGTCTTACAAGACAACGACCAATACAATCGGCAATCATGCTTTCCACGGCTTCAAGAAGCTCATTAGTGTACGATTGCCACAGAAACTCACAAAGATTGATGTTAATGCTTTTTCAAACTCGGGGTTGAAAGAAATCGACATACCTGATAACATAGTCTCTGTGGGTGGTGATGCCTTTGCCTACTGTAAAGAGCTGACTCGCGTGGTGATAGGCTCTCGGGTTAGGAGTATGTCACAGGGCGTGTTCTATAGCTCTGAAGTCAAAGATGCCTTTGTCAAGCCCCTCACGCCACCTACGGTATCCTCCTATCTCTTCTCCAGCAAACCAGTCATACACGTCTATGCGTCGGCTCTTTCTGCTTATAAAGCCTCTGCATGGGCTGATTATGGAACATTGGTCGGCGATTTGGACGAATATGAGAACATCACAGCCGTTGAGGCTCTGGAACAAGATCCGCAACACATGGAAAGACAGTTGTCCAATAGTCCATGTTATGACCTCTTTGGTCGTCGTGTGACTCGCTTGCAACCTTCTACCATCTACATTCGTAATGGTAAAAAGTTTATCACAGCACCATGAACAGGGATTCTGTTGCGATATTTTTGGTAGTCTTGACATTTAGCCGTACCTTTGCGGCGCGAATCTGTAATTAAGACGAAATGAATAATAGAATCACTGGCAGTGAGGCACTGATGCTGGCCTTGAAGGCGGAGGGAGTGAGAACCATTTTCGGCTATCCTGGTGGAAGTATCATGCCTGTTTACGATGCCCTTTATGACTATACACGAGGCGAGAAAAAAGCCTTTGACCATATTCTTGTACGTCATGAACAGGGGGCCACACATGCAGCCGAGGGCTTTGCACGTGTTAGCGGCGAGGTAGGTGTGGCCATCGTCACGAGCGGTCCAGGTGCTACGAATACCCTCACGGGTGTGGCCGATGCGATGATTGATTCCACACCCATTGTAGTTATCGCTGGACAAGTGCCTATCTCTGCCCTTGGCACAGATGCTTTTCAGGAAGTAGATCTCGTTGGCGTGGCACAGCCCATTTCCAAGTGGAGCTATCAGATTCGCCGTGCCGAGGATATCGCATGGGCTGTCAGCCGTGCCTTTTACATTGCTCGCAGTGGACGTCCAGGTCCTGTGGTGCTGGACTTTGCCAAGAACGCGCAAACGGAATTGGTGGAGTTTATGGTGGAGACGGTGGATTTCGTTCGCTCATACGTACCTTATCCCAAACTCGAACAAGAAGCTGTGCAAGCGGCAGCCAATCTGATTAACGGCGCTCAGAAACCGCTTGCATTGGTGGGACAGGGCGTGGAGCTTGGCAATGCACAGGACGAACTTATAGCTTTTTTAGAGAAAGCCGACATTCCTGCAGGGCGAACCATGCTCGGCTTGAGTGCCTTACCCAGTACACATCCGCTGAATGTGGGAATGTTGGGTATGCATGGAAACTATGCAGTCAACCTCAAGGAGCAGGAGTGTGACGTGCTCATTGCTATTGGTATGCGTTTCAGTGATCGTGTGACTGGAAACTTAAAGACATATGCTAAGCAGGCAAAGGTCATACATCTGGACATTGACAAAAGCGAGATTAACAAGAACGTGAAGACCACCGTAGCTGTCGTTGGCGATTGCAAGGCATCGTTGCCAGCACTTACTGCCCTCATTAACAAGGCCGACCATAAGGCTTGGCGTGATTCTTTCAAGCCACTTGACGAGATGGAGCGAGTGAGAGTCATCGAACCAGCCATACATCCTCAAGAAGGTCCGTTGCGAATGGGCGAGGTGGTCAACGCTGTTGCAGAGGCTACACAAGGCGATGCCGTGTTAGTGACGGACGTGGGGCAGAACCAACTTTTTGCCACTCGTTATTTCCGTTACCCCAAGCGTCGCAGCATCTGCACAAGTGGCGGCCTCGGCACGATGGGCTATGGTATGCCTGCTGCTATCGGAGCTACTTTCGGCGCACCCGGTCGCACGGTCTGTTGTTTCATGGGCGATGGCGGTTTCCAAATGTGTATCGAGGAACTCGGCACCATCATGGAACAGCAAGCTCCTGTGAAGATGATTCTCATGAATAACAACTACCTTGGCAATGTACGTCAGTGGCAGGATATGTTCTGGAATCGCCGCAAGTCGTTCACTCGCATGATGAATCCTTGTTATGAACTGTTAGCTAAAGGTTACGGCATCCCATACAAAGCTGTTACCGATCGCAAGGATTTGGCGGCAGCTGTGTCCACGATGCTGACAACCCAAGGCCCATTCATCTTGGAATGTGCCATCCTCGAGGACGATGACGTACTGCCCATGACACCGCCAGGGAAGAGCGTGGAAGAGATGCAGTTGGAGGTGAGATAGCAGCCTCCCCTCCCGTCCTCTTTATCAGGGAGAAAGCGCTCACATATTAAGAATAGAAAGCATATATATATTTATAGATGATCAAAGTAGTCCATGCAAAAAATAGCTGATACTCAAATACATTCTTTGCCCTCTTCGACAAGGAGGGCAGAGGGAGAGTCTCTCTACACCATCCTTGTCTTTTCTGAGAACCTCGCCGGCATCCTGAATCAGGTGACAGCAGTCTTCACTCGCCGGCAGGTGAACATTGAGAGCCTGAACGTTTCGGCTTCCTCTACTCCAGGCGTGCACAAGTACACCATCACGTGCTATTGCACCGAAGAGATGGTGAAGATGCTCAAGAAGCAGATAGAAAAGCGCATCGATGTCTTGCAGGCACGCTACTACACCGACGATGAAATCTTTTTGCAAGAGACTTCGCTGTTGAAGATCTCTACACCAGTAATGCTTGAGAATCCAGATGTGTGTCATATTGTTCGCCAGCACGGGGCGCGCATTGTGGAGGTGAACCCCACTTACGCTGCTGTCGAAAAAACGGGTTCCACAGAGGACATCCTTTCGCTTTTCGATGCTTTGAATCGTCTCGGTGTCGTCCGACAATTTGCCCGTTCCGGTCGCATCTGCATCACACGTGGTACGCGGGAACAATTGGATGATTATTTGGCGGAACGGGAAAAAGAGAAGATGCAATGAATACATCTAATCATATACATTTAGCTTCCTCTTTGGTCGGGAGAGAAGGGGAGGAGTCTGGAAGCGTTTCCAAGATAGAAACCTATTCATTCACGGTCGAACCTTTTCACGTGGACTTCACCGGACACCTCTTTCTTGGTATCTTGGGGAATCATCTTTTGAATGCTGCCGGACGCCACTCTCACAATCGGGGATGGGGCATCGACCAGTTGAACGAGGCTCATTATACTTGGGTGCTCTCGCGGCTGAGTATTGAATTGGCAGAGACTCCTTCACAATATGAACATGTGATCATAGAAACGTGGGTGGAAAGTGTGATGAAGCTGTTCACAGAACGTAACTTCCTCATCCGTAATGCCGACGACGGACGCATCTACGGCTATGCCCGCAGCATCTGGGCGATGATAGACATGCAGACGCGTCAGCCCTCGAACCTTTTGGAGCTCAAGGGCGGCGACATTCTCAATTACGTGATGTCCGTCGCGGAGAAACCGTGTCCGATAGAGAAATTCAATGTGCGAGTGCGTCTCACAGACGATGCAACCACGAGCACGGTCTTCACTCACTACTCAGATGTTGACATCAATGGTCATATCAACTCTGTCAAGTATATTGAGCACATCCTCGACCTTTTCCCCCGTGAACAGTTCGAGCGGCATCGCATTCATCGCTTCGACATCGCATACAAGACCGAAAGCTACTTGGGTGATACTTTGACGCTCCAACGTGAAGAAGCATCTGAGGGGACACATATCATAGAAGTCCGCAAACATGTAGGCAGCAAAGAAAAGCCTGCAGGCGAAGTCGTCGTGCAGGCTAAGATTATTTGGCAATAGGCTTTCTTTAGTTGATTAAAGCTTTACCGTAACCCGTCCGCCCTTGTAGCGGACGGTTTTCGTTTGTCCACCAGGGGTGTGAACACGGAACTGCCGTTCCTGTAACATTCCGGGGAAACTGCCCGAGCGATTCCCGATGGTCAGGGTGCGACTCTTGTCCTTCCATGTCATCGGAATCTCGGTGTATGCGCCGTGTTCGTAGTTATAGTTGTCGCCCTCGTCCTCATAGAGCGTGAACGTCCCGTCTGCTCCAGGATAGACAATGAGTTCCAAATCGTCCCACGGCTTCTCGGCAGCATACTGCACGTCGGGGCCAATGGGAAGGATGCTGCCAGCACGGACGTAGAGCGGGCTGTGGGAGAGGGGAATGGTGGCCGTTATGGTCTGTCCGCCCTTCATGCTCTGTCCACTCCAGTAGTCATACCAAGTGGTTTCCGCCGGAAGATACACTTCGTAGGTGTGTGTCTTCGACCAGTCGATGGTCGGGTAAGCTTTGCCCCCTTCGCCGTTGTTTGCTGTCTTGTCCCATCCCGAGAGTTCGTTGGTGCGCACCACCTTCTCTGTGGTGTAGAGCGGATGAGTCACGGGCACGGCGAGCAGTGAGCGACCGAACATATATTCCGAGTTCATGTCCCAAACCTTCTTGTCTTTAGGGAAGTCCATGACAAGGGCGCGCATGAAACTGTCATCGTGTTTAGCGACCTGCCACGACGTACTATATATATAAGGTATTAGGCGGTAGCGGAGTCGTAGGGCATCGACCAATGCGTCATACACGGGTTCGCCCGCCTTACCATAGTAGTATAGTTCGCGATAGACGTCGGTGCCGTGGCTGCGCATCATCGGGCAAAGTGCGCCGAACTGCATCCATCGCACGTAGAGTTCCTGATACTGTGGGTTGCGTGTGGCGGAGTTGTGTCCGAGGGTATTGTAGGATCCGGCAAAGAAGCCGCCGATGTCGGTGTTCACCTGTGGGTTGCCTGTCAAGGTGTAGTTCAGGCAGATGGGGATTTGTTTGCGCAAACTCTCCCAGCTGGAGCCGATGTCGCCGCTCCATGTGTTGGCGCCTGTGCGTTGCTGGCCAGCGAAATTGCTGCGGGTGAGGATAAACACGCGCTTGTCGGAGTCAACGGCACGCTGGTGGTCATAGACACCTTCGACGGTGGCCAGCGGGAATGCATTGCGAACCGACCGGTAGGAGCCACGCTGGCCGTCGGCGGTCGTGATGACTTCGTCCAGGTCGCTTTCTTTGTAGCTGTGGTGGTCGGGGTCGGTGGAGTCCATCCACCAGGCATCGATGCCCATCTTATGCAGCCGCGAGAGGTTTTGCCAGTAGATGTCGCGGGCTTCGGCGGGGAAGGGATTATAGCAGCGCACGCCGCTGGGATAGTCCATGCGTGGCGGCCAGAAAGGAAGTCCGCTCTGCGGCCACGTCTCGAAGTTCATCAGGTAGCCCTTCTCGTCCATCTGTTTATAGCCCTTTGTGTTCGGTCCGAAGCTGGCCCAGATGCTGATGCTCATGTGGGCGTTGTAGCGTTTGTGGACATCGTCAATCATGCGCTGTGCCTGTTGGAAGTTCTCGTTCAGGAACTCCATCGCGTTCCAGTTGTAGTTGCTGCCCCAGTACTGCCAGTCCTGGATGATGCCGTCGAAGGGTACGCCGAGTTGACGATACTTATTGACAACCTCCAGCAGCTCTTCCTGGCTTTTATAGCGCTCGCGACTCTGGTGGAAGCCGTAGGTCCACAGCGGAAGCATTGGCGCATGACCTGTCAGGTGGCGCAGTTCGCTGATGACACCGTCTGCCGATCCACCATACATGAAATAGTAGTCAATGCCTTCGCCCACCTGTGATTCCAATGTCAGGCCGTCGCGTGAGTCGAGTTCCGTTGGCGAATAGTTATCCCAGTAGATGCCGTAGCCTTTCTGACTCTGGAACACGTTGGCAAAGTCTTCGAGGTTCGACTGCGTCATCAGCCGCTTCTCGCCGCGTTGACTCATCTTGCCGTTTTGGAGCAGGCCGACACCATAAAGCGGCTCGTCCTTGTCCAACGTCCACGACTGTCGCACGCGGTAGCGTCCTTGTTCGGGGCCGTTGGCAATGGGCGTCAGGGCCATCGACCCCTCGGCCAACAATGTCTGCCCTTTCGTGTCGGAGAACGTCACCTGTTGTGAGCGAGTGTCCACCGTCACAACTATCTTTGATGAGGCATAGGTCACCACGTCACCTTTGGTCTTTTTCGTCACCTTCACCGCTTCGGGTTTGGCCGTTACCACGAAGTCATAGCGGCGTCCGTCTTTCATGCCTTTTTGCACGCGAACGGTCTGCGGTGTGTAGAACGTAATCACTTGTGCCGTCGCCGTGAACGCACACAGCGTAGCAGTCAAAGTAAGAAAAATCTTTCTCATAGTTATCTCAATAAAGCTTGTTTCGCTCTGCAAATGTACGCACTTTTACGTAGAATAGCAAACAAACACCCGTAATAATCTTATTGCACGTTAAAAACTGCATATCCTCTGATTTTAACGGAAAAAGGCTCAATCCCTCACCTTTTGAGTTATTTGTCTGAATGCAAGTGTTTTACGGGTGAGGGATTGGTGAGGGATAGGTGAGGGATGGTGAGGAATCAATGTAGAATGGTGAATGAAGGAAGGATACATACGATGTGGACAAGCGTAGAAAAAGAGTGTGAGTTCGGGATAAGACATGCCTCCGAAAAAGGTTCGTCATGGTGTATGGACGATTCGCTTACAAATGAACACGTCTTTCAGGTTAGCTCTTCAGCCGTGTACCCTTAAAGGTATTGCCGTACACCCTTAAAGGTATTGCCGTACACCCTTATAGGTATTGCCGTACACCCTTATAGGTATTGCCGTACACCCTTAAAGGTATTGCCGTACACCCTTATAGGTATTGCCGTACACCCTTAAAGGTATTGCCGTTTACCCTTAAAGGTATTGCCGTGTACCCTTATAGGTATTGACGTGTATCATTTTTCTTTTTTCACTGAAACTTATACCGCACAACCTGATAGGTAAAAGGATTTTGGAGAACCGTCCTGTCATCAATGCCATTCATTATTCTTCATTGATTCCTCACAATCCCTCACCTATCCCTCACCAATCCCTCACCCGTAAAATATTTGTTTTCAGATGAATAACTCAAAAGGTGAGGGATTGAGGCTTTTTCCCCTTAAAGCCTATGTATAGTGTGTGATGTTGGATATCGGATTCGAAGGATAAATGGTATGAGTATTGAAAGTGCATGAACGTCAGTAGTGTTACTTGTCTCAAGAATGGAAGCTCCGTTCGGACGAGGATGAGCAGTAAGACGCTGCAACAATAGCAACAAATGCCTTCCTTCATAGATATTAGCTCAGGAAATGCAGGAGAAGGCAAAGGAGGTGTTGTGTCTGATTTCTCCTTTCCTTTGTCCTGTTTGGGCACAGGGGATGTGAAAAGGGTGCGAGGGCTATATTTTTTGCACAGATTATTTGGCAGTGTGCATAAAACGCCGTACCTTTGCACACAGTTTTGCAAAGTGTGCAAAAATTGAACCTTAAAAAGACTGTTTCTGAACAATGGAATGTCCAAGTTTTAACGCCTGTCTGCAACAGAGCATCTGCGACAATTGGGATCGTGATGCGCTCACAGATTATGGCACACAGACCTATAAGTTTAAAGATGTAGCCCGAATCATCGAGAAGGTGCATATCTTGCTCGAAGCCTCTGGCGTGGAGAAGGGTGACAAGGTGGCCATTTGCGGTCGTAACTCCGTCCGTTGGGGTATTGCTTTCTTGGCAACGCTGACGCATGGAGCCGTGGCTGTGCCCATCCTGCATGAGTTCCTTCCCGAACAGATTCATGACTTGGTGAACCACTCTGGCGCCAAGCTCTTGTTCGTGGGCGATCAAGTGTGGCCGAAGCTCGATGCCAGCAAGATGCCCGGCTTGGAAGGCATCTTCTCCAACTCCAACGATGAGTATTCGTTGCTCGTCGGACGCACGGACAAAGTTAAGTACGCACGCGAGAACCTGAATCGCCTCTTTGGCGAGAAGTTTCCGATGAACTTCCGTGCCCGTCACATATGTTACCATCAGGACAACCCGGAGGAGCTGGCCGTGCTGAACTACACCAGTGGCACGACATCGAACTCCAAGGGCGTGATGATACCTTATCGTGCGCTGTGGAGTAATGTGGAGTTTGCTCATGAGGTCTATGACCAACATGTCAAACCCGGCGACAATATCGTCAGCATTCTGCCCACGGCTCACATGTATGGCATGGCCTTTGAATTCCTTTATGAGTTCTGTCGGGGTGCACATGTCAGCTTCTTGACGAAGACACCTTCACCGACGGTGCTGCTGAAGGTCTTCGATGAACTGCGTCCGAAGGTTGTCATCTCTGTGCCACTGCTCATCGAGAAGATTGTCCGCAAGGCCATCTTCCCCAAGATCAAGGCACCGGCAATCCGTCTGGCATTGATGACCCCCCTGTTACGTGACCGCATCAAGATGCAGATCCGGCGGCGGATGCAGAGGTCTTTTGGTGACAACTTTGCCGAAATCATCATCGGTGGTGCAGCCATGAATCAGGACATCGAGGTGTTCTTGAAAGGCATAGGCTTCAACTACACCATCGGCTATGGAGCCACGGAGTGTGCACCGATTATCTGTTATGCTCCTTGGGATAAGTTCAAGCAGGGTTCGTGCGGAAAGGCGGTACCACGAATGGAAGTGCGCATTGACAGCCGCGACCCGCAGCACGTACCAGGCGAAATACTGGCACGTGGCATGAATGTCATGCTGGGCTACTACAAGAACGACGAGGCAACGGCTGCCACCCTGGACAAGGACGGCTGGTACCACACGGGCGACCTGGGAGTGATGGACGCGGAAGGCAATGTGTTCATCAAGGGACGTTCGAAGAACATGCTCCTCGGTACCAATGGTCAGAACATCTACCCCGAAGAAATTGAGGACAAATTGGCTTCGCTTCCCTTTGTGACAGAATGTGTTGTCATTCAGAAAGAAGAGAAACTTTATGGCCTTGTCTATACCGACCCTGATGAGTTGAAGAAGGCTCGTTTGGATCCGTCCGAACTCGCACGCGTCATGGAGGAGAACCGCCAGCAGTTGAACATGATTGTTCCTGCATACGCCCGTTTACACGCCATCGTGCAAATGTCGGAGGAATTTGAGAAGACCCCCAAGAAGAGTATTAAACGATATAAGTACGTGAATTACGAAGTATGAAAACCGAGATTCCGAGCTTTAATGCCTGCATACAAGAGAGCCTGCAGAAATATTGGAACAACGACGGACTCAGTGATTACGGCCTCCAGACGTTCCAATATAAGGACGTCGCCCGCATCATCGAGAAACTGCATATCATCCTCGAGGCGTCGGGAGTGGAAAAAGGCGACAAAGTGGCCATCTGCGGTCGCAACTCCTCGCGTTGGGGAATAGCTTTTCTGGCAACCTTGACCTACGGAGCCGTGGCTGTGCCAATCCTGCATGAATTTCTGCCCGCACAAATCCATGATATTGTGAATCATTCTGAGGCCAAGTTACTTTTCGTGGGTGATATCGTGTGGCCGAAGCTCGATGCCGATAAGATGCCTTATCTGGAAGGCGTCTTCTCCAACTCCAACGATGAGTACAAAATTCTTGTCGCGCGTACAGAGAAAGTAAGGTACGCGCGCGAGAACCTCAACCGCCTTTTCGGTGAGAAGTTCCCCATGAACTTCCGGCCCCATCATATCAACTACTACCATGACAGCCCCGACGAGCTGGCAGTGTTGAATTACACCAGTGGCACGACATCGAACTCCAAGGGCGTGATGCTTCCCTATCGTGCCATGTGGAGCAACTATGCTTTTGCCGTGGAGAAGTTAGGTAAGCTCATGGGGCCTGGCGATAAGGTGTTGTCCATGTTACCGATGGCTCACATGTATGGTATGGCCTTCGAGTTCATCTATGAGTTCCTGCATGGTGTGCACGTATGTTTCCTCACCAAAACTCCTTCTCCTCAAGTGTTGCTGGGTGCCTTTGCCGACCTGAAACCACGGTTGGTGGTGGCCGTTCCATTGATTATCGAGAAGATAGTTCGTAAGGCTGTACTGCCTAAATTGCAGACACCTGTCGTGCAATTGGCTTTGCATACTCCGTTCCTGCGCGAACGCGTAAAGGCTGAAGTATGCCACAAATTGCAGGACGCCTTTGGCGGAAACTTCATCGAAATCATTGTTGGGGGGGCAGCTTTTAGTCAGGACATTGAGAATGTGCTCCACGATATAGGCTTCAATTATACGGTTGGCTATGGCACGACGGAGTGTGCACCGATTATCAGCTATGCCACTTGGAATACGTTCAAGAAGGGTAGCTGTGGCCGGCCTGTACCCCGTATGGAGGTGCGCATCAATAGTGTTGACCCAGCTCATGTTCCCGGCGAGATTCTTGTGCGCGGAATGAACGTCATGTTGGGCTACTACAAGAACGATGAAGCCACCGCTGCCGTCATAGACAAAGACGGCTGGTACCACACTGGCGACCTCGGCGTGATGGATGC
>JAGCPY010000068.1 GCA_017965425.1 Bacteroidaceae bacterium | reverse complement strand
CGGACGTTCCGTCCGGCCTATCAGGAACGGCTGACGGGCGAAGGATGCTATGTCCTGAACGTGGGCAAGACCCATGCTGGCCTGGTTGAGGGAAGCGTCTTCGTACGCAACTTACGCGACGTCAGACCCTTCGAGGCGTACTTCACCGTAGATGGTGGGGCAGTCAAGGAAGACTTCTTCAGCGTATTCGACAAGACGACGGACATCGCGGATCTGTTCGGGAACGACGTCAAGGACAACCACGCAAACGAGGCTGTGTATGACCTGGCTGGAAGGAAGATGAACGGAAAGACGGTGAAGGCTGGACTTTACATTATCAACGGACAGAAGCGCCTCACAAAATAATAACTCACAATGAAACGAATCGGCTTTCCATCAATCATTCTTGTGTGTATGGCTCTCTTCTCCTGCGGCACGCCTACTGACAGTAATCAGCGTGCCATCCCCCTCGACCGCGACGTGGAGGCACAAGTGGAACGTGCTCTTGCGGACATGACCTTGGACGAGAAAATCGGACAGATGTGTGAACTGACCATCGACGTCATCACGGATCAGAGTGTGCAAGACAGTATCGTCCTCAACGAAGAGACGCTGAAAACGGTCTTTGGAAAATATAAAGTAGGAAGCATCTTGAACGTGCCAAAGGGCGTGGCGCAGAAGCCAGAGGTATGGTCACGCCTCATCCGAAGGCTCAACCAACTGTCGATGGAGAATTGTGCTGGTGTGCCGCAAATCTATGGCGTGGACCAGATTCACGGAGCCAGTTATACATGGGGTGCAACGCTCTTTCCGCAAGAGGTGGGGCAAGCCGCATCCTTCAACCGTGCCATACCCTATCGCATCAGCGAGATAACGGCCTACGAGAGCCGAGCCTGCCTCATACCTTGGGTCTATTCGCCCGTGATGGATTTGGGAAGAAATGCATTATGGCCACGGTTATGGGAAAGCTACGGCGAGGATGTCTTCCTCAGCTGCGAGATGGCTCGCCAAGCCGTGTTGGGCTATCAAGGCAATGACCCAAATCATATCGGGCCACAACAGGTTGCAGCCTGCGTGAAGCACTACATGGCCTACGGCGTTCCACGTTCCGGCAAAGACCGTACACCCAGCTACATCACGCGACGTGAACTGCGCGAAAAATTCTTCCAGCCATTCAAGGCAGCCATTCAGGCCGGAGCACTCTCGCTGATGGTCAATTCCTCCAACAACGACGGCTTACCCTTCCACGCCGACCATGAATTGCTGACCACTTGGCTAAAAGACGAACTTGGATGGGATGGCATGATTGTCACAGACTGGGCTGACATCAACAATCTCTACACGCGCGACCACGTAGCAGCCTCGAAGAAAGAGGCTATCGCAATGGCAGTCAATGCGGGCATAGATATGTCGATGGTTCCTTATGAGACTGACTTCTGCGACCTATTACACGAATTGGTAGAAGAGGGAGAGGTCAGCCAAGAGCGCATTGACGATGCGGTGAGGCGTGTGTTGCGGCTGAAGGTGCGGCTGGGCTTGTTTGACAAGCAGACGTGGGACTTCACTGCTGAACAAATGGCTGTGCAGTTTCCTCAATTCGCAAGCATGGACTTCGCCAAGGAGGCTACAGAAATGGCACAAGAATGCATGGTTCTGTTGAAGAACGAATTATTAGGTGAAGATAAAGAAGCACTTTTGCCACTGAAGGAAGGGACAAGACTGCTGGTCTGTGGTCCCAATGCTAACAACCTACGCGGCATGAACGGTGGCTGGAGCTACACATGGCAGGGCGACCGCACCAACGAGCTGGCATCGCAGATGGGACACTATCCTACATTCGTCTCAGCACTGACAGACCGATTCGGGGCAGCCAATGTGCAATTCGTAGAAGGTGTGAGATGGACAACAGAGCACTTCAACAAGGATGAAGTCGTGGACATTTCCGCGGCCACAGCAGCAGCCAGCAGGGCAGACGTTGTCATCTGCTGCATAGGCGAGAACAGCTACTGTGAGACACTGGGCAATATTGATGACCTCACACTCAGTCAGAACCAGCTGAAGCTGGTAAAAAGCGTAGCAGCAGCTGGTAAGCCTATTGTTTTGGTTTTAGCTGAAGGACGACCACGCATCATCAGCGAAATAGAGCCATTAGCGAAGGCTGTCGTTCACACCTTCCTTCCGAGCAACTACGGTGGCATTGCCTTGGCTCAATTGCTGGCAGGTGATGCGAACTTCAGTGGCCGTATGCCTTACACCTATCCCCGACACACGGGCTCCCTTGTGACATACGACTACAAGCCATGTGAGAACCAAGGACAAATGGCTGGGAACTACAACTATGATGCGGTCATGGCCGTCCAATGGCCTTTCGGCTATGGTCTCAGCTACACAACCTTTAGCTACAGCAACCTTCGCGTAGATAAGGCAGTTTTCAATGTTGCTGATTCCCTCATGTTTTGTGTAGATGTGATGAATACGGGCCGCTGCGCTGGCAAGGAAGCCGTGCTGCTGTTCGTCAGCGACCTTGTGGCTTCACTATCGCCCGACAACACACGCCTGCGCGCTTTCGAGAAGGTGGAACTACAACCAGGCGAAAAGAAGACCGTATGCTTACAACTCGCCGCCAAAGACCTCGCTTTCGTGGGACAAGACATGCGCTGGCGTCTCGAAGCTGGGGACTTCCTTGCGACCGTCGGTGATCAGTTGGTGGAGCTACACTGCAATCAAACCAGAATATGGGAAGCCCCCAACCCATGAACCAACGGATTATGCCAGCAATCGTCTGAGTAAAGCCATTTCTTTCACCAAAGTAACAGCGACCATCACCTGCGACTTGGATGATAGCCGCTGTTATACTATTAATGGGTTGGTTGTTGAGGATGTAAGCCGGCCACACACTGATTGACAACAGAAATCCCTCAATTCCTCACCTTTTACAATTGTTGGTGTCTGCTAAAACCTCTACTTTCAGGTGTGTATATGGTAAGCTTTCGAGGAAACTGGGTTTGCGTTGAGCCAACATAAGCCATAATATCACAAAAGGCAACCCCAATGGGTTGCCCTCTATGATGAACATGCATAAGCACTTGATTATTCAGCAGCCTCAGCAGCAGGTGCCTCGGTTGCCTCAGGAGTTGCCTCTGCAGCAGGTGCTTCAACAGCAGGAGCAGCAGATTTGCGGCTGCGGCGAGTGCGTGCAGTCTTCTTCTGAGCCTTGGCCATGTTTTCATCGAAGTCAACGAGCTCGATGAAGCAGACGGGTGCCATATCGCCCTGACGGAACCCAGTCTTGATGATGCGAGTGTAGCCGCCTGGACGATCAGCAATCTTCGGGCTGATATTCTGGAAAAGCTCGGTGATAGCGTACTTATTCTGCAGGTGACTGAAAACTACGCGACGGGCGTTAGTTGTATCTTGCTTAGCCTTAGTCAACAAAGGCTCAACAAACTTCTTGAGCGCCTTGGCTTTGGCGAGAGTCGTAGTGATTCTTTTGTGCATAATCAACGAGATGGCCATATTGGAAAGCATGGCATCGCGATGAGATGCAGTACGGCTCAGGTGATTGAATTTCTTTCCGTGTCTCATAGGAAAATTTAATCTTTGTCTAATTTATACTTTGTAATATCGGTTCCAAACGACAGATTCAGACTCTCGAGCAAATCATCAAGCTCGGTGAGCGATTTCTTGCCGAAGTTACGGAACTTCAGGAGGTCGGTCTTGTTGAACTGTACCAAATCTCCAAGCGTCTCGACATCAGCAGCCTTCAAGCAGTTCAGCGCACGTACGGAGAGATCCATATCGACGAGCTTGGTCTTAAGCAACTGACGCATGTGGAGCACTTCTTCATCGAACTCTTCGTTGCCATCAACATCGGAATTCTCGAGGGTGATCTTCTCATCGGAGAAGAGCATGAAGTGGTAAATCAGTATCTTGGCTGCCTCTTTCAGAGCATCCTTCGGGTGAATGGAACCATCGGTGGAGATTTCAAGCACGAGTTTCTCGTAGTCGGTCTTTTGTTCGACGCGATAGTTTTCGACAGCGTACTTGACATTGCGGATAGGTGTGTAAATTGAATCAATGGGGATGACATTCACATCCGTGCAGAACTCGCGATTCTCCTCGCTGGGTACATAGCCACGGCCTTTATTGATGCTAATCTCCATCTGCATGGTTGCCTTAGCATCCAAATGACAAATAACTAATTCAGGATTTAACACTTCGAATCCAGTCAGATACTTGTTGAAGTCACCAGCCTTGAACTCGGTTGTGTTCTCAACCGTGACACTCACTTTCTCGTTCTCGAATTCATCTACCACCTGCTTGAAACGGACTTGTTTCAGATTGAGAATGATATTCGTAACATCTTCCTTCACACCAGGAACCGATGCGAATTCATGTTCTACGCCATTGATACGCACGGTATTGATGGCATACCCCTCTAGTGAAGAAAGTAGAATACGGCGAAGAGCATTACCCACGGTAATACCGAAGCCTGGCTCCAACGGACGAAATTCGAACTTGCCGTATTTGTCATCGGCCTCCACCATTAACACCTTGTCAGGTTTCTGAAATGCTAATATCGCCATAATCAATTATTATTTAGAATACAATTCAACAATCAGTTGCTCCTTAATGTTCTCAGGAATGTCAGCACGTTCGGGCTTATGCAAGAGCTTACCTGCCTTCTGTGCCTCGTCCCATTCAATCCAAGGATACTTGCTGTGGTTGAAACCAGCGAGGGCAGCAGCGATAACTTCGAGAGACTTAGCCTTCTCGCGAACGCCGACAATTTGTCCGGGCTTCACAGCATAGGACGGAACATGAACACACTTGCCATCGACAACGATGTGACGGTGGCTGACAAGCTGACGAGCAGCAGCACGTGTGGGAGCGATGCCGAGACGGAACACGATGTTATCCAAACGACATTCGAGGTTCTGGAGGAGAATCTCACCAGTGATGCCGTTGGTGCGGGCTGCCTTCTCAAACATGTTACGGAACTGCTTCTCAAGCACGCCATAGGTGTACTTGGCCTTTTGCTTCTCGGCAAGCATGATACCATACTCAGAAGTCTTGCGACGACGGTTGTTGCCATGCTGTCCAGGAGGGAAATTACGCTTGGAAAGAACCTTGTCAGGACCGAAAATAGCTTCGCCGAAGCGGCGGGCAATCTTTGACTTTGGACCAGTATATCTAGCCATAGTTTCTTTTAAGTTTTAATGTGTTGTGAGCCTTTTGGGAGGAGACACATAGCAGCCGCGCTAACTTACAGAAAGGAAATGTATGTGCCTTGATGAAGAAGTCTCCTGCCCTGAGGGACTCTGTTGTGAAAAGAATTTTCTTCTGACTCGTGATCAGACTCTACGACGCTTGGGAGGACGGCAACCGTTGTGGGGAAGCGGAGTGACGTCAACGATCTCGACGACTTCGATGCCGGCACCATGAACGGTGCGGATAGCGGACTCACGGCCGTTGCCTGGACCCTTCACGTAAGCTTTCACCTTACGCAGACCAAGGTCATAAGCAATCTTGGCACAATCCTGAGCTGCCATCTGAGCGGCATAGGGGGTGTTCTTCTTGGAACCACGGAACCCCATCTTACCGGCGCTGGACCAGGAAATCACCTGACCTTCGCTGTTGGCAAGCGAAACGATGACATTGTTGAAGGAGCTATGCACATGGAGCTGGCCCAGAGCATCAACCTTCACGTTTCTTTTCTTTGCTGCGACTGTTTTCTTTGCCATATCTTAATGATTATTTGGTAGCCTTTTTCTTGTTTGCGACAGTCTTTTTCTTGCCCTTACGTGTGCGGGCATTGTTCTTAGTGCTCTGACCACGGACAGGCAAGCCATTACGGTGACGAACACCACGATAGCAACCGATATCCATCAGACGCTTGATGTTCATAGCGATCTCTGAACGGAGGTCACCCTCCACCTTGTAGTCAGCGGCAATCACCTCACGGATTTTACCGGCCTGCTCGTCGGTCCAATCCTTCACCTTGATGTCTTTATCGACACCAGCCTTCTCCAGGATCTTTGCTGAACTACTGCGACCAATGCCGAAGACATAGGTCAAAGCGATTTCACCCCTCTTGTTCTGGGGCAAATCGACACCAACAATTCTTATTGCCATATAACTATACTTAGATTTTGCAATACTTACGGATTAACCCTGACGCATTTTAAACTTCGGGTTCTTCTTATTAATCACATACAGACGTCCCTTGCGACGCACAATCTTGCACTCGGGAGTACGCTTCTTTAAGGATGCTCTTGTTTTCATATCTTTTTGCTTTCGTTATTTGTATCTGAATACGATGCGACCCTTAGACAAATCATAAGGACTCATTTCGACCTTGACTTTGTCTCCAGGAAGGATTTTAATATAGTGCATTCTCATCTTGCCTGAGATATGGGCTGTAATCTGGTGTCCATTCTCCAACTCCACACGGAACATTGCATTGGATAGTGACTCCATGATCTGTCCATCTTGCTCAATAGCTGATTGCTTTGCCATATTCGTCGTTCAGTTTATATTATAATGTCTGGTTTCTAGACGCTTCTAGCATCTCGATTTCCTCGAAAGAGGAGAGGATGTCAGCCTTTCCGTGATGGATGGCGATGGTGTGCTCGAAATGAGCTGCGGGCTTGCCGTCACGAGTCTTGATGGTCCAGCGATCTGACATCATATAGACTTCATAGGTGCCCATCGTAATCATTGGTTCTATGGCGATGCAAAGCCCATTCTTCAACTGTTTGCCTTGTCCCCGACGACCAAAGTTTGGTACCTGAGGATCCTCGTGCATCTCCTTACCAATACCGTGGCCGACGAACTCACGGACGACACCGTAGCCGGCAGACTCACAATGGCTTTGGACGGCGTAGCCAATGTCACCGACCCTATGGCCAGCAACGGCGGTAGCAATGCCGCAGTATAGAGCTTCTTTCGTCGTGCGGAGTAACTGGCGTACTTCTTCAGAGACTTCCCCCACCTGGAAGGTGTAACAGGAATCGCCATTGTAACCATTGAGCAACGTACCGCAGTCAACTGAAATAATGTCGCCTTCACGGAGAACCACGTCCTCAGAGGGAACGCCATGAACCACTACTTCATTCACTGAGGTGCAGATGCTTCCGGGAAAGGGGCCACCGTATGGATTCGGGAAACCCTTAAAGGTTGGTTCTGCACCGTGGTCACGGATGAACTCCTCGGCGAGTTTATCTAACTGAGCTGTTGTGACGCCTGGACGTAAGGCTTTTCCGACTTCGGCAAGCGTCTGGGCTACCAATCTATTGGCTGCCCGCATCAGCTCAATTTCATCCTCAGTCTTCAGGAAGATCATTCCAGATTAGGTCTTAGTAAGCACTGACACCGCTGCGGCCACGGATGCGACCCGACTCGAGCAGGCCGTCATAATGACGCATCAACAGGTGGCTCTCTATCTGCTGGAGTGTGTCAAGGACAACACCCACGAGAATCAAAAGCGAAGTACCTCCAAAAAACTGAGCAAATTCAGGCTGAACATTGAGCAAACCAGCGAATGCAGGCATACAGGCAATGAAAGCCAAGAATATGGAACCAGGCAACATGATGTGGGACATCACATTGTCTATATAGTCTGCCGTGTCCTTACCAGGACGAACGCCTGGAATGAAACCATTATTGCGCTTCATGTCCTCAGCCATCTGAACAGGATTCATCGTAATGGCGGTGTAGAGGTAAGTGAAACCGATAATGAGGATGGCAAACAATACATTATATGCCCAACTGCGATGGTCGGAGAGGGCCATGAGAACTGCACTGGGATTCTGTCCGTCTGTGAAAGCCTGCATCAAAGTGATGGGAAGGAACATGATAGCCTGAGCAAAGATGATAGGCATCACATTAGCAGCGAACAATTTCAAGGGGATGTACTGACGCGCACCACCTATCTGTTGGCCTCCCATGACTCGCTTGGCATATTGAACAGGAACCTTACGGGTCGCCTGTGTCAGCATGATAGCAGCCATAACCACCAAGAACAGGATAACTAACTCCACGAGGAACATCACCAGACCGCCACCATTCAGATTGTTCAGACGGCTGACAGCCTCCTGACCAAAAGCTTGCGGCAAACGGGCAATAATACCTAACATAATAATCATGGACACACCGTTGCCAATGCCTTTGTCAGTAATACGTTCACCAAGCCAAAGGATGAACATACTGCCAGCAGCAAGGATGACAGTCGATGCTATCATGAACGAAGTCCAGCCGATGGATGGATTCAAAGCACCACCCGACATGTGCTTCAAGTTCACCAGATAACCTGGTGCCTGGAAGAACAGGATGAAAATCGTCAGATAACGTGTGTACTGATTGATCTTACGACGACCACTCTCGCCCTCGCGCTGCATCTTTTGGAAGTAAGGAACAGCCACAGCTAAAAGCTGGATGACGATGGAGGCCGTGATGTAGGGCATGATTCCCAATGCAAAAATAGATGCGTTGGAGAATGCACCTCCAGAGAACATATTCAGAAGGCTCATCAAACCCTCACTGGTCTGCTCGCGCAAAGCTACCAGATGATTCGGATTGATGCCCGGAAGCACCACAAAGGAACCGAAACGGTAGATGGCGGCAAAACCAATGGTGATGAGGATCTTCATCCGAAGGTCCTCAATCATCCAAATGTTCTTCAGTGTTGCAAAAAACTTCTTCATGAGTCTTTGTTCTTACAGAGTTGTAGCATTACCGCCAGCAGCTGTGATAGCAGCCTCAGCGGTCTTGGAGAAGGCATTTGCCTCTACATCAACCTTGGCTGTGAGCTGTCCCTTGCCAAGAACCTTCACCAACTCACCTGCCTTCGCATAGCCAGCGGCGACGATTTCTGCAAGACCCACCTTTTCAAGACCCTGCTCAGCAAGCTTCTGGATAACGCTCAGATTGACAGGAGCAAATTCTTTGCGGTTGATGTTCTTGAATCCGAATTTTGGCAGACGGCGCTGCAAGGGCATCTGACCGCCTTCAAAACCAATCTTCTTCTTATAACCCGAACGTGCCTTTGCACCCTTATGACCACGGGTGGAAGTTCCACCCAAGCCAGAACCGGGTCCACGGCCAATTCTCTTGCGAGACTTTGTGGAACCTGCGGCGGGTTTCAATGTATTCAATTTCATAATCGTGTATCGGTTAAAAGAGTTTAGAGTTTAATGTTTTATGTTCCAGTTGAATGACTTAGTCCAAAACCTTCACCAAATGATGAACAGTCTGGATCTGACCGCGGACAGAGGGGGTGTCCTCTAGCTCCACGACGTGATTCAACTTTCTCAGCCCCATAGCGTCGAGTGTGCGCTTTTGATTCTTGGGGGCGCCGATACGGCTCTTGATTTGCTTCACTTTAATAGTTGCCATAGTCTTGAACCTCCTTCGTTAACCTCTGAATACTTTTTCCACACTGATGCCACGATTCTGAGCTATCTGACGAGCATCCCGCATTTCAGCAAGAGCAGCGATAGTAGCCTTTACCAAATTGTGAGGGTTAGAAGACCCTTTAGACTTGGCCAGACAGTCCGTGATTCCAACACTCTCGAGGACAGCACGCATAGCGCCACCAGCCACAACACCAGTACCGGTGGAAGCAGGCATAATGAGCACTTCAGCACCGCCGAACTTGGCGGCCTGCTCATGGGGCACGGTGCCCTTGATGACGGGAACCTGCACAAGATTCTTCTTGGCAGCTTCCACACCCTTGGCGATAGCGGCAGTCACTTCACCAGCTTTGCCGAGGCCGTAACCGATGATACCCTTGCCGTCGCCGACTACAACGATTGCTGCAAATGTGAAGGTGCGGCCACCCTTTGTCACCTTAGTAACACGATTGATGGCTACGAGGCGGTCCTTCAATTCAACATCGCTATTGATCTTTACATTCTTGATTGCCATAATGAATTAGAATTTAAGTCCACCGTTACGTGCTGCGTCAGCAACTTCCTTCACTCTACCATGATAGAGATATCCGTTACGGTCGAAAACGACAGTAGTGATACCGGCTTCAAGAGCCTTCTTTGCAATGAGTTCGCCGACCTTAGCAGCTTGTTCCTTCTTTGGACAAACATCCATACCGAGAGACGACGCTGCACACAACGTTGTGCCTGTGAGGTCATTGATAATCTGAACGTATATCTGCTTGTTACTGCGGAACACCGACATACGGGGGCGTTCGGCTGTACCAGAGATCTTGTTGCGAACTCTATACTTAATCTTGATTCGTCTTTCTATTTTCGTTGTCATGATTACGCGATTTTAGAGTTACTATTACTTAGCACCTGCTGATTTACCTGACTTTCTGCGAATCTGTTCGCCAACGAACAAGATACCCTTACCCTTGTAAGGTTCGGGCTTACGGAAAGAACGTATCTTGGCACAAACCTGCCCAAGGAGCTGTTTGTCACAAGATTTCAAGATAATCTGAGGATTCTGGTTACGCTCCATTTTCGTTTCCACCTTAATTTCGGCAGGAAGTTGGATGAGGATGGGATGAGTATAACCAAGCGCAAACTCAAGCAGGTTGCCTTTATTGCTTACGCGATAACCAACACCTACCAATTCCATCTGCTTCGTGTAACCCTCACTAACACCGACAACCATGTTGTGGATAAGCGAACGATAAAGACCGTGATAAGCCTGTTTCTGTTTCAAGGAGACATTGATGGGATCATACTCCTCATCGATAGTGAAGGTTATGTCTGCCTTCTCCTTGTCATAATTAACTTTAATGGAAGGATTCACCTCTTGGGTTAAAACACCCTCCTTACCTTTGACGGTAACTTTGTTGCCATCAATGGAAATCTCAACACCTGCAGGGATGTTTATGGGCAATTTACCAATTCTTGACATGTTAATTCCTCCTTTAATTAATAAACATAGCACAGGACCTCTCCACCGATTTTCTGTTCGGCGGCTTCTTTGTTCGTCATCACGCCACGTGAAGTGGAGATAATGGCGATACCCAGGCCGTTAATCACTCGGGGCATGTCCTTATAACCAGTATATTTACGCATACCAGGCTTGGACACACGAATCAGTTTTTTGATGGCGTTAACCTTGTTAACTGCATCATACTTCAGGGCGATCTTAATCGTGCCCTGAGGGCCATCGTCAACGAACTTGTAGTTCAAGATGTAACCCTTCTCGAAGAGAATCTTGGTGATTTCCTTCTTCAGATTTGACGCAGGGATTTCCACCACTCTGTGCTTAGCCATGATGGCATTGCGCACTCGCGTCAAATAGTCTGCAATAGGATCTGTCATTTGTTTTGTGAATTTAATTAATCGGCACTCTGCCGACAATATTAAACATAAAGTAACTTGGGTTCTTTCATAAGAGCCATTACCAACTTGCCTTTCTCACACCCGGAATAAGTCCCTGTGATGCCATCTCACGGAACTGAATACGTGAAAGGCCGAACTGGCGCATATAGCCTTTAGGACGTCCCGTAATTTTGCAACGGTTGTGCAGACGGATGGGGTTGGCGTTGCGAGGAATGCTCTGCAACTTCTGTGCAGCTTCGAAAGCCTCAACGGGTTCACCCGTATTGACGATTTTCTTCAATGCAGCACGCTTGGCAGCATACTTGGCAACGAGCTTGGCACGCTTGACCTCGCGGGCCTTCATAGATTCTTTTGCCATATCTTATTAGTCTTTAGCGTTCTTGAAGGGAAGACCAAACTCTTTCAGAAGAGCAAAACCTTCTTCATCAGTCTTTGCCGTAGTCACGAAAGTGATATTCATACCGACAATGCGGTCAATAGCATCGATGTTGATTTCAGGGAAGATAATCTGCTCCTGAATGCCGAGCGTATAATTGCCGCGACCATCAAGTTTGCTCTCAATACCTTTAAAGTCACGGATACGGGGCAGAGCAACTTTTACAAGCTTCTCCAGGAACTCGTACATGCGCTCGCGACGGAGGGTTACCATGACACCGATAGGCATCTTTTTACGAAGCTTGAAATTTGCCACATCCTTTTTGGAAATAGTTGCAACCGCCTTCTGACCAGTAATAGCAGTCAGTTCGTTCATTGCGACTTCAATAATCTTTTTATCGACCGTAGCAATACCCAATCCTTGATTGATGACAATTTTTTTCAGGACGGGAATCTGCATAGCAGAGCTATAGCCGAACTTCTCTTTCAATGCGGGAGCGATGCGTTCCACATACTCCTGCTTCAGTCTTGCTGTATTAGCCATTACTTAATCTCCTCTCCTGATTTTTTTGCATAACGGACAAGCTTGCCCTCTTCGTTTAACCTACGGCCAATGCGTGTAGCCTTTCCAGTTTTGGGATCCACCACATTCAAGTTTGAAATATGGATGGGAGCTTCCTGCTTAACGATGCCACCCTGAGGGTATTTGGCACTGGGCTTCTGACTCTTGGAAACCATATTAAGGCCTTCCACGATAGCCCTCTGCTCCTTGACGAACACTTTCAGCACCTTACCAGTCTGACCTTTGCTCGTGCCAGCCAGTACCTGTACCGTGTCGCCTTTCTTAATATGTAATTTTGCCATTACTGTAAATGAATCTTTAGATAATTAAAGAACTTCGGGTGCGAGTGAAACCACCTTCATATTGGCAGCACGCAACTCACGAGCCACAGGGCCGAAGATACGGCTACCACGAAGTTCACCAGCATTGTTCAACAGTACGCAAGCATTGTCGTCAAAGCGAATATAGGAGCCATCAGCCCGACGGACTTCCTTGCTTGTGCGGACGATCAAAGCTTTCGACACAGCACCCTTTTTAATATCACTGGAGGGGATGACGCTCTTCACAGAGACGACGATAACGTCCCCAACGGTTGCATAGCGGCGACGTGTGCCACCCAACACGCGGATGCAAAGACACTCTTTAGCACCACTGTTGTCTGCAACGACTAATCTAGATTCTGTCTGTATCATAATTACTTAGCTCTTTCAACGATTTCTACTACTCTCCATCTCTTGGTTTTGCTCAGGGGACGGGTTTCCATGATAAGAACGGTATCACCCTTATGGCAATCGTTCTTCTCGTCGTGAGCATGTTACTTCTTCGTCTTAGAGACGAACTTACCGTAAATCGGGTGTCTTTCCTTATACTTAGCAGCCACTACAATGGTCTTATCCATCTTGTCGCTGACGACAACACCGGTTCTTGTCTTTCTTAAGTTTCTAGCTTCCATGTTTCTAAGACCATTTTAAGCGTTCTTTTTCTCCGTTAGAATCGTCATCATACGTGCGATATCACGACGTGCCTTCTTGATTTCAGAAGGATTCTCCAAGGGAGATACAGCATGATTGAGCAACATCTGGTTGTATTGCGCCTTTGCCGTTTCAATCTTCTCTGCGAGTTCCTCAATGGTGAGAGCTCTAACTTCTGTTGTCTTCATAATCAAGCGTTTTTGTCGTAATCTCGTCTAACAATGAACTTAGTTGTAACGGGAAGCTTCTGTGCAGCAAGGCGCAGTGCTTCTTTTGCTGTCTCGTAAGACACACCTTCCACCTCAAAAATAATGCGGCCCGGTGTGATGGGGAACACATATCCCACAGGATCACCCTTACCTTTACCCATTCGGACGTCGGCAGGTTTCTTGGTGATAGGTTTATCTGGGAATATTCGGATCCAAACCTGACCCTCACGCTGCATATAACGAGTCACGGCCACACGGGCAGCCTCAATTTGGCGACCAGTTATCCAATGCGTGTCGAGGCTCTTTATACCGAACGATCCGAAAGCAAGCTGATTACCACGCTGGGCATTGCCCTTGCAACGACCCTTTTGTGGTCTTCTGTATTTAGTTCTTTTCGGCTGTAACATTGTTGTATCCTTTCAAATGTTTAACGATTGTTGTTACGTGCACGACGGGGACCACGACGACCGCCACGGTCATTACCGCCGAAACGGCCACTTTCCTTTTGCTGAGTGAAATTTGGAGCTAAATCTTTCTTTCCATAGACTTCACCACGACAGATCCAGACTTTAATGCCGAGAAGACCCACTTTCGTGAGGGCTTCTGTCTGGCAATAATCGATGTCTGCACGGAATGTATGCAAAGGAGTACGTCCTTCTTTGAACATCTCGGAACGTGCAATTTCTGCACCATTCAAGCGACCAGATATAAGCACCTTAATTCCTTCTGCACCGGCGCGCATTGCATTAGCGATAGCCATCTTGATGGCACGGCGATAGGCAATCTTTCCCTCTACCTGCTTAGCAATATTGGCACCTACGATGTTTGCATCCAAATCAGGTTTCTTGATTTCAAAGATATTGATTTGAATATCCTTATCTGTTATCTTTTTGAGCTCTTTCTTGAGCGCATCGACCTTTTCGCCACCCTTGCCTATGATTAAGCCTGGACGAGAAGTGCAGACGGTAATTGTTACGAGTTTCAGCGTGCGTTCGATTACAATACGGGAGATGCTGGCATCGCCCAGACGTACCATGAGATACTTGCGGATCTTACTGTCCTCAAGGATGGATTCGCCAAAGTTCTTGCCACCATACCAATTGGAATCCCAACCACGGACAATGCCGAGACGGTTGCTGATAGGATTAACTTTCTGTCCCATACTTCTACTGATTAATCATTAGTTTTAGTGTCAACGAACAAAGTGACATGGTTGCTGCGCTTGCGGATACGATAGCCACGACCCTGGGGAGCGGGACGCATACGCTTGAGGGTTGCGCCTTCATCAACAAACACTCTCGAAACAACCAGCTCGCCATCCTCGGCTTTGCGGTCGTTTTTCTGTTCCCAGTTGGCAATGGCTGAACGCAGAAGTTTCTCCACGTCGGCTGCTGCGGCCTTCTTATTGAAGTGCAGCGTGGCCAGAGCGCGGTTTACCTCCATGCCACGAATCAGATCCACCACATAACGCATCTTTCGCGGGGAGGAAGGTACGCCCTTAGCCTTGGCAAAGTACTGGGTCTTCAATGCAGCCTTTCTTGCTTCAGCTGCAAGTCTTTTTCTTTTTCCCATTATATTATTACTCTATTTGTTCTGGTTAAAAAGGTAGATCCTGCTTACTTCTTCTTCTGACCAGCATGGCCGCCGAACTTGCGGGTAGGAGCGAACTCTCCCAACTTGTGACCGACCATGTTCTCGGTGACATACACAGGAATGAACTTGTTTCCGTTGTGAACGGCAATCGTATGGCCGACGAAATCGGGGCTAATCATTGAAGCGCGAGCCCAAGTCTTCACGACGTTCTTTTTGCCGCTCTCGTTCATGGCGAGAACTTTCTTCTCAAGGCTTACTGCAATGTACGGACCTTTCTTAAGTGAACGACTCATAATAATTCTTCAATTAATTGTGATTACTTTTTGTTGGCTCTTTCAATGATATATTTATTGGACTGCTTCTTCGGCGCACGCGTCTTGAGACCCTTAGCATAAAGTCCCTTACGCGAACGAGGATGTCCACCACTTTGGCGACCTTCACCACCACCCATCGGGTGATCGTGCGGGTTCATGACGACACCACGGTTGTGGGGGCGACGTCCAAGCCAGCGGCTACGTCCAGCCTTACCAGAGGATTCAAGAGCATGATCGCTGTTGCCTACGCTACCGACAGTAGCCTTGCAGGCGCTAAGTATCTTACGGGTTTCACCAGAGGGAAGTTTAATCACACAATAGCGTCCCTCACGGGATGTCAATTGAGCGAAATTACCTGCGGAACGAACCAATAATGCACCTTGTCCAGGACGGAGCTCGATGTTGTGAATCACCGTACCCACTGGGATGTTCTGCAAAGGAAGTGCATTACCTACTTCGGGAGCAGCCTCTGGGCCAGACATCAGCGTCTGACCAACCTGAAGACCATTGGGAGCAATAATATAACGCTTTTCACCATCAGCATAGAAGAGTAGAGCGATACGAGCCGAACGGTTAGGATCATACTCGATTGTCTTCACAACTGCGGGAACACCATCTTTCTCTCGCTTGAAATCAATGAAGCGGAATTTTCTCTTGTGACCACCACCCATGTAGCGGACAGTCATCTTACCGACATTGTTACGACCGCCAGTAGAGCGCTTACCGTAAGTGAGAGACTTTTCAGGTACAGATGCAGTAATCTCTTCGAAGGTACCTATAATTTTGTGTCTTTGGCCCGGTGTTGTGGGCTTTAATTTACGTACTGCCATCTTTTATCAAATATTACTGTAGAAATCAATTGTCTCGCCCTCTTTCAGAGTGACGATAGCCTTTTTGAAGGCATTCGTGCGGCCCTTGATGAGTCCGGCCTTAGTGTAACGAGTCTTGTTCTTGCCCGCATAGCTACAGGTATTCACAGTAACTACTGTTACATTATAAAGCGCCTCAACTTCATTTTTAATCTCGATCTTATTAGCTTCAGGACGCACGATGAAGCCGAACTTGTTCTGCTTCTCTGTGATCTTCGTCATCTTCTCAGTGACGAGGGGTTTGATAATATATCCCATAATTGTCTTGTTGCTTACTTGTTAAGATTTTGTTCTACGATGTCGAGGGCACCCTCCGCAATCACAAGAATTTCTGCGTCAAGCACCTTATAGGTGTTCAGCGCAGCTGCCGTCATGACATTGACACGTTCGAGGTTTCGAGCCGACAAATATACGGCTTTATCTACACCTGGCAAAACAAAGAGGGCCTTCTTGCCGTCAACTTTAAGATTATTTATGACTTCTATAAACTTTTTTGTCTTCGGAGCCTCAAAAGTGAAGTCTTCAACAACCACAATTGCATTTTCCTGTGCCTTGTATGCAAGGGCGCTTCTGCGGGCAAGAAGACGCACTTTCTGGTTCAATTTGAAGCCATAGTCACGGGGCTTGGGACCAAACACACGGGCACCACCAATGAGTACGGGTGAATTGATGTCACCACGACGTGCACCACCGCCACCTTTCTGACGGCCCAATTTGCGAGTTGAGCCACTCACCTCAGAACGCTCCTTGGCCTTGGCTGTTCCCTGACGTTGGTTGGCGAGGAAGAGGCGGACATCAAGGTAAATAGCGTGGTCATTAGGCTCAATGCCATAAACAGCATCATTCAGGACAACCTTGCGACCGGTATCCTGACCTTTTATATTCAATACACTGACTTCCATCTTACTTAATAACGCTTACGATTGAACCTTTGAAACCCGGAATACTACCCTTAATGAGGAGCAGGTTGTGTTCGGGAATCACCTTTAATACTTGCAGGTTATGTGTCGTCACACGGGCATTGCCCATCTGACCGCCCATACGCAGGCCCTTGAAGACCTTAGCGGGATATGAGCAGGCACCGATAGAACCTGGCTTGCGCAAACGGTCGTCCTGACCGTGAGTGCTCTGTCCTACGCCGCCAAAGCCATGACGCTTGACGACACCTTGAAATCCCTTACCCTTACTTGTGCCAATCACGTCAACGTAAGCGGTGTCAGCAAAGAGATCCACGGTGATGGTGTCACCCAGATTCAGTTCGCCTTCAAAACCTGTGAACTCGGCCAAGTGTCTCTTGGGGGTAGTACCACTTTTAGCAAAGTGTCCGAGCATGGGCTTGGTCGTATTTTTCTCCTTAGCCTCCTCGAAACCGAGTTGGACAGCTGCATAACCATCCTTCTCAATGCTCTTGATTTGGGTAACTACGCAAGGACCTAATTCGATAACAGTGCACGGCACATTCTTGCCGTCGGCACTGAAAACGGAAGTCATTCCGATTTTCTTTCCTAATAATCCTGGCATTTCTAAAATTTAATTAATTGATTTATTTCTAGATTATCTAGATATTCTAGTCTTTTATCACACTTTAATCTCTACTTCAACGCCGCTGGGCAACTCCAACTTCATCAAAGCATCCACAGTCTGTGCCGTACTGCTGTAGATATCAATCAGACGCTTGTAATTACATAGTTGGAACTGCTCACGTGCCTTCTTGTTGACGAAGGTGGAACGGTTGACGGTGAAGATGCGCTTGTGCGTTGGGAGAGGTATGGGACCGCTCACAAAAGCACCCGTAGCTTTCACTGTTTTGACAATCTTCTCAGCGGACTTATCCACGAGATTGTGGTCGTAGGACTTCAGTTTAATCCTAATTTTCTGACTCATGATTTTGATTTACAATTTAACGATTTACGATTCACAATTATTTCTTGCGGCTGCTGTCAAAGAGTCATTTGCTCGAAAGCAACCGCCCCCAGCTCCTCAACAGAGGGGCTGGGGTGTTTTTTAGACTAAGTCAACACGACCTTTGATTTCCTCAAGCACAGCCTTGGCTATGCTGCTGGAAACAGGTGCGTGATGATCATACGTCATACTGGAGGTGGCACGGCCAGAGGTGATGGTACGTAGAGCCGTCACATAGCCGAACATCTCACCCAGTGGCACCATCGCCTTGACGATTCGAGCACCACTGCGGCTCGTATCCATGCCCTCGACTTGTCCACGACGCTTGTTAAGGTCACCAATGACATCGCCCATATTCTCCTCGGGCGTCACCACCTCGAGTTTCATGATGGGCTCCATGAGTACAGGCTTAGCCTGAGAGCAAGCATTACGATAGGCCTGAATGGCACAAATCTCAAAGGAGAGCTGGTCTGAGTCCACGGGGTGGAAGCTACCATCAAGGAGATCCACCTTCATGCTATCCATGGGGAAGCCACCGAGGATGCCGTTCTTCATAGCACTCTCAAAGCCCTTCTGCACAGCCGGAATAAACTCCTTGGGTATATTACCACCAGTTACGCTGTTGACGAACTGCAGGCCCGTTCCCTCAAAGTCATCATCCACAGGTCCTACGTTGACAATGATATCGGCGAACTTACCGCGACCACCCGACTGCTTCTTATACACCTCTCGGAGGTTGACAGTCTTCGTAATGGCCTCCTTGTAGTTGACCTGAGGCTTACCTTGGTTACACTCCACCTTAAACTCACGCTTCAGACGGTCGATGATGATGTCAAGGTGCAACTCACCCATACCGCTGATGATGGTCTGACCACTCTGCTCGTCGGTACGTACAGTAAAGGTCGGATCCTCCTCTGCCAGCTTGGCCAAACCGTTGCTGAGTTTGTCGAGGTCTTTCTGAGTCTTGGGTTCCACAGCGATACCGATAACGGGATCTGGGAATTCCATGCTCTCGAGCACGATGGGGGCGTCTTCGTCGCAAAGTGTATCACCCGTGCGAATATCCTTGAAGCCAACACCTGCACCAATATCGCCAGCGCCAATCACCTCCACAGGGTTCTGGTGGTTGCTGTGCATTTGGAACAAGCGGCTCACGCGCTCTTTCTTGCCAGAACGGGTATTGTAGATATAGCTACCCGCCTCCACTTTACCAGAATACACGCGGATGAAGGTCAATCGACCCACATACGGGTCAGTGGCTATCTTGAAGGCCAAGGCAGAGGTTTTCTCGTCCTCGCTGGGCTTGCGGTCTTCCTCCTCGCCATTATCTGGGTTAGTGCCAACAACATTTGGAGTATCCAGCGGGCTGGGCAGGAAAGCACAGACATAGTCGAGCAGAGTCTGTACGCCCTTGTTCTTGAACGAAGAGCCACAGAGCATCGGAGTGATCTCCATGCTGACAGTAGCCGCACGCAAGGCAGCGAGGATTTCCTCCTCGGTAATGCTGGCAGGATCGTCAAAGAATTTCTCCATGAGCGACTCGTCAAACTCGGCAGCAGTCTCCACCATCTTGTCACGCCACTCCTGGGCTTCATCCATGAGGTCAGCAGGAATTTCTTCCACGCTGTACTCTGCCCCCATGGTCTCGTCATGCCAAAGGATAGCCTTCATCTTGATGAGGTCAACCACACCCTTGAAATTCTCTTCAGCACCAATGGGGATGACAACAGGCACCGCCTTGGCACCCAGGACATCCTTCATCTGACGCACGACCTCAAAGAAGTCGGCGCCGCTACGGTCCATCTTATTGACGTAACCGATGCGGGGCACATTGTACTTATCGGCCTGACGCCACACAGTCTCACTCTGAGGCTCCACGCCACCAACTGCACAGTAGGCAGCCACGGCACCGTCGAGCACGCGCAGTGAACGCTCCACCTCTGCGGTGAAGTCCACGTGCCCCGGAGTGTCAATCAGGTTAATCTTGTACTTGTTACCGTTCCAGTTCCAGAATGTAGTAGTGGCAGCAGAAGTGATGGTGATGCCACGCTCCTGCTCTTGGGCCATCCAGTCCATGGTGGCAGCGCCGTCGTGCACTTCACCTATTTTATGTGTCAGGCCCGTATAAAAGAGGATACGCTCAGACGTAGTCGTTTTACCGGCATCGATGTGGGCCATAATGCCGATGTTACGGGTCAGATGCAAATCTTGTTTTGCCATTCGATTCGAGTTGTCTTGAAATAATCTGTTTCCTTGGGCTTAGAAGCGGAAATGTGCGAATGCACGGTTAGCCTCAGCCATGCGGTGCATATCTTCCTTACGCTTGAAGGCACCACCCTGATTGTTGTATGCATCCATGATTTCAGCAGCGAGCTTCTCAGCCATACCCTTACCACCACGCTTACGAGCGAAAGAGATGAGGTTCTTCATTGCAACTGACTCCTTACGGTCTGGACGAATCTCTGTTGGTACCTGGAATGTAGCACCACCGATACGGCGGCTCTTTACCTCAACGTGTGGGGTAACATTGTCAAGTGCCTGCTTCCATATCTCAAGAGCTGGCTTCTCCTCATTCTTCATCTTCTCACCTACAGTGTTAATTGCAGCATAGAAGATTTCGTAAGATGTGTTCTTCTTACCATCATACATAAGATGGTTTACGAACTTTGACACTTTCTGGTCATTGTAAACGGGATCTGGTAGGATCACCCTCTTCTTTGGTTTTGCTGTTCTCATTTTTAGCTTTTAAATTTCTTGGTTGTCTTACTTCGGCTTCAATGCCCTTCACGGGTCATTTACTCAACCTGATTTCTGATTCTTAAGACCGTTTACTGTTTTTTACTTCTTTGCAGCCTTTGGTCTCTTTGCTCCGTACTTAGAGCGACGCTGTGTACGTGATGCTACACCAGCTGTATCCAGTGTTCCACGTACGATGTGATAACGTACACCTGGCAAGTCCTTTACACGACCACCACGCACAAGCACGATTGAGTGCTCCTGCAGGTTGTGTCCTTCTCCAGGAATGTATGAGTTCACTTCTTTTGTGTTCGTCAGACGAACACGGGCTACCTTACGCATAGCCGAGTTAGGCTTCTTAGGGGTAGTTGTATACACACGCACGCACACCCCACGACGCTGAGGACATGAGTCCAAAGCTGGTGACTTG